>JAOTYM010000213.1 GCA_029861845.1 Gammaproteobacteria bacterium | reverse complement strand
AAACGCTTGGCCAATGAATTCGATCTCTCTGATCCCGCCGGGTCCGAGCTTGATGTTGTCTGGCATACCTTTACGCCGCAACTCGCGGTTAATCATGGCCTTCATTTCGCGGATCGCCTCTATGGCTCCGTAGTCCAGATACTTGCGGTAAACAAATGGTTGTAAACGAACCAATAGCTCATCGCCCGCTCGTCGATCGCCGGCTGCTACCCGCGCTTTAATCAGCGCATAACGTTCCCATTCGCGGCCGTGGGATTGGTAGTAGTGCTCCAAGGCTTCAAAACTAAGCGCCAGCGGGCCACTATTGCCGTTAGGTCGCAACCGCATGTCCACTCGAAAAACGATTCCATCCTCGGTCGGCTCGCTCACAACATTGATAAGCCGTTGCCCCAGATAAAGAAAGAACTGGTGATTGCTAAAAGCGTGCGTACCAGTTGTCGCTCCTGGTTCGCTATAGGCAAACATCAAATCGACATCGGAGGAGAAGTTGAGTTCGCGTCCACCAAGCTTTCCTAAACCCAGTACCGCCATGCATGTTGGCTCACCGCTGTGTGCACCTATTGGTGTCCCATACTTTTCTTCCGCAGCCAGATAAAGCCAACTCAGCGCCGAGTCGATACAGGCATCGGCAAGTGCCGACAAATCGGCCATGCTTTCCGAAAGCGGTGCCCAGCCTGCCAGATCTCGCCAAGCGATGCGCAAGAGCTCGCGTCGGCGAAAAGCCCGCAAAACTTGCTTAAGACTCGATTCGTTCTCTAGCGATTCAGTACGCGCACTTATTCGCGTCATCAGCGCATCCGGTGCGTACGTGGTCTGCAGATCACTGCTATCGATGAGCTCGGTCAGTAGCTGGGGATACTGATTGCAACTGCGGGCAACGAATTCGCTGCAAGCCCACACGCGCGGCAGAGTGCGCAAACAATTACGTGCATTGCTGCCACGCCAACTATAATCGGTGGCCGCGCAGAAGCGTTGCCAATGTGATTCCACCGCCTGTCGTAAGGGTTCTGGTATATCTTCGAGGGCCCGAACAAAACTGGATTGCACTGACTCAGTCATAGACAACAACAGGAACTTCCCGTTTGAGTAATCTGTTCATTAACATTGATAGTAAGGCTCTCTTGCGAATGTTGCCATGAATACCTCAACTAGACGCAGGTATAATGATCTTGGCCTCAATTCTCAATTTAAGGAGCAGAATAAGCCGCCATGAAAACCATTGTCCCCAGAGCCATTGAAGACTACGCGGTCAATCACAGCACCGCGCCCACGCCGTTGCTAGTGGAGCTTGAGCAATATACGCGCGCTCACTGCGCCGACCCGCAGATGCTGATCGGTCGTCTTGAAGGCGGGCTCTTGAGGATGTTGGTAAAACTCACGGGTGCGCGTCGGATCCTCGAGATCGGCCTCTATACCGGCTATTCGACCCTGACCATGGCCGAGGCGCTGCCGCAAGATGGTGAGCTCATTACCTGCGACAGAGATCCAGAGACGTCGAGGATCGCGCAGGCGTTTTTCGACCGCAGTCCCCACGGCCGCAAGATAACGATTCGCCTCGGACGGGCGCTAGATACCTTGAGATCCTTACCGCCAAACCCCGCCTTTGATTTGGTTTTCATCGATGCCGATAAGAAAAACTACAGCGCGTATTACGACCTCGTGCTGCCACGGATGAAAACCGGGGGGCTGCTAGTGGCGGATAACGCACTGTGGTCGGGCAGCGTGCTGGCACCGAAACAGGAATCCGACCATGCCTTGATCGCCTTTAACAAGGCGGTGCAGGATGATCCGCGGATAGAAAACGTGCTGCTGACTGTGCGCGACGGCGTCATGCTGGCCCGTAAAACGGCCGAGTGATCGGTCCCCTCGGTATTCGGTAAGCGAAAAAAGCCCCGCAGGTGCGGGGCTTTTTGACTGCCACGGTGCACGACCGACTACATCATGCCACCCATGCCACCCATGTCACCCATGCCACCAGCACCCGGCATCTTTTCTTCTTCCTTAGGTATTTCAGCCACCATGGCCTCGGTAGTGATCATAAGGCCGGCGATGCTCGCCGCGTTCTGTAAGGCGATGCGAACGACCTTGGTGGGGTCCAAGATGCCCATCTTCATCATGTCACCATATTCACCGGTAGCGGCGTTGTAGCCGTAGTTACCCTTCTCCTCGGCCACTTGGTGATACACGACGGAGCCCTCGGCTCCGGCGTTAACGGCGATTTGACGCAGTGGCTCCTGCATGGCACGCCGGGCGATATTGACACCGACAGTCTGGTCGTGGTTGTCGCCGGTCAAGTTACCGAGCGCATTGAATGCGCGCACAAGCGCGACACCGCCGCCGGGTACCACGCCTTCTTCAACCGCGGCGCGCGTTGCATGGAGCGCGTCTTCCACGCGCGCCTTCTTTTCCTTCATTTCGACTTCGGTGGCTGCACCAACTTTGATCACGGCAACGCCACCGGCCAACTTGGCGACACGCTCTTGCATCTTTTCCTTGTCGTAGTCTGATGTGGCCTCTTCGATCTGGGCGCGGATCTGGTTGACCCGGCCTTCGATCTCGGACTTCTTGCCAGCGCCATCGATAAGGGTGGTGTTTTCCTTGGTAATCTGCACGCGCTTGGCCTGGCCAAGGGAATCCACGGTGGTGGTCTCCAGGCTCAAACCGACCTCATCGGAAATCACCGTGCCGCCGGTCAAGATAGCAACATCTTGCAACATGGCCTTGCGTCGATCACCGAATCCAGGCGCCTTGACGGCGGCGACCTTGAGGATGCCACGAATGTTGTTCACGACTAGCGTCGCCAGCGCTTCCCCTTCCACGTCTTCAGAAACGATCAACAACGGGCGGCTGGTTTTGGCGACCGCCTCTAGCACTGGCAACAGGTCACGGATATTGGAGATCTTCTTGTCGTGGATCAAGATATAGGGATCCTCGAGCTCGACGGACATCGTATCCTGCTTGTTGATGAAGTACGGAGATAGGTAGCCACGGTCGAACTGCATACCTTCGACGATATCGAGCTCGTTCTCGAGCCCCGAGCCCTCCTCGACGGTGATCACACCTTCTTTGCCGACCTTGTCCATGGCCTCGGCGATGACATTACCGATGGACTCATCGGAGTTGGCGGAGATGGTACCCACCTGGGCGATCTCCTTGTGATCAGAACAATCCCGTGACAGTTTCTTGAGCTCGTCGACACAAGCACTCACTCCCTTATCCAGACCACGCTTGAGATCCATCGGGTTCATGCCCGCGGCTACCGACTTGAGGCCCTCGGTTAGCATCGACTGTGCGAGCACCGTCGCCGTCGTGGTGCCGTCACCGGCCACGTCTGAAGTCTTGGACGCAACCTCTTTCACCATCTGCGCGCCCATGTTCTCGTACTTGTCCTTAAGCTCTAACTCCTTTGCCACCGATACACCGTCTTTGGTGATGGTCGGCGCACCAAAAGATTTGTCCAGAACGACATTGCGGCCCTTGGGGCCGAGGGTCACCTTGACCGCGTCGGACAGGATATTGACGCCCTTCAACATACGGCTGCGGGCACGTTCACCGAATACTACCTCTTTAGCTGCCATGTTCTTGCTCTCCTAAAACTTTGAGTAACTTGAATGATTAACCTTCGACCACACCCATGATGTCTTCTTCGCGCATCACGAGTAGCTCTTCACTACCGAGCTTCACTTCGGTCCCAGAATATTTGCCGAACAGAACCTTATCTCCAGGTTTCACATCGAGCGGACGGGTATCGCCGTTATCGAGGATCTTGCCATTACCGACAGCGACCACTTCGCCTTGAATCGGCTTTTCTTTGGCGGTATCTGGAATCACGATGCCGCCGGGGGACTTGGTGTCCTCATCCAGGCGACGTACGACCACGCGGTCGTGCAGGGGGCGAATATTCACGGTAGATGGTCCTTTCTTGAGGGCTGCGGTACTCATTAGTAAATTCCTCCGATTTCTTACCTTTGTGTTGAAACTGTTTAGTCTGAAGGCCTATCGCGCGTAGCGGGCCTAGAGACCGCCTTTTTTCGGGCCCACCATCACGAATTTCAAGTGGGGCCACCAACTTTTGGGATTTTGTTAGCACTCGCTTAAAGCGAGTGCTAATGATAATGCC
>JAOTYM010000093.1 GCA_029861845.1 Gammaproteobacteria bacterium | reverse complement strand
CCGAATCTCCCAGTGCGCGAGTTCAATGAACGGGTCAAACGTTACTATGATGAACAAGGACTTTGGGACAGCCGCGGGTGGATAGGCGGCTACGAAATGGGGATTGCGTTCTTCTCCGACTGGGTCGGCAATTTTGTTTACGACCCACTATCGGAGAAGAATGCGGATCGTGTCTTCGAGCCGGGCACCGCTGTGAACCACGAGTCCCAAGTGTTTCTTCCTCGCCATGTTGGACAGTACTTTATGATTGAGTCGCTGTTGTTCGCCGATGACCACGCCAAACTCGCGACCCCCGACATCGCTTACTCTTTGATAGTGATCGAGTAGGAGCACACCATGTCAACACCCCCAGCGAATAGTGCTTGTTCGAGCACCAGTCTTTGCTATACGAAAACCGTTGAGATTAAACCGGTTTTTAAAGCGTGGGAAAATGAGCAATAATGACTACTGCGCTGGCTAGGTACCAATAAAGTAGCTATTGAGAATCACATCGCGAAAATGTAAAGGCACTCTGCAACTCGATCACCGAAGGAGGTCGGAGAAAACCATGAGACTTATACCTACTTTTGTTATCACAACATCCACATTTGTATTGTCCTGTGCAATGATGACTGCGGTTCAGGCGGCAGGAGAGCTCAATGTTTATAACTGGGGTGATTATATCAATCCGGAAGTGCTCACTCGTTTTGAGCAAGAACACGATGTAAAAGTCACGTTGGACACCTATGGTACAAACGAAGAGATGTTGGCCAAGATTCAGGCAGGTGCGACCGGCTACGACATCGTGTTCCCGTCAGTCCATATGCACGATATTATGCATAAACTTGATCTATTGTGGGAAAGCAATATTAACAAGAGCTCCGGGTTTGAGAATATCGAGCCGGACTTCATACGCGCTAATACTGATCCGGAGAGCTCCTGGTGCCTACCTTATGCATGGGGAACGGTTGGCATTGTTTATAACAAAACGAAGGTTCCGGAAATAACCAGTTGGGAAGACTTCTTTGCTATTCCGGACAAATACGGTGAAAAAATTACGATGCTTGATGATTTGCGAGAAACTATCGGTGTCGGCTTGATTATGAACGGTCATTCGGTCAATAGTCGTGATCCCGAAGAATTAAAGGCGGCGCAGCAGTTCATTCTTGATAGAAAGGACAAGATTTCTGCTTTTACCTATGACGTTATCCCACTAGTCCAATCAGGTGATGTTGCCGCATCGCATTGGTACGTGGGTGCTATGTATACGGTATTGCAGAACCCGGATGAGATGGGTTACGTGATTCCTAAGGAGGGCGCAACCATGTACCAGGAGGATATCTGTGTACTGAAAACAGCGCCGAACAAGGAGAATGCAAAGCTGTTCATGGAGTTCTATTTGCAGCCGGAGATGCCGGCACTAAATGTTGAGCAACAGATGAACGGAACACCGAACAAAGCGGCGCGCGCTTTGTTACCCGATAATCTCAGAAACAACCCGGGCATGAATCCGCCTCCCGATGTAATGGCTAAGCTGCAAATTTTTGAGGATTTGGGTGCAGACCTAAAAAAATACGACAGAGTCTGGACGAAGATTCGAACTCAGTAGAAACACAAAGAACATGGAAGTCGCGCCCCCAACGCGGCTTCCGTGTTTTCTGATTCTCGCAATTTGCGGTTTAGGTAAGGTTTGAACGAGTCAAGTCTGGTCGTCATCGCGGATGCGACTAAGCGGTTTGCGGCGCCTGAAGGCGGTGTCATAACTGCGCTTGACGCGATATCGTTCAATGTAAACGATAAAGAGTTCGTCACTCTGCTGGGACCGTCAGGATGTGGCAAGACGACTTTGCTTCGTGCCATCAGTGGTTTCGAGGATCTTGATTCCGGCACCATCGTCATCGATAACCAATTGATGACCCACGTTCCGCCACATCGTCGCCCGGTGAACACTGTGTTTCAAAACTACGCGCTGTTTCCTCATCTGTCAGTAGGTGACAACATTGGATACGGATTGGATGTCACTGGGTGTGCAAAGCCTGAGCGAAATCAACGAGTGGACGAGGTGTTGGAATTGGTTGGTTTGGTCGGTTTTGAACGCCGGCGGCCCAAGCAGCTTTCCGGTGGCCAACAACAGCGCGTAGCACTCGCCCGGGCGATTATAAACCGTCCGAAATTGTTGCTGCTAGACGAGCCGTTGTCGGCTTTGGATCGCAAGCTTCGTCAAGCGATGCAACTCGAACTAAAGAACATCCAACATGAACTCGGAATTGCGTTTGTGTTTGTGACCCATGACCAGGAAGAAGCCCTTACGATGTCCGATCGAATCGTGGTTTTGGACCGCGGCGGCATCCAGCAGATTGGAACACCGACGACTATATACGATTCACCAGTGTCCATATTTGTGGCCCAATTCGTTGGTGAAGGAAACTTGTTTTCCGGTACTTTCACACGGGATGGCGATGTTGGAACGTTGCGAACTGACAGCGGTATCAACATTGTGATACACGATCTCTTACCCGGTATAAACAATGGTGACAAGGCCGCGGTGCTAATTCGGCCCGAGGATTTCGAGTTGCTGGATTCCCCAAATGAAACAAAGTCTGGCGCTGCGGTGTTGGAAGTAAGAATTGCGCAAACGGTCTTTGTGGGCACGGACTTTCAGATAGTTGGGTCGACAACGACAGGGGAAACCTTAAAAGCGACAATTAGGGATCCATCGCGAACTTTGGCTTCGCGCCTGGGAGAAGGCGACGTTGTTCGCTTCACTTATCGGCCCCACGCACCGCGGCTGTTACCAATGTCCGAGAACGCCAATGATCCCTCGCCTGACGACGCTTGATCGAAAAAGATGGCGCCTTGTCGGCCTGTTGTCACCTATTACGCTGTTTCTCGGTGTCTTCTTTCTTGCGCCGCTTTCCATTATGTTGGTCTATGCCTTTCTCGAACCGGGCTTGTATGGCGGCGTGGAATGGAACTATTACCATCACAATTTTGGCCGAATCCTGGGTTGGGCTGATGGTGAGTTCGAGGAATTTGATCTTGTTTATCTGCAAATTTTCGCTCGATCATTTCGGCTTGCACTGACGACGGTTCTCGGTGCGTTGCTGATTTGCTTTCCTGCAGCATTTTGGGTGAGTCGTTTAGATGATCGCTGGAAGACACTATGTCTGTTTCTGATAACGTTGCCGTTCTTTGCCAGTCTAGTGGTACGTTTGTTTGCGTGGGTAATAATTCTCAAACCCTCCGGATTTATCAATCAAACCTTGATATCGATGGGACTGATTGAAAGACCCTTTGACATGCTTTATACGGAGGGGGCCGTTATTCTCGGAATGATATATATCTTTATTCCATTTATGTTCCTTCCGCTTTATGCCAGCCTGGAGAAACTTGATCGATCACTTATCGAAGCGTCGAGTGATTTAGGAGCTAGTCGACTAAAAACATTCTTG
Organism: Gammaproteobacteria bacterium; assembly: GCA_029861845.1. GTDB lineage: Bacteria > Pseudomonadota > Gammaproteobacteria > Acidiferrobacterales > SPGG2 > SPGG2. Next base: position 11,977 of record JAOTYM010000093.1, on the reverse strand, counting down.
AGAGTGACATTGCCGTTATCTTTGCCGGGCATCATTGGTGGCTCGATAATTGTTTTTATTCCGAGTCTTGGGAATTTTATTGTGCCGGATCTACTCGGTGGCGCAAAGGTCTTAATGATCGGGAATCTGGTAGAGCAACAATTTCTACAGGCTCGAAATTGGCCGTTCGGTTCTGCATTGGCCATGATGATCATGGTGGCCGTTCTTATTTTTCTTCTAATCTACGTTTCGGTAGTAACACGAAGCGAGACAATGTCAGAAGGAAGAGAATTCTAGTCTATGTTGGGATGGATGGGCGGATTGGTAAGAGGGTTGAGTCAGAGAACACTCCTATGTTATGGATTGGTTTTCTTTGCTTTCGTCTACGCACCGATGGTTATTGTGTTTGTCTATTCGTTTAACTCGAATCCGGTAAACATGATGGCCTGGCAAGAATTCACTTTTGACTGGTATCGGTCAATATTCGGTCTATCGAATAAGTTGACGGAGCAAGCGCTATACGTGGAGTCAACTGACCAATTAAAAGCAGCGGTGAAAAACAGTCTGATTGTCGCGTGTACGACGACAACCATCTCAACTGTCATTGGAACGATGACGGCGTTAGCGATGGCACGCTTCCGTTTTCGATTCAAAACGTTCTATCGTGTACTGGTGTTTATGCCAATGATTATCCCCGACATCGTGTTGGGCTTGGCTTTATTGATTTACTTTGTCACATTAGGGGGCGAACTGGGATTAATCACCATTATTATTGGCCATTGCACATTTCTCGGCAGCTACGTGTTTATTGTCGTCAGTGCGCGACTTGCCGGAATGGATCAGACTTTTGAGGAAGCGTCGGCTGATCTCGGCGCAAACCGATTCGTTACTTTTCGTCGTGTAACCTTGCCGCTGATTACGCCTGGAGTAGTCGGTGGCGCGTTACTCGCTTTTATTATTTCGATGGATGATCTGGTGATCACCTACTTCATCGCTGGTGTCGATTCCACCACCTTGCCGGTATTTATATACGGCATGCTCAGGCGGGGTATCAAACCCGAGATAAACGCTATCGCTTCTCTAATGATCCTTTTCTCCCTAGTCGTTGCATCTTCAGGTCTTTACTTTCGATCACGGGCGGCGCGATAAGAAGACCAAGTTGGAGATTGTTACCTCATGAAAAAACCAAGAGCCCGTGATCTGGGCCTCCACATCTCCGGTGTCCCTGGGCCAAACAACTGAAGTGGTTCTCCCGGTGGCAATAACTCGGGAGATATATTTCTTGCCTTCTCGGTTGCAAACGAAAATCCGTTGATGCAGTTTTCCCCTAAGCGTCTTCAGTTTGAATATTTGAACGATGAAGTGTTTGACCTTATATACCTCAGTGCAGTGGAGGCAGCGGAGGACGCTGTGCTGAATGCGTTGGTTGGGGCAGACGACATGACAACCTTGCGTCCACCGGGAAAGTTTGCCAAGCGATCAATCATCAACAACTCGTAGAGATAATGCAGCGTTACGGTCGCTGTTCATAAGGGAGACTATCTAATACGCCTCGACCGCATTTTGATCGATCATCAATTCTCTGCGCTCTTTCAGCGAATTGAGTAAGAGAAATACTAGTCGCGCGACGCCAGCTCTTTCAGGCGCTGGTAGAACGGCCAGTGATGATCGAGATGGTCTCGTAGGTAAGGCGCGTCTGCGGCAGCCTTGTCGAACGCGGATCGAATGGTCGCTTCGTCTTCCTCCGGAGTCGGTTCAATCCGCCGGCTGTTTGCCGCGGTTTGGTGCCAGCCGGCAACCTGTTGCCATTCATCGGGCGCATTTTCCGCATCCCACTCAAACGCATGTTCGATGAACGACAATCCGAGCGCCTCCCACATCAATCCCATGACCCCCTTCGGATTACGCTGGATTGCCTCGGCTTCGATGACCATGGGCGGCTCGTCGCTGTTCGCATTTAGCCATTGGACATGACGCCATTGAGCCTCTAGTCCAATCTCATCCAGCCGCAGATCCCGGTCGAGCTTGTAGTAGGAGACCATAGATTTGCGTGGATCGCGAATCAAGAAGACATGAGTGAGACGCCGCGCCAGCGCCTCGTGTTGGAATATCGTCGGGACTACGTAGTAGCTCATGTCTTTGAAGAAGACGGGACTGAATTGCGCTTTTCCAAACACATGAGCAATGACGTCGTCGAACGCCGCCGGTCGGCTTGGGTCCGCGTCAAAGTGCGGCATCGTTTTCACCGCGAGGTGTACGTAGTAGTAATACATGAATGGCTCGTGCAGGCACGTGAAGTCGCCGCGTTCGCGCATGATGCGCTCGACGACCGTCGACGTTGAACGTGGATGGCACCACAAAGCAACGATGGGATGCTGCGATCCAGACGTCATGCAGTGTCACGCAATCGCTTGTTGCCGGGATCGTAGGGCGGGACTTCGAGGATTCTCGCCGGACACGATTCGCCGATTATTTCCACTGTCAGCTCATCGTTCCCATCACGTGCCCCGTCGGCGTCCAGATAGGCAAGCGCAAGTTTCTTGTCCGTGCGGTGACCGTATGCACCGGAAGTGATAGTGCCGACAACGTTTTGTTGACGCATGACGGGGTGCGCGTAGAAAGGATCAGGGCCATCACCCGTGATCTCAAGCAAAACCATACGCTTGCGATCCGGTCTGTTGTTGTGATCTTCGAGTGCGGACTTGCCAACGAAATTCCGGTCATCCAGTTTGACCAACCCGTCGACGCCGGCTTCGAACGGCGTTCGTTCGCTGGTGAAATCGACTCCCCAGGACCGATACCCTTTCTCGAGCCGCATCGAGTTCATGGCGAACGCCCCGAACAATGTAACATCGAAACGCGCTCCCGCTTTTATGAGCGTGTCGAATAACCGCTCCTGCCGGTCCATGGGATGATGCAGCTCGTAGCCCAGTTCGCCGACATAGGAGATTCGCAGCGCTCTGAGCGTGGTGTCTGCGATTGTGATAGCGCGCGCGGTGAACCACGGGAACGCGCTGTTGGCGAAGTCGTCTTCGCTCACGCGCCTGAGTAGTTCGCGTGACTCGGGGCCCATGACGGACAGCACGCCGATCTTTTCGGTGACACACGTAACGCCCACATCGGCGAATTGCATCGTGTGAGCACGGAATAAGTCGTGATCGTGACGCTCGGCCGCGGCGGCGCTGGTGATGTAGTAACTGTCCTCGCAGGTTCTAGTGACGGTGAATTCGGACAAGACGCCGCCCGACGGCGACAGCGCGTGGATGAGTCTGACGCCACCAATCGTTTTCGGCGGCGTATTGGCGCCCAGCGTTTGCATGAACGCCGTCGCATCCTGCCCTGAAACTTCGAACTTGGCGAATACGCTCATGTCCGCGATTCCGACACTGTCCCGCACGGCGCGGCACTCACGACCGACGGCCGTGAACCAGTTGGTGCGGCGGAAGCTCAGTCTCGAATCGGTGGATTGATCGGTGGGCCCAAACCAGTTGGGGCGTTCCCAGCCATATACCGAGCCGAACACGGCGTCGCGCTGCGCCAGTTTCGAATGTACAGGTGTGAGACGCCGGTCTCTGCCGGCAGGACGCTCCTCATACGGATAGTGAATGGCGAACTGACTGGCGAAGCATTCGACCGCCTTGGCCACGCGATAATCCCGGTCCGCGTAACCGCCGAAACGCCGCGAATCCACGGCTAGCGGATCCATGGGCGGCTCGCCGCCCACCATCCATTCGGCGAGAAACTTGCCGGCCCCACCGCCTTCCATGACACCCATGCTGGAACCCGTGAGCAGCCACGCCCTGTCGAGATTGAACGCCGGACCGATCAGCGGGCCTGCGTCCGGGGTGAACGTGATGGGGCCGTTGACTATAGTCTTTAGGCCTGCGTCGGCAAGCACGGGTATGCGTGCCATCGCCGCGGCGACGATGTGTTCTACGCGATCGAGATCGGGCGGCAGAAGCTCCATGCCAAACTCCGGCGGAACCCGATCGATCGACCAGGGATGCCCTTCGCGTTCGTACGGCCCGATGATCACACCGTCACGCTCCTGGCGGACGTACCAGCTTTCTTCTGGATCTCGAATAATAGGTAGTTCTGTATCCCGTTCGGCCACATCAGCAATCCGGTCCGTCACTAGATACTGATGCAACATCGGCACCACGGGTAGCTCCAGACCCAGCATGCAGCCAATTTCGTGAGCCCAGGTGCCCGCGGCGTTAACGACGTGTTCTGCTCTAATGTCGCCATCGCTCGTATTGATCGTCCATTCGCCGGAGGCGGAGCGATCGATGCCGGTCACGCCATTGCCGCGATAGATCTCCGCGCCACCCGCCCTCGCCCCCGCGGCCAGCGCCTGGGTAGCCTGACTTGGGTCCACGTGACCGTCGTCAGGTTCGTGAATGGCGCCGATGATGTCGTGCGTCTCAGTGAGCGGATAGATTTCCTTCAACTCGGTCGGCGAAAGAATATTGAAATCAAATCCAGCGAAGCGGCCAATGCCCCGCACGTGACGGAATTCGTCCATGCGATCCTCCGATCGCGTCACGCGCAGCGCGCCACATGGATGGAAGCTGACCGGATTCCCTGTTTCCCGTTCGAGTATGGATGAATACAGACGCACGGAGTATGCGCGCATATGCATAATCGTGAGATTGTGCGCGAAGTGGGTGCACAACCCGGCGGCATGCCAGGTCGAACCAGCGGTTAGTTCGTTTTTTTCGACAAGGACGACGTCACTCCACCCCAGCTTGGTCAGGTGGTAAAGCAGGGAACAACCCATGATACCACCGCCGATCACCACCACGCGTGCATGAGTTCGCATGTTGTTGGTTGTCGGTTATCAGATATCAGCGAAGATCAAACAACGATTGGCCATCAACCCCTCATTCGCAGAGCGTTGGGATCATAGGGAGGTTGTCTTAGTGCGGTCAATGGAAAGCGTTCGCCTGCCACAGATACTTCGTAGGTGGAACCGAACAAGTCTTGACGGGTTTCGCCGGAGTTTGTTTTCACGTAGCCGAAACATAGCGACAGGTTGGTGCGAAAGCCGCGAGCACCGGAGGTCGTCAGCCCGGCGAACTCGTTCACGCGATAGATCGGTTCGTCCTGCAGCAGCAAGGGATGTGCGCCGTCGACCGAGAACAGCAGCAGATGCCGGTCCACACCTTTGTCACGCTGCCTCAACAGGGCATCGCGGCCGTGAAAATCCGCGTGTTTATGATAGTCCACCGTGAACGAAAGACCCGCCTCGATCGGCGAGTCCTCTGAACTGATGTCGTGTCCCCAGTGTTTGAATCCTTTTTCGATTCGGCAGGCGTCGAGGCAATAGTGACCAGCGTGACTGAGACCGTACGCTTCTCCAACGGCGACTATCGATTCGTAGCAGTGTCGCGCAACCGCGGCGGGGATGTACAGCTCGTAGCCCAGTTCACCGACGAAACTGACACGCTGAACCGTCACCTGCGCGGAATTGATCTTGATCTCCCGCGCGCTGGAGAATGGAAAGCGCTCCGAGGACATATCCAGTTCGGACCACGACTGTAGCAACGCGCGTGACTGTGGACCCATGACACCGAGTACCGCATAGTCTTCGGTGATATCGCAGATCTGAATGTCATCATCGGCGGTCAGTCTTCGGATCCAGGCCTGATCCTTCCATCGCGTTGCAGCGCCGCTGATCATCCAGAATTCATTTTCGGCAACACGTCGGACGGTCATGTCGGCCTCTATACCGCCCCGTTTGTTGAGCATCAGTGTGTACACAAGACGCCCGGGATCCAACGCAACGTTGCTCGTGCAGAGCCGCTGCAAACTCGATTCTGCGTTGGCGCCGGTGAGCCTGATCTTGGTGAACGGTGACAGCTCCAGCAACGCGACTCCGTTTTGTACCGCTTTGACCTCGCGTTCCGCGCATCCCCACCAGGGCTGCGCATCATAGCTGTAGCGAATTTCCTTGTCGTTGTAGTCGGCCGCGAACCACAGCGGCCGTTCCCAGCCTGTCGGTGCGCCGAACACGGCCCCCGCCTGCGCGAACGCGTCGTGCAACGGTGAACGCCGCAGATCGCGTGCCGTTTCCATCTGCTTGTACGGCCAGTGCATAGCGAGCTGATTCGCGACGGCTTCGGGGGTTCGCGCTGCAAGGAAGCTGCTGGTATTCCACATGGGATCTGCGCGGGCGATGTCGACCGTCCACAGATCCATTGGTGGCTCGCCATCTGCGATCCACTCCGCCATCACCCGGCCGACACCCGCCGACGACATGATGCCGATCGAGTTAAACCCTGCGGCGACGAAAAAATTCCGAAGCTCAGGGGATTCACCCATGAGCTGACTTGTGTCGGGCGTAAAGCTCTCCGGGCCATTCATGAAGTGTCGAATCCCCGTCTTTTCGAGGATCGGCAGTCTGTTCAACCCGGCCTTCATGAACGGCTCGAACTGCTCCCAATCTTCAGGAAACATGAGATAGCTCCCTTCGGAACCGTCCTCAGGCGCCCACCACAACTTGGCATTGGGCTCAAAGCCGCCGAGCACGAGCTTGCCGGCATCCTCCTTGATATAAATGCGTCCTTCGAGATCGCGCAATATCGGACATGGTTGCGGCAATTCCGCAATCGGTTCGGTCACGATGTACATGTGTTCAACCGCTTGCAGCGGCACCGCAACACCAGCGAGCATGCCAATCTGCCGCGCCCAGGCACCCGCGCAATTCACGATATAGTCGCAGCGGATCGTGACATGGTCATCGGTGACGACGGAATGAACGGCGCCGTTGGCCGTGTTGATGTCGCTCACCCGAGTGTTCTCCCGAATCCGGACGCCCGCGGCCTTCGCACCTTTCGCGTAGGCCAGACAGGTATCGACGGGGTTGGTCTGTCCGTCTTCGTCGACCCACAGCGCTCCAACGACATCGTCGACCTGCATTAGCGGCATGGAGTCTTTCGCCTCGGCCGCCGAGAGCACGCGCACATTCAGACCATTAACGTCGCCCATTGCCGCGATACGCCGAAGTTCGATCATTCGATCCGGCGTTTGCGCCAGCCACATCCCGCCCGTTTGTTTGTAGCCAGTCGCCTGTCCGGTTTCGCTTTCGAGCGAGGCGAACAGTTGGGTTGCGTACATCGCCAGCTTCGTGAGATTCAGATTGGCGCGCAACGGGCCGACAATCCCCGCCGCGTGCCACGAGGTCCCGCTGGTGAGCTGATGACGCTCAAGCACCAGTACATCGTCCCAACCGAACTTGCCCAGGTGGTAGGCAACACTCAGTCCGATGATGCCGCCACCGATGATAATGACCTTTGCGGATTCGGCATTTTGCATGCGATAAATTTGGCTGCGATCCTCCCTCTCTCCGCTCGAGGAGATGGGGTAACAACTAATAGTTCATGTCCGGCATGCTCGCCTTGCGTTTGGCAACGTAGTTTTCCAATGCTTCGAGCTTTGCTGGATCCATTGCTGGCGATTCGTAGTCTTCCAGCAACTTTTTCCAGATCGCATTCGCGCGTTGCGCTGCGTCAAGGGCACCGTCACCGTACCACTGTTCAAACGAATTGTTATCCGCGATGTTTGAGCGGTAGAACGCGGTCTTAAAGTTCGCCAGCGTGTGTTCGCTGGACAAAAAGTGCGCCCCTGGTCCAACCTCGCGGATGGCGTCCAGCGCCTGGGCGCGCTCCGACAGATCGATGCCCTCTGCGAACTTGATCAGCTTGCCGCACAGATCCGCGTCGATGATTGTTTTTTCGAATCCACTCACCAGACCGCCTTCGAGCCAGCCGCTCGCGTGGTTAATGAAATTAGCCCCGGCCAACACCGCCATGAGCAATCCGAAGGTGGACTCCTGTGCCGCCTGAGAGTCGGGCAATTTGGACGATGTTAACGCGCCGACGGTGTGGAAGGGCACGCCAAGCCGCCGCGCCAGTTGACCGGCGACCAGTACGAGGTTTGCGCCTTCCGGGTTACCGAAGGTTGGCGCCCCGGATTGCATTGATATCGCCGTGGCGAAACTGCCCATGAGGCAGGGTGCGCCGGGGCGCACGAGCTGCGTGAGTGTCATGGTCGCCATGGCTTCCGCCAGCACCTGTCCCAGTGTTCCGGCCTCGGTGCATGGACTCATGGCGCCGGCCAGCGTCCACGGTGTGCAAGCGACCGCCTGATTGTGGCGCGCGTACACTTTGAGCGCGCCCGACATTGCTGAATCCAAGACTAGCGGGGCGTTGGTGTTGCTGACCGCGTAAAGCACGCAGTTGCGATCGACGAATTCATCGCCGAACAGGATTTTCGCCATGTCGACGGAATCCTGTGCGCGTTCCGAACCAATCAGCGCACCAAAAAAAGCCCGATCACTGTATCGTATGTGTCCGAGCAGCATGTCCAGATGCCGCTTGTTGACGGGCACATCCACCGGCTCGCACACAATGCCGCCGGAGTGATGCAGGTGCGGAATCGACTGATGAATCTTTACCAGCTTATGGAAATCAGCCAGCGTCGCATAACGCCGTCCTTCGTCGAGGTTGTGAATGAAGGGCGGCCCCCATACCGGCCCAAACACCGTGTTGTTGCCGCCGATTTGCACGTTGTTGTTCGGGTTGCGCGAATGTTGCGTATACTCCGACGGCGCCGTGTCCTGGATGATCTTGCGACACATGCCGGGTTCGAAGCGCACGCGCTCTCCCTGGACGTCCGCACCGGCATCTCGAAATAGATACAGAACCTCCGGGTCGCCGCGAAACTCCATACCGATTTCCTTGAGGATCCTGTCGGCATTCGCTTCGATCAGGCACAGACCCTCTTCGCCGAGGATGTCGTAGGTGGCGATCTTGCGCTGGATGTAGGGTGCGCCGCGTTGATCGTTTTGTTGCAGGCGTTGGGTGTGGCGCGCGCTTCTGCCACCGCCGGAACGGCGCGACCTATCACTTTGCTTGGAATGAATAGCTGACATCTATGCTTAGTGATGGCCAGTATGTGTGCGCATTTTTGATAATTTTTTTGGACGAGTGGTATTATTATGATTAACGTCCAATATTTTAGCAAACGAAAATCCTATATCGCGCTTTGACCAAATATCAATTGTCAGCACAGAAGAGGATTTCTGCTGCGCCGCCCAGGCGGACCCAGGCTGAAAACCGGATTTATCGAAAGGAGAGTTTGCTCAAGGCGGCAATTGAGGCTGTCTCGGAATTCGATATTGCTGGAGCGACTGTTGAACGCATCTGTGCCCAGGCGGGTGCGTCGCGCGGACTGATAGCGCATTACTTTTCCAGCAAAGAAGAGTTGCTACTGGCGGCGCTCAATGCCTTATTCGATGAGTCGCTGGCCATCAAGCAGGCGATCGCAGATGATAACGATTTTTCTGCGATCCAAAAGATAAGATCGATAGCGCATTCGAATTTCAAGCCACCGGTTTATTCGTGGCAATCAACGGCGGCCCTGCAAGCTTTCACTAACGCCAGTCGATACAACTCCGTGTTTGCAGTGCCGATTCGACGGGCTAGTATCAGGTTCCGACAGATGCTTAAGCCGTTATTTGAAATGGCAGCGAAAGAGCGTCAAGTCACATTGGATAGCGCTCACGCTGCGTTTGGTTTGTACATTTTTACTGACGGACTGTGGAATAGCCTCGCCACCGGCAAGGACGAGGCGACCTTGGGCGATGCGATGGAACTATGTGATCTTTTTATCCGCGGTTGTCTTTCTAAGGAATCGCACTTTGATAATTGATTTTCGCCACGTCTGAGTGGGCATCGATTTTCTTTCAGCAAGATTTTATAGAGGCTTTCAAAATGAATAGACACACTAAGCCACAACCAGACGCCTCAACAACCAATGCGATTCCACTGGATGTCGACTGGTCGACGGACGCCATCGTTGCCCGGCGCGACAAGTTCTACTCCGCATCGCAACGTGCATTCGTACCCTATCAGAAACCCCTGATCTTTAAACGCGGACGCGGACAGTACCTGTGGGACGAACACGGTAATCGTTATCTGGATTTGCTCGGGATGAACGTGTGTATCAGTGTCGGACACAGTCATCCAAAAATCGTGCAGGCGGTCAAGGATCAGGTGGAGCAGCTGACGCACTGCACGACTATGTTCTATCATCCAGTGCCCGCCCACTATGCCGAAGAATTGGTGGCCACGATGCCTAAAGGCGATGACTGGGTGGTCCATTTCATGAATTCCGGCGCTGAGGCCGCCGATCTAGCCTTGCTGATGGCGCGCAGTTACACCGGCAACGTCGATTTCCTCGCGTTGCGCAGCGGCTATCATGGTGCGACGTTTGGTGCGCAATCACTCACCGGCATCAGCGGTTTCCGCCATCATGTCCCGTTGCTCAGCGGGATACATCATGTCGCCAACGCGGACGGGTATCGCGGCATGTGTGGGCACGACACTCAGGGCTACCTCGACGACATCGATCGCACAATTCATCATTCAACCTCGGGCCGGGTTGCGGGCATAATAATCGAACCCATACAGGGCTATGGCGGCATTATTCCTATGCTGCCGGGTTATATCGCCGGGGCCTTTGAGCGCGTTCGTGCCGCAGGCGGGGTTTGCGTGGTCGACGAGGTTCAGAGCGGTTTCGCGCGCACGGGTGAACACTTCTGGGCATTCGAGGGACACGGGGTCGTGCCCGATATCGTCATCATGGCCAAGGGCATCGGCAACGGCATTCCGCTGGCGGCGGTCGTCGCGCGCCGCGAAATCGCTGAGGCGTTGGCCGACAAGTTCTATTTCAATACCTACGGCGCCAATCCCACATCCTGCGCCGCTGGCCGGGCGGTGTTGCGAGTGATCGAGGAAGAAGGTCTGCAGGAAAACGCCCGCGTCGTAGGTGGGCAGATGCTGCATGCGCTAAAGAACCTCGCCCAACGTTACGACGTAATCGGAGACGTGCGCGGTCGAGGGCTAATGCTGGCGATTGAACTCGTCAAACACCGCGGCTCAAAGGAGCCCGCGACCGAAGAAACCGCGCGTGTGTTCGAGCTGTCGCGCGAAGAGGGGCTAATTCTGAGCAAGTCCGGGCCGTACCGCAGCGTGCTGCGCATGGTGCCGCCGTTATGCATTAGCTCGGACGATGTGGAATTCTTTGCTGATGCCATGGACCGGTGTTTCGCTCGTCTCTGAGAGTCTGAAGCCACACGGACACCGCAGTTTTTCCATTCGCGGCTGAAGCCGCTCCAACCGATCAGTGAACACACCGCGGTTATCTACGGTCTCGCCCTTACCGCAGGCCTGCGCCTGTCAGCGAGCCGGTAGCTGATCAAAAGTCGGTCGGGGCACCGCCTTCTTCCTTTCGCCGCGCGACAAACGCCTCAAGCTCTTCGCGGATGGCTTCATCCATCGGTGGGGCCTCGAACTCGGCGAGGATCTGCTGCCAGATTTTGTTGGCACGTTCAGGCGTGGTCACACTGCCACGTTCCTCCCAGGTCTCGAAGTTGTTCCAATCACTCAAGAACGGCGCGTAGAACGCGGTTTCGTAGCGCTCCAGGGTGTGGCTGGTACCAAAGAAGTGCCCGGTGGACCCTACCTCCTTGATCGCGTCGAAGGCCAGATCCTCAGTTCTCGTCGTTATTGGCAGGATTCTCGATCATCTCGAACATCGTGCTCAATCGCCCCGATCAGTCCCGCATCCAGTCCGGGCCCCGCCGCTGGCCACCGAACCGGATCGATCTTAATTCAATACGAATGCAGGGAGGCGATGCTTTTTAAAGGCACATCGGATGCCCACGTCCAACGGACATCGCTAGTGACGTTTGCCAATAACCCGAACCAAAATCGTCTTCGGTGCAACGTACACTCACCGAAAATCAGTATCCCACTGATGCTGGGGCCGGGCATCCCAAGCTACCAGTGTTCTGATTCACGATAGCCTCCTTTGCCGGGCGGCACCGCGCGATTGTGGTAGGATGCGGTCCGGTCGGACTTTTCGTCTGACACCTTTCGAGTGAAAGATGCACGGGCTTGCAAAGTTTCTGCGAGGCTCCACCCCCACCCCC
>JAOTYM010000092.1 GCA_029861845.1 Gammaproteobacteria bacterium | reverse complement strand
AGCCGTTGGTCAAGCACACCCCAAAGCCTGCGCGTTTCTTTGCTGTAGCGTTCGATCCCATAAGGGATTTTTTCCTGCTTGCGCCGGAAATGGTGTGCCAGCGTCATAAACTAGTTCCCCCTCGTGGGTATGTGCGTCATCATATCAAGGACAGCACCGAAACTGGATGCGGCCGGCGGTTTGACAACTAACCTTAGTGCCGTCGATGGCGAATTTCCGGTAATGCCTGTTAGAATGAAGCAATCAGGGCCGCGCCCGAGCGGGGCGTTGCTACCGATTAGAACCGCCAGCACAGGAGCACACAATGAAGAAAGTACACATATTTGGTCTCTATCCTATATTGATCGCGGGTGTTGCGGCAGTTTTCGGCACGTCGGCACTGGCAGAGGAATTCCCGTCGCGCACGGTTGAGGTAGTCATCCATTCGAAATACGGCGGTGGAACAGACACCACCGCACGCATGATGATGATCCGCACGCGCCGAAACCTCGACGTCGACATGATTGTGAACTCCCAACGCGGCGGTTCAGGGGCGAAGGCACACCAATATGCCCTGGGCAAACCAAAAGATGGGCACACGGTGCTGGCCTTGACGCAAAGCCATCTGTACACGATCGCTCGCGGCAAGTCGCCGCTCACGATCGATGACGTGGTCGGTGTGGCGCGTGCCATGGACGACCCGACCTTCATCATGGTGTCGGCCAAAAGCCCTTACAAAACGCTTAAAGATCTGGTCAAGGCGTCGAAGAATAAGGCCTTGAACTGGGGCGTGGCACAGGTCGGCGGTACTGAGCATATCGGCCTCGCGTTGTTCGCCAAGGAGGCCGGCATCAAGTTTAAGGCGGTGCCGTTCGGCAGTGGTGCACAGATGGTGCAGGCGTTGATGTCCGGCGCCATCGAGGCCACGCTGCCCAACGTCAGTGAGGGCGGCCAGCAGGTTAGAGACGGGACGCTTCGAGCGCTGGCGGTGATGGCGGAAAAACGCCTAGCAGACTATCCGGACGTGCCATCGACTTACGAAGAAGGGTACAAGGCGAAGACATCGACGACGCGCGGCTACTGGGTAATCAAGGGCACACCGCAGGATCGCATTGAGAAGCTTTCAGAGGCCATGGTCAAGGCGATGAAGCACGAGACCTTCGCCAACTATTTGAAAAGCTCGGGTCTGGCGGTGGACGACAGCGTTGCCGGCCACGAGGTCTGGGACAAGCACATAAAGGAAGAGTACGCAAAAGCGGAACAAGCCCTGAAGGACCTCGGTCTCATCAAGTAGATCCACGACATTAGCGACAGGAGCGGGATGTTGCCGACTCGAGACCGGACCGGACCGGCGCCCGACCAAGATCCGAAGAGTGCGGCCGACTCTTCGCTTGTCCACCGAACGGACCTCGTACTCACGGCCATAATCCTGGCGGGGTGTGGCGCGCTCTACTATATGACGACCACCTTTGAAGAGGTATCGTTGCTGCTTGCGCAAAACATCTCGCCGGAATTTTTCCCACGCCTATTGCTCTGGCTGATCGTCGTACTGGCCGTGTTCCTGCCGGTTGAGCATAGGTTCCTCGAGAAGGGCAGACAGGGACTGGACAAAGGTCGTCGCGAGCGCATCAAAGCGAAGACCGTCGTTACCGCTGGCCTGCTCGGCGGCACGGTTGCCTCAATGCCGTGGCTGGGCACGTATTTCTCCATGATCCTGGTCTGCCTGCTGCTACCATTGCTGTGGGGTGAGCGACGGCTAAAGGTTGTGCTTCCGTTTGCGATCCTTTTCCCCACCGCCGTGGCCCTGCTGTTTACTCAGGTACTCCGGGTCTATTTCGAGCCTGGCATCGTCGGGCCCGTTTTCCATTAGGACGCAGCGATGGAACCAATGCTCGAGGGTCTCGCCCTTCTTGCCGACCCGTTTAATATATTTCTGATCTTCGTCGGCGTATTTGTCGGCGTGATGGTGGGCGCGCTGCCCGGGCTGAGCTCGCCGATGGCGGTTGCGCTGCTGCTACCCTTCACCATCACGCTGGAACCAGTGCCGGCGATCGCCATGATGGCCGCGCTTTACTGCGCCGGAACCTTCGGCGGTTCGATTACGGCCATTCTTATCAACGCGCCTGGCGCCCCGCCGGCGGCGGCGACGGCGCTAGACGGTTATCCCATGGCCAAACGTGGCGAGGCAGGCCGCGCTCTGGGCCTGGCCGCGGTCAGCAGCATCTCTGGCGGGATCTTCAGCCTTGTCATCTTCCTGCTGGCGGCGCCGACGCTGGCGAAAGTGGCACTGTCGTTCCGCCCACCGGAGTACTTCGCCCTCGCCGTGTTTGCGCTGTCGATGCTGGCGTCAATTAGTGGCAAGTCCTCGCTGCGCAACCTTATCGCGGGCGCCGTCGGGGTGCTTATCGGCACCATGGGCATTCACTTGACCACCGGGGTGGAGCGATTCACGTTTGACCTCCCCGAGCTGACCGAAGGAATTGAATTCGTGCCTGTGCTCATCGGCCTGTTCGCGGTGGCTGAGCTCCTGAAGCAGTCGCAGACCCTGAATGTGGCTTACGAACGGGTAACGTCTGTCGTCATCAGGCTCCCCAGTCGCGAGGACTTAAGAAAGGTGCGCGGCACTATCCTGCGATCCTCCGGGATCGGCACGTTTATCGGCATCCTTCCGGCCGAGGGCGCCACGGTGGCCGCGATCATGGGCTACAACGAAGCCAGGCGCTGGTCGAAAAACAAGGATGAGTTCGGCACCGGCACCCCCGAGGGCATCGCCGGTCCGGAAGCCGCGAACAACGCGGCAACCGGCGGGGCGATGGTGCCGACGTTGGCGCTCGGTATTCCCGGAAGCGCCACCACGGCTATCATCCTCGCGGCGCTCATCATGCATGGCTTTCGTCCTGGGCCTTTTCTTATGAAAGAGACGCCGGAATTCGTTTACGCGATCTTCGGTGCCATGCTGGTGGCAAACTTTATGTTCCTCGCCATCGGACTGGCCGGCGCCAAGATCTTCTCTCGGATCACGCTGATCCCAAGAGCGCTACTGTGGCCGATAGTGTTTACCTTTTCGATGATCGGCTCGTACGCACTGGGAAACTCTATTTTCGATGTTTGGGTCACGCTGGTTGCCGGAATCATCGGTTTCCTCATGCTGCGCCATGGATTCGGAACGGCGCCGCTGGTGATGGGGCTGATTCTCGGAAAACTGGTTGAAGAATCGCTATCGCAGTCGATGATCATGTTCGACAACAACTGGTTAAAGTTTTTCGAAAGCCCGATCGTTGTGCTGTTTTTTGCACTGACGCTGCTCGGATTGTTCTGGCCCGCCGGCGTCAGAGTTCACGCGATGATCTCTGCTCGGTCGGGCCGCAGGGCTGGCGATGCCAACACTGCGAAATGAAGCGTTGCCCCTCGCGCGACCGCGTCCCACCGGGCCGGGCGGATCGGGACAAACTAGACAGTGTCGCACAATCAACATCAACCATTAGCCGGTAAGGTCGCGGTGATCACAGGTGCTTCTCGCAACATCGGGCGGGCGATCGCGCTGGCGTTGGCGGCAGCGGGCGCCGCCATCGTGGTCAATGGGAGAAGTGATGCGGCGGCCGCGGGCGCGGTGGTTGAGGAGATCACCACTGGCGGCGGCGGCGCCATCGCGCATCTCGCCGATATCACCGACGAGGCCGCCGTCAATGGCCTCGCCGACGCCGCCGTTGAGCGCTTTGGGCGCATCGACATCCTGGTGAACAACGCCGCCGTACGGCGACCGCGGCCCTTCAGTGAGCTGTCTCTGGCCGAGTGGCGTGAGATTACGGGTATCATCCTAGATGGGGCGTTTCTCTGTGCCAGAGCCTGTGTGCCACATATGCTCGCAGCCAGTGGCGGGAGCATCATTAATATTGGTGGTTCAGCCGCACATTTAGGCAACCGCAACCGTGCTCACGTAGCCACCGCCAAGGCCGGACTGGAAGGGCTGACCAGGGCATTAGCGGTCGAGTTAGCGGACCACGGTATTACAGTCAATTGCGTCGTGCCAGGAACAATAGCCACCGTGCGAGGCGAATCTGCCGGGGCACCGGGCGCGCGTCCGCACGGGGCGCAGGCGCTAATCAAACGCCTCGGACGACCGGAAGAAGTCGCCGCCCTGGTGCGCCACCTTTGCCTGCCCGATGCCGCTTACATTACCGGTCAGTCTATCCACGTCAGCGGTGGCGCCTTCCTAACGTAGTCGGCGCAGTGTGACAGGCAAGCGGATCAAGACCGACGCCGGACTTTCCCAGAGTGCTATGAGTGTTCCCGCCCCCAACAACGCGACAGTCGAACGGTTTGCGCGGTGGGCCGTCAGGCTCGATCGAGATGCCGTGCCAGCGACGGTGGCAGCGGTCGCCCGCGCCCTTCTGCTCGACTTTGCCGGTTTGTGTATCGCCGCTAGAAAGACCGACTATGTTCAGTCCGTGCTGACAAGCTGTGACGGGACGGGCGATTGCACCGCTGTCGGTCACCGGCGGTTGCTGCGGGCCGCCGACGCGGCGCTGGTCAATGGCACGGCGGCACATGGCGAGGACTACGATGACACTTTCGAGGGTACGCCCGTTCATACTGGGGCAGTGGTGGTACCGGCGGTGCTGGCGGCCTGCGAACGCTACGGGCGAAGCGGGGGCGATCTGCTCAAGGGCATCGCCGTCGGCACGGAGTTCATGTGCCGCATGGCGCTAGTGGCGCGCACCGGTATCCATCGCGCCGGCTTCCATCCTACGGCGGTTATCGGTGCGCTGGGGGCGGCGGCCGGCGTTGGGGTCGCTTTGGGTCTATCCGCGCGGCAGCTCACCAATGCTGTAGGCGTGGCCGGCAGTCTCGCTTCCGGCATCATCGAATACCTGGCCGAGGGCACCTGGAGCAAGCGACTACACGCCGGTTGGGCGGCGCAGTCGGGCCTGCGGGCGGCACTGCTCGGACAGCATGGCTTCCTCGGGCCACGCACGGTCCTGGAGGGTGAGCACGGATTCTTCCATGCCTTTACCGAAGGCACCTCCAAGCCCGATCTCGCGGTAATGACGGAAGCCCTAGGAGACACGTGGCGAATGAGACAGCTGGCGTTCAAACCGTACGCCTGCGGGACGATGGCGCAGCCGTTCATCGACTGTGCCATCCGGCTCGCGGAAGAAGGGATCGATGCCGCCGATATCGAGGACATCGTGTGCAAGGTCGGTGAAGGAACGGTTCACCGGCTTTGGGAGCCGCTTAACGAAAAGCGCAACCCGTCCACACCCTATTCCGCTAAGTTCAGCGTGCCCTTTTGCATCGCCGTCGCGCTCATTGACCGCGCGGCTGGGCTCGGCCAGTTCGCCGAAGACAGGGTCACTGACCCGCGAGTGCGCGCGCTAGCAGCCAAAATCCGTTACCAGATCGACCCAACTGACGAGTACCCACGCAACTACACGGGGCACCTCACGCTGACCCTCAAAGACGGCACGCAGCGGGAAGCTCACCAACCTCATCTACGTGGCGGTGCCCGTGAGCCGTTGGCGCTGGAAGAGCTTCGGGCCAAGTTTCATGCCAACGTTGGCTTTGGCAGTTGGCCGACCGTGAATGCGGATGCGATCGAGGCTTTTTGTTCATCGCTTTTCGAACGGGATGACTTAAACGCACTAGCAGCGCTTCGTGGCTGACGGTTCACGGCCTCCAAAAGCCAGGCAACAATGCCTGATCGACCTGCTTGCGACGTGCTTACCGGTATAACAGTTCTGCACCTGGCCGGGGCATGGTCAGGCCGACCGCAGGCGGCTGGCTACGTTTACTATATATAGGTCTGTCCGTGGGTAAGAACGCGCCCTATTTGCGGGAAACACCCGTTTAGCTGTCGGTTGAACCGCCTTCCGGTCGCGACCGAAACAACCACTCGAAATCGGCGCGATACCCCTGCTCGAACGCAGCGATGTTGGCCTCATGCTGCAAGGTGAATTCGATCTCATCGATTCCGTTCAGCAGGCAATGCTTCGGAAACGGCTCGATGGCGAATTCATAGCGCCGCCCATCGGGGCCGGCCACCTCCTGTTGAACGAGATCCACGGTAACCATGGGATCGTCGCTCATCCGGAGTTGGTGGCGCAGTTCAGCCGCGACGGTCTGCGGCAACACCACCGGCACCACGCCGTTCTTGACACAGTTGGCGGCAAAAATGTCGCCAAACGAAGGCGCGATCAATGCGCGGAAACCAAAATCCTGCAGCGTATAGACCGCTCCCTCGCGCGACGAACCACAACCGAAGTTGCTGTTCGCCACCAGTATGCGGGCTTTCCGGTAGCGTGGCTCGTTGAGCACAAACGCGGGATCCTCGGTTCCGTCGCGATTGAACCGAATGTCGTGAAAGAGGTATGCCGCGTATCCTTGCGCACGTGGCTTTTTGAGGAAGCGCGCCGGAAAGATCTGGTCAGTGTTGATATTGGCCTGATCGATTGGCAGCGCCACCGCCGTCAAACGCGTGAAGGGCTCCATATCAGCCACCCTCCCCGAGCTGGCGCACGTCTGTTAGATGTCCGGTCACCGCCGCCGCCGCCGCCATGGAAGGACTCATGAGATGGGTACGGCCACCCCTGCCCTGACGGCCTTCGAAATTGCGGTTCGACGTCGATGCGCAACGCTCACCGGGCTGCAGCATGTCTCCATTGATGGCGACACACATCGAGCAGCCGGCGTCGCGCCATTCGAAGCCGGCGTCGGCGAAGATTCTGTCAAGGCCCTCGGCCTCGGCCTGCTGCTTCACCAGACCCGACCCCGGCACAATCATGGCGGGAACGGCGGTCTTGCGGCCTTTGACCAGGCGGGCGACCATTCGAAGATCCTCGATGCGGCCGTTGGTGCACGAGCCGATGAACACCCGATCGACCGGAATCTGCGTAAGCGGTGTCCCCGGCGCCAGTCCCATGTAGGCAAGCGCGCGATCCATCCTGGCGCGGCGCTCCGGGTCAGGCGCCTGATTCGGGGTCGGCACGACGCCGGTCACCGGTACCACGTCTTCCGGGCTCGTGCCCCAAGTGACCATCGGCGCGATCTCGCAGGCGTCCAGGTGCACGTCGCGATCGAAAGCAGCGCCTTCGTCAGTTGTCAGCGTGCGCCAATAGGCGATGGCGCGCTCCCAATCGGCGCCGGTCGGCGCATAGGGCCTTCCTTTGATGTAAGCAAAGGTTGCCTCATCGGCCGCCACCAGCCCGGCGCGCGCACCGGCCTCGATCGACATATTGCATACCGTCATCCGCCCTTCGATCGACATGGCGCGGATTGTCGAGCCGGCATATTCAATCACATGACCAACGGCCCCGTCTGCACCGATCTTTCGAATCACGGCGAGGATCGCGTCCTTGGCGGTAACACCGAACGGCAGTTTTCCTTCGATCGCCACCCGCATCGTCCGGGGCCGTCGCCGCCAAAGCGACTGCGTCGCGAGCACATGTGTCACGTCTGAGACACCGACACCAAAGGCAAAGGCACCAAGCGCACCATGCGTGGACGTGTGTGAGTCGGCACCAGCGATGACGAGGCCCGGCTGGGTAATGCCCTGCTCCGGGCCGACGATGTGGAGGATCCCCTGCCTGACGTCGCCGAGACCAAACAGGGTGATGCCAAACTGCTTCGTGTCGGCCTCAATCGTCTCGACCATATGGCGGATTTCGGGGTTTTGTATGCCTTCAATGCCCTGGTCGCGAGCCACCGTGGGCACGTAGTGGTCCGCAAAAGAGAAAACTTGGTCAGGATTTCGTAGCGTGCGCGCTTCGCGCCGCAGCTTGTCGAACGCGTGATACGAATTCTCCTGCGTCAACAACCGGTCGATATAAAGCAAGGTGTCGCCATCGTCGCGTTCGGTGATGACATGTCGAGTCCAAATCTTGTCAAAAATCGTACGCGGCTTACCCATGGCACCCACCTGGTTGCGTCATGCTAGGGTCTTGGTGACGGGGCTGCAATGTACGACGCTTTACGACACGACTCAACCACAGTCTTTGAAAAGGTCCTGCAGGGGGAATGCCAACCATGCGGGCGCCGCCCTTGCGGGCCGCCCAGCAATTGTTAACAATCCAAATCGACATACGGTGATTTTCCTGGCGCTAACGCTCGATATGGGTGAAGATCATCAACGCCGCGTGACCATCGCCGTGAACCAATTCCATGCCAGGCTGGGCGCGGCTTACCTTTGACAATACGTATGGTTCGACCCAGGAAAGCTATGGCGCCAACCGGTAGACTGCGGCAATTGCTCGACACCGACGGCATCATCGTCGCGCCGGGTGTGTTTGACGGGCTGTCAGCCCATCTGGTCCGGCGGGCGGGCTTTGACGTGGCCTACGCCAGCGGCGGCGCCATTGCCCGCAGTATCGGGTATCCGGATCTGGGCCTGCTCGGGATGAAAGAAGTGCTGTCACGGCTTGAGCAGATTGTTGAGAGCGCAGGGATCCCGGTTATCGCCGATGCCGACACCGGGTACGGAAATGCGCTCAGCGTGTGGCGCACTGTGCGCGAATTCCAGAACGCCGGCGTCGCCGGATTGCACATCGAGGATCAGAGCTTCCCTAAACGATGCGGGCACCTGGAGGGCAAGGAACTCATCGCCACGCACGAGATGGTGCAGAAAGTTCGGGCAGCACGAGAGGCAACAACCGATAAGGATTTTGTCATCATTGCGCGAACCGACGCCATCGCGGTCGAAGGATTCGAGCGTGCCATAGCGCGAGCACATGCCTATGCCGACGCTGGCGCTGATATGCTCTTCGTGGAAGCCCCGGAGAGCGAAGCGCAGATCCGTTCGATCGGGCAGCGGCTGCCGCAAATGAAAGTGATTAACATGTTCCAAGGCGGTAAGACACCACTGGTCCCGTTGGCGCGATTGCGTGAATACGGCTACCGACTGGTGATCGTCCCATCTGACCTTCAGCGTGCCGTGCTTCGCGCAATGTCGGACGTGCTCGAGGCGATACGGCGGGATGGTAATAGTGCCGCCATTGCCGACCGGCTGGTGGAGTTTCACGCGCGCGATGCTGTAGTCGAAATCGACGACTATCTTGAGCGCGAGAGGCGATTCAAGTGATCACCGCGCGTAGCGACTCTATCCATGACAGCATCCTGCACCTGATTCCGGCTTTGCATGTGGGCGCGTCTCAATGTCGCGTTGCCTCGATACCGTCCAGAAAATAATCGAAAGCCTCTGGAGTAGCCATGATTGAAGACTCATTACCGCTGTCCCGATTTACTGTTCTTGATCTCACCCGCGTACGCTCGGGCCCCACCGCGGTGCGCCAGCTCGCCGACTGGGGTGCCGACGTGATCAAGATCGAACCGCCAGAAAGTGTTGACCCTGCCATAGGGATGGGTGGTGCACGCCATGGGCCGGATTTCCAAAATATTCAGCGCAACAAGCGGGCTATCACATTGAACCTGAAAGAGCCCGAAGGTCTTGCCCTGTTCAAGCGCCTAGCAGCCAAAGCCGACGTCGTAGTAGAGAACTACCGTCCCGACGTGAAAGGCCGGTTGGGCATCGATTACGAGTCACTGAAGGCGATAAACCCGCGAATCGTTTATGCCAGCATTTCTGGCTTCGGCCAGGACGGCCCTTACAGCCAACGACCGGGTTTCGACCAGATCGCGCAGGGCATGGGTGGTCTGATGTCAATCACCGGACTGCCGGGGCAAGGACCGGTTCGCGTCGGCATTCCGATTGCCGACCTCACGGCCGGGATGTACTGCGCCATCGGCATACTGGTGGCGCTGCTGGAACGCGAGTCGTCCGGCGAGGGCCGGTGGGTGCAAACATCGCTTCTACAAGCACAGATTGCCATGTTGGATTTCCAGGCCGCACGCTGGCTGATCAAAAGGGAGGTACCGCCACAAGCTGGGAACAATCACCCGACCAGCATTCCAACCGGAGTGTTCCACACAAGCGATGGCCACATTAACGTGGCCACCACGGGCGACACCATGTGGCGACGACTATGCAAGGCGCTCGACGCCGAGGAACTGGCTGTCAATAGCGACTATGCGACCGCCGATCTACGGTTGAAGCACAGAGATACCCTGAATGCCAAGTTAGATGAGTATTTTAGCAAACGCAGCAGCGCGGCATGGATAGACCGATTAAATGACGCAGGTGTTCCCTGTGGACCGATCTACAAGATCGACGAAATGTTCGCTGACGAACAAGTCAAACACCTGAAGATGGCACAACCGGTCGAGCATCCAATACTCGGCAATATGAATGTAGTCGCCCAAGCGGTCACCATGAGCGGCGCTGTGCGCCACCGCTATATGCCAGCGCCCGAACGCGGCCAACACACTGACGACGTATTGAGTGAGCTTGGACTCGAAGGCGGCGAAATCGCCGACTTGCGGAAAAGGAACATCGTCTAAAGCCCGCCGGCCAAAGACCCACTCGCCTATCGACTACAAAAACGGAGAAGTCCGATGCAGTCCATCACCGACAAGATCATCGTGCAGAAAGACGGCGCGATCGGCCGCATAACCTTTAATAACCCGGAGCGCCGGAATGCGATCTCATTCGAGATGTGGCAGGCAATACCCGCCGCCCTGGACGATTTCGTTGCTGATGAAGCGATTCGCGTGGTCGTGTTGAGTGGCGCGGGCGATAAGGCGTTCTCGGCGGGCGCCGACGTTTCGCAGTTCGAAAGCCAACGCTCCTCGCAGGACACGGTCGCCGAATACAACGCCGCCATCACGCGCGCTTCTGTGGATCTCAAAGGCTTCGACAAACCCACTATCGCGAAGATCGAAGGGTATTGCCTTGGTGGTGGCCTAGGGGTGGCACTTTGTTGCGATATTCGACTCGCAAGCGACAACGCGCGTTTCGCCATTCCAGCGGCAAAGCTGGGATTGGGCTATCGATACGACAGCGTCCGCACACTCGTTGCTCTCGTTGGTCCGAGTTTCGCAAAAGAGATCCTTTTTACGGGGCGGCGATTCAACGCGGACGAAGCACAGCAGATGGGCCTAATTAACCGGGCATTGCCCCACGCCGAGTTCGCGGATTACGTGGAAAACTACGCGCACACTATGGCTGCCAACGCACCGCTGACGCACCGTGCGGTCAAGAAAATTGTCGGTGAGATACTCAAGGACTCAGAAGAGCGCGATCTCAAGGTGTGCGACGAACTGGTAGATAGATGTTTCGCCAGCCAGGATTACATCGAGGGCCGCAAAGCGTTTATGGAAAAACGCAAGCCTAATTTCGTGGGTCGCTGAGCCCGTCTTGCCCTTCGCCATTCCGGGAGAGAGAACTTAAGGGGATCATGCTTGGGATTGGAAACCCTGTCTCGTGCGGCGCCTATGAATGCGATGTTTAGCAACGCGCCCTCTATCACGACGCCGGGGCCGTCGAGCTAAAACCAATAAGGGTGAACCGTGTCAAAAATGCTCACAACGGCGCAGGTGATGGCGAAGTACTTAGCACACGCCCGCATCGAGTATATCTTCGGCTATCCCGGCGATCCCAATCTCGAGTTCATGGAGGCAGCCCGTAAAGAGGACATTAGGTTCATCCTTGCGCGTCGGGAAGGCACGGCCGCGTTTATGGCAGACGCTTACGGCCAGCTCACAGGATTGCCTGGCGTATGCATGTCGACGCTTGGTCCAGGTTCCACGAACTTAGTGAACGGCGTCGCTTGTGCCTTTCTTGATCGTACGCCGATGTTGGCAATCTCCGGGCAGATGCATACCCGCTTGGAGCCCACGTTTACTCACCAGAATATCGATCACGTGCGGCTGTTCGCCCCGGTCGTCAAGTGGGCAACGAGGATGGTACCCGAGGCGGCGGGCTCGATTATGCGAAAAGCCATACGGCTTACAACGGCTGAACGGCCAGGCCCGGTGCATATCACTACCCCGATCAATGTCGGCGCGGCAGAGGCAGCTGACTCAGAGATTCGTCTGCCGCCGTTACACCCTCACCGCGAATGGACCGAGGTATTCAGCACCAACGATGCCGGCCTGGCGCCCGTCGCATTGATCGAACAGGCTCGGCGACCGATTATCGTGGCCGGCATGGCAACCAAGCGGGCGGGCGCTGGGCAAGCACTGCGCGCGTTCGTGGAACGAACCGGCACTCCGGTCGTCGTCTCCCCCAAGGCCAAAGGGATCCTGCCGGAAGGCCATCCTTACTACGCCGGCACGTTGGACATGGCTTGCAATCAGCTCATGTGGGAGTTTCTGGGGTCGGGAGATCTGATCCTCGCCGTGGGCTTTGATCCCATGGAGCTCATCAAAAGCTGGAGCCTTCGTATTCCGGTTGTGCACATCGATGCAACGCCGAACGTCGATCAAGTCTATCCGGCCGAGCTCGAGCTCGTTGGTTCTATATCCGCCATCCTGCAGAGCCTGACCGACAGCTGCCCTGGCGGGACGAAGTGGCGCGAAAGCGAGATCCAGACACATCGCGACGCGCTTTTCCAAGCCTACTTACAGCTTGCGGCCTCGTTAGCACTTGGGATCGTCGTGATCGTTTTCTGCGACAACACCCTGCACCGTATTGAAGTTAAACAATTGCGCAAACATTATCCACCCGTTGGCACGCGATTCGCGCCGACGGACCTCGTTAAGCTCGCGCAATCTATGGACTGTTATGGCGAACACGTCGAGGACAAGGCGAGTCTTGAGGCTGTGCTTGCGCGGGCGAACACCCTCGATCGCCCACTGGTAATCGAGGCAAGAATCGATCCCAGCCAGTACGAGGCCCAGTTCTAAGACATCAGCCGTGCTTGTAGACAAGCTGTCCGATTACGCCACCACCACACGTACTGAGCGGCTACCCGATGATGTCGTTCATGCTGCCAAACGATGCGTGATCGACTGGTTCGCCGCGACGATACCTGGCGGGGTTATTCCCCCTGCAACACTCTTGATAGAAGCGTTAGAGGACGATATCGGACACGGCGATGCCACGTTGTTTCCTTCTGGTCGCACAACAACGATAAGAACCGCTGCATTGATTAATGGAACAGCTGCGCACACCGTGGAGTTTGACGATATCTATCGGGACGCTATTTATCATCCGGGCGCGCCCGTGGTCGCGGCGGCGTTAGCAACGGCGCAGGGCCATCACACATCGGGCGAGCATCTTCTGCGCGCTGTGATAGCCGGCTACGAGATCTCGACCCGAATCGGAGTCGCGGTGACGCCGGCCCATTACGAGTACTGGCATACGACGGGAACCGTCGGTACGTTCGGCGCGGCTGCAGCCGTTGCCGTGCTGCTTGGCCTCGACAACAAGCGCACGGCGCATGCGCTAGCTAACGCCGGCACGATGGCGGCGGGGCTCCAACAGGCTTTTCGCTCAGATGCGATGAGTAAGCCGCTGCATGTGGGGCGCGCCGCCGAGGCTGGCGTGCTGGTTGCGCTGGCGGCAGAAAAAGGCGTGACGGGCGCAGAGGATATTCTCGAGGGACGACGGGGCTTCGGCGCGGCCATGAGCAGAGACCCGGATTGGAGCAGTGCATTCGCCGACCTTGGCTCGGCTTACAACATCACTAAGACCACGCAGAAGAATCACGCAGCCTGCGGTCACACGTTTGCTGCTATCGACGCCGTCCTCGCCCTCAGGGTGCAACACGGATTGGACCCGTCAAACGTCAAACATATTGTCGTGGGTACCTACTCCAAGGCATTGGAGATCACCGGAAACAGCCGTCCCACCACCGCGTTTGAAGCCAAATTCAGTCTGCCTTATTGCGTCAGTGTGGCACTTGTTACCGGACAAGTGCGTCTAAACGCCTTTAGTCCGGAGCGGTTACGGGATCCGAAGATTCACGAATTGATCTCACGGATTGAATTGCACGTAGACCCGAAGATGGATGCTGACTTTCCCACACACCGCGCCGCAGTCGTGGAAATCGAAATGCACGGAGGACAAACCTACCGCTACTTCGCCCGCACCCGCAAGGGCGACCCTGACGACCCGCTCACCGACGAGGAGCTAACCGTAAAGTATCGAGAACTGGTGACGCCGATGATCGGGGACCGGTCGAGCGCGCACCTTCTCGACACGCTTTGGAAACTCGATCAGTTTGACGACGTTGCGAAGTTGGAAGTATCAAGTAAAAACTAACATGATATAAGCGCCGACAACCGTTCCTTGACATAGGAAGTCAACGAATTTCATTGCTACTTGCAACTTGAACCTTTCTACCCGAAGTTAAAATAATTGCTACTTGCCGCTTCGCCTACTGGTTTATCGAATCAACGACTGCGTTCGCGAAGTCTTGCGTCCGTGCGTTGCCGCCCAAGTCCGGAGTGTGGTTCGATGAATCATTCAAAACAGAATCGACAGCCGCGTACAGATGCTCAGCGGCAGCGATAAGCTTAGCTATATCGCGACGCACGCCATGCCAATCTAACAGCATAGCGGCTGATAACATCAATGCCGTTGGGTTGGCAATGCCCCGGCCGGCGATGTCCGGGGCTGAACCGTGCACAGCCTGCGCCACCAGGTGTTCGTCGCCAACGTTCAATGCTGGGGCGAGTCCGAGCCCGCCGGCAAGCTCCGCCGCCTCGTCCGACAAAATGTCGCCGTACATGTTAGTAGTCAGCACCACGTCGAAAGCCATGGGTTTGCGAACAAGCATCGCCGCCATTGCATCTATAAAGCACTCATCGACTGTCACATCGGGAAAGCGCTTGGCGACCGCTAGGACCTGGTCCCGGAAAAGGCCATCTGTGACCTTTAACACGTTAGCCTTATGGACCATGGTGAGCACTTTGCGACGCCGTTGCGCAAGCTCGAAAGCCATCATCGCAATCCGCCGACACCCCGCCACGGAGATCTTACGCATCGCGATGGCGATGTCTTCGCTCGGCTGGAACTCGCCGGCACCCCTGAACATATTGCGGTCGGCGTAGAACTCTTCCGTGTTCTCACGAACCACCACCAAATCCATGTCTGTGGCCATTGACGGCACGCCGACTCGAGTCCAGCTCGGACGGATGTTCGCGTACAGGTCCAGCTGCTTTCGTATCGTGGCGGACGGATTGACACCGCCTTTATCAACCGGCGGGTACTCGTAGGTGGAGACCGGACCAAGGATCACCCCGTCGGCGCGACGCGCCTCATCCAGCACATCGGCAGGTAGTGTCGTCCCTTGTGCTTGCAGAGCAACAAGGCCGATTGCGCGCTCGCTGTAATCGAGTCCCAAGTCAAATCGATGGTTTAAGGCTTCAAGCGCGGCACGGGTCGCTTGGGTGATCTCCAGGCCGATGCCGTCGCCGGATAAGATTAAGATATGAATCCTTGAGCCTCCTGGTCAAAAAAAGCGGTGCCGCCTCGCGCCGGCGGATAACAATAAACGTTTCGCTGGCGCTTTGCATCTGACACTTGGTCAACCCCAGGCGATGATGAGTAATCATCGCCTTCACGTCGACCTCACTGCGACCGAATCGGGGTTCGAACGGCCTATTTCACCCTACTATCGGCCCCATGCTTAGTGGTTGGTGGTCCTTGCTTGGCGCGAAATAGCAGCGG
Source organism: Gammaproteobacteria bacterium (assembly GCA_029861845.1). Lineage (GTDB taxonomy): Bacteria > Pseudomonadota > Gammaproteobacteria > Acidiferrobacterales > SPGG2 > SPGG2. The sequence goes on along the minus strand of JAOTYM010000092.1, from coordinate 19 downwards.
CGCCCCGATGACAATCATG
>JAOTYM010000212.1 GCA_029861845.1 Gammaproteobacteria bacterium | reverse complement strand
GGCCGCCTCGGTGCATGCCGTACGGCGTCTGGAGGACGACCCAAGGTTCAATGCTGGTACGGGTTCCAGGTTGCGCTCCGACGGCCTAACGATACAGATGGACGCATCGTGCATGGTAAGTGACGGCGCTTTTGGTGCCGTAACAGGCGTCGAAGGTATCCGCAACCCAATCGATATCGCGCACGCGGTGTTGCTGTACTCCCCGCACATTCTGATCGCTGGCGAGGGCGCGACGCAGTTTGCACGGGAAAATAATCTTGCTTTGCGCTCATTGGAACCTGCGAATGAGAGCGAAGAGGATACAGCCAGCCAAACACCGGGGTGCGATACCGTGGGCGCCGTAGCCTTTGATGGCGAATCGTTTGCCGCGGCGTTGAGTTCGGGGGGCGTAAGCGAGTCGGCAATCGGGCGAGTGGGCGACGTACCGCTCCCAGGCTGTGGCCTTTACTGCGGTCCGGCAGGCGCTGTGGCTTGTACCGGAGATGGTGAATTCATCGCGTTAAAGATTCTGGCCAGAGAAGTCTATGGATGGCTGGAAAAAAATGTGCCGCCGCGTGATGCAGTACAAAGGGCGCTATCGCTATTCGACGATGGTGTCGATATCGGATTGATCGTTGCGACAAGCACAGCTTTCGCAGCAGATGCCCGCGATGGGATGCCTTGGTCTTATCTTGCGGACTCTAGCTAACCCATTTTTTTCGCGGAACTAATCTATAACCCCCCGCAAGTACTACAAGCGAATTGCTGTTGCTGAGCTTGAAGGTGACCTTTTGAAGGCAACCAAGGCGCGCGACGCAGAAAAAATACGGCCGCTCTATGAACGAATCGTGTTGGCCCGCCTCGCTTTGGATCAAGCGGAGGTCGATTTTCTCAAGGCGACGTGAGATCTGGCTGCTGTCTGCGTGGCTGCTTCTGGCCGATAGCTGCCGTTCAACGCAGTAAGCGACTTTAGGTTAGCAAAGCAGGGCTAGTCGCTTCTAAACCAGTTGAGCAGCCGCCGTAGCCAACTGGCATGGAGTGCTTTGGAATGGTTGCGATGCACTGAAGTCGTTCCCTTGGTCGCTTCTTCTAATATGGCCTTGGCTCGAAGCACCTTCTGGATGGTCGTAGCGCCATCCTCACTCTCTTCGACGGCCTCCCCGTCAAATATATTGGTGCTGTTGGGACTGATCTTCCGCTTCTCGTCCACGTGATTTTCTCCAGACGGTCATAGTTCAGCGCGGTACGTTAACCGGTTTGAATTACAAAAAAGTGACCTCGGTCACGGTATGGGCGGAGAGGGTACAAGCACTAAGACAACCGGGACAGTGGAGCCGTCAAGGTGTGTGGATTTCCACTTCTGGCGGTTAGTTGCCCTTCTATTCAGCGATGTAACGGTCCGTGTGACCCCCAAAAGCGGTCGTTCGTCCTCTAAGCGCGGAGAGCGCTAGTCAACGGCAGCTTTTTTTCCGTTTTCCGTCGGTCATTGGGTGCGTGATAGGATCGGAGCCAACGCGTCAAAGCGGCCCAAATCCGACAGTCGCGCGCATGCTTCAACAAATTTGTGCCAGTAAAATTTTTCCCGTGGGCATGGTGATGCAGCTAGTTGGGATTTCTGAGGTCAATTGGCGTAGTAGAGGAATCGATGTCAGAAGCTAATATCGTTGGTGGATTGTTGGGCGGGACACTAATTGGCCTTGCTAGCGTGCTGATGTTACTGATGATCGGGCGCATCACAGGCATTTCAGGGATTCTTGGTGGCGTGATCAACTGGAAGGCGATTGAAGGCCGATCTTGGCGAGTCGCGTTTATCGTGGGTTTGATTCTTGGCGCCGCGCTCTACAGGCTGTTCTGGGGACCGTTGCCGCTGCAATTACAGGCACAGGGAGCGGTGCTTGTCGTCGCGGGCATCTTGGTGGGTGTCGGAACCCGAGTAGGCTCCGGCTGCACGTCGGGTCACGGTGTTTGTGGTGTCGCCCGAGGTTCGAGGCGATCTGTGACCGCTACGTTGACTTTTATTGGGATGGCCATGCTCACCGTTTACATCACCCGGCACGCGCTGGCATGAGGACGATCGTTGTTGCCTTGGTTTCAGGGATCATTTTTGGGCTGGGATTGTGTGTGTCTGAAATGATTAACCCGATACGAGTAATAGGATTTCTCGATGTCTTAGGGGCCTGGGACGCAACCCTGGTATTCGTCATGATTTCCGCGGTAGCTGTTACGGGTATCGGGTTTCCTTTGGTAATCAGAAGAGCGAAGCCGGTATTGGCGGGCAAATTTGTTGTTCCTGAAAGGACCGACATCGATCTGCGATTAATCTCAGGGAGCGTGCTCTTTGGTATTGGTTGGGGACTAGCAGGCTTGTGCCCGGGACCGGCGATTGCCGCGCTGGCCTCAATGTCGCCATCTATCCTGATATTTGTCGCCGCAATGATTGGTGGGCAGTGGTTAGCTTCCCGATTCGAATGACAAGCGACGATGCGTGTCAGACTCACCGTATCTTCCAGACCAAACTAGTCCCGCCAAACGAATGCGCAGAGAGGAATTAGGACGAGACGTATGCGGAGTGAGTGCTCTTGAGAGTATTTAGTAACTGTTTCTGGCCGTTTTCTGCCGTTCGATTTAGCCATGTAACGGTCCGTGTTACCCACAATTGCAGACGTTCGTTCAGGATGGTGGTATGTCGGGTATCGACCCCAAGTGGACGTAGGTGGTGCAGGAGCGAGACGCTGCTGCTGTTGAGTCTCATCACGGGCAGTAAGACAATCGACGCCTTCATACAAGAACAAGGCAAAATCCAATGCGCGTCTCCAGAATACTCGCTCTCCTTCTAGCCAGCGCCGTCGCGCTTCCAGCCCAGGCCCAGGACTGCGATCGCAGCTGCCTGGCGGGTTTTCTCGACAGCTATCTTAATGCTCTCGCGGCCAACGACGCATCGCTGGCGCCGCTAAGCTACGGCTTCCGCCAGACGGAAAATTCCGTGGTGACACCCAATGATGAGGGCCTGTGGTCTACCGTGACCGCCCTGGACGAGCTTCAGCGCCGTTACTATGACCCGGCCGGCAAGACCGCCGGTTACTTCGGCCTGCTTGAGGAAAGCGGCGAACCCGCGGTGGTGGCCCTGCGCCTGAAGGTGGAAAACCGTACGATCACAGAAGCGGAATGGCATATCGGCCGTGAGGGCGATGCTGGTATCACCGGCGAGCCGGGAGGCGTCGTATTCGACGTCGAAAACCTGATGGCCAACCCGCCCAACGAAGGTCTTGTGCCGCTCAACCGGCGCTACAGCCGTGATGACCTGATCGCAGTCGCCAACAGCTATTTCGACGGCATCATCACCATGAACAGCAAGGTGGTGAAAGGCCATCCCGGTTGCTCGCGGCGAGAGAATGGCTTCCCCACCTTCGGCGGCCCACTGGCGCCGGGCGCGATCGGATTCAACGGCACCAGCGACTGCCGCACGGTCGGCGATTTCGGGCTGGCGCAAATCACAGCCAGGCGTGTGCAGGTGGTGGATGTGGAGCAACAAATCGTCATGATGTCGGTCGTGTTTCTGAGGCGTCCCGGCAACGAGCGTTGGCGCAATCATTTCACTCACACGATCAGCATCGAGGATGGTCTCATCCGCCATGTCCATGGCGCCATGTTTTATGCGCCACCAGACAGGCCGGTACCGAACTGGCCGCCTTACGACGGAAATTTTTCGCTGCAGCCCTGATCGATCCGGAAACGAAAACGCCATTCGGTGCTAAAGCCCCGACCAGACAGATCGGCTTGGAGTGGCGCGCGGGTCGGATGCTATGGTCGTTCGAGCGACCTGAGTACCCACATTCGGGACGTTCGTTCGGGTGGGATGAGCGTCGGAGAACGACCCGATATAGATACTCGGTCTCGTTTTCTTAGATAAAGTGAAGCAGACATTCGACAGGTCCACTCGACGATTGGTCAGCTTGAGGAAATGCGATCATGCTTAAAGAAGGATCGATACTGATTGCGACATTTTTAGCCTTCACCTTGTGCGCGTGCAGCACTAGTCCGACGATCAGAACAGTGGCCGACTTTGTCCAACCAACGCCGGCGGATCGCGTTACGTTCGCTGGGGATGCTGACTATCGCCTAAGCCCCGGGATCTATTAGAAATAAATGTATGGAGAATGCCGGAGCTGACGACCGAAGTTATCGCTCGACCCGACGGGTACATATCGATGCCGATTGTTGACGACTTGCAGGCTGTTGGCCGCACGCCAGCCG
>JAOTYM010000013.1 GCA_029861845.1 Gammaproteobacteria bacterium | reverse complement strand
CACACTATCAGTGCCGTGAGCAACGGCGCTAGCGTCACCGTCAGCCACTTCACCCTTGCGGCGACGTAGTGAGTGCTTGGTGTGATCGCTTCCATCGGGCTTAGTTAGACCTTGTGAGATGTCAGACATGCACACGGAGAACCTTGGGCTCTCCGCCACCATGCAGTTCTAAGCATAGACGCCGGAGAGTCCTTCGCACGGAAGCCCTTACCGAACGATCAGACGGATCGATAACGATGTGAGGCCTTAAGCCTGCGGGTCAGGCGTCGTAAGCTGTTTACTCTGAGTCGCGCGAGGTATATCGCATCGGTTCGAGGGGATAGTTAGGCTGAGTCATCCGCATGGCTTGGCTCCTGCAGCCTTGAGTGCTGTGCCACGTCCATATTCTTCTCGGCCAGCGCTACTGTGAGTGGGCAATTATAGTCGTTCTCTCCGGCATTAGGATTAGCGCCGGCTTTAAGCAAGACCTTCACGACTCCTAACTGTCCCAGACCGGCTGCGTGGTACAGCGGTGTTGACATATTTTCGTCTCTGACGCCAACGGTCGCGCCGTGCATTATCAGTAACCGCGCAACCTCGGACTGCTCGTCGTGTGCTGCGATATGTAGCAGTGTCTGCCCGTAAGCGCCTTTTAAGCCTGGGTCCATCCCTGCGGCCAGGAAGACTTTTATTACCTCAATATGCCCCATCGATACCGCTATTCGCAGCGCAGAAAAGGCGCGCCCTTCTTCCTTGACGACAGCACCGTGATCCAAAAGGAAGCGTACCATCTCCGGTTTGTTTCTTCGGGCAGCCTCTCTTAAGGGTGATCTATGATTCTTATCGATCGCATTGATATCTGCACCCTCCGCCAAGAGTTTCTCGACCCGCTGAACATCGCCTTCTCCTGCCACATGGATCAGTTGGCCATTTTCGTGCTGCGAACAGCCGGCAAGCAGGAGGCAAATGAGCAAGGCTGGGATCGTTTCGTAATTTATCCGACACATTGACTTCGGCCTTTCGAACAGGTCTTATCTAATGGTCAAATACTCGCCATCATTCGACAATCTCAAGCGCCCCTGATGTTGCTCCCACCACTGAAGCCACTGCTCTTTAGTCGTAAAGCTTTGTCCAGTAACGCGCGTCAATATGGTGGTATTGGTTTCAATGCTCTGTCGCGTAGCTCCCGGCTCGAAGAGGAAGGCGATGGCGATCTCTGCGTACTCCAAAAATACCTTTTCTTTTGTCGATCGTTCATCGAACGCCTGACGCGGTATGAAGTAATAGTCACGATCCTGGCCACGCTGGACCGAGACACACACAACGTCGCCGCGCTCCTTTGCCACCCTACCGCTACCAAACACGTAGGAGTACCAATAGCTCTCTGCCGACCCCCTCTGCCAATTCCGACCACAGGGCGTCTGGTCTAGCGCAGTCTCTGGCTTCTCTGGGAAGACGAAACGGATTCTGGATTTAAATGGACTGTTGACAGACAGCTCCAATATTCCATTTGCGCTCTCCTGAAGCGCAATCCCCGGGTGGGTCTCATGAAACCAGTAGATCGAATTGGTTATGCTTGTCCGGCATCCCTCGATATCTAACTCTCGACAATCGATAGCCCGTTGAAACAGGAGCTCCCCTTTCGTCGAATAGACGATCAACTGAAATGGGTTATCGTGCATGATGTTAGAAAGACCAACTACGTATTTTTCATCTGGAGAAAGCCAGATATGCGTCAACGCCGGGACAGCGGTACAAAACAGGCGATCAGATCGCCGGAAAACCTGTAGGATACCTTGATTGCTTGCGGTATGGTCGCACTCGGAAAACTGTTTCACCCCCATCTGAGATCGATACCAATCCCGGCCGTGCGCCCGGGTATGATCGTGAACGACGCGCATCGCTTTCCCACCGTCGCTGATCCGAAGTGATCCCGAGTAGGGCCTGGAGTCCGAGAAGGCGTTCGACGTAAGCCCTGAGACACCAATACAGACGATAACGAGCAGAATTCTTTTGACGAGCTTTGACAGCGTTTCCAAAACCACGGCAACCAAAAAAGCCACAAAAGGTAGTAACGCGACGATCAGCATGAAATAGAATACCCACTGGGCATAACGCCCGTACGCTCGATCCCCCGTCACGGCTGCCAATATCAGCAGAGCCCCCACCACCAAACCAGGGACACCCATAAGGGCCAGAACGAGCTGTTCCGGCTTTGATAGGTAGCGCTTGATTCCCTGCAACATGATCTGACCAAGAATTGCGTTACTCTGTCAGTCTAGTAGAGCGCGAGCCCGGCATCGCGTTACTATCTGAAAAAAAAGGTCTTTGTGATCAGACGGATCCATCCGCCCGACCACACGCTACTATTGTGCTACAAGTAGTCGTATGGACGCACAACCGTTTAACGCAAGATACACCGCAGTCACGTCCTGGGATCGCCTCTACCGCGTTTACTTCCGAGACAGCGAGTTCTATTTCATTCGCATCGGTGGCCAGGGCGGGGTCCACGAAGCCCTCCTTCATCTACTTGGTCCCATTGGCGGGTTCGTCAGTGCGTTTTTGAAAAAACGCGCGGAAGAGAACAAAGCCGAGCTTGCCGATAGGGTGGATCAGTCCCATCCCATACTTCACCTGCGCAAACATCAGCACAACTTCAAACTAAATCCGGCAACAATTCGAGCGAGCAGAATCAAACCCCCTTCTTTCTTGCCTGTTCATGGAACCCAAGTGGGACGTTGGACATTGACACTAAGAGACGGCAAGAAAACGACCTTTCAATTTGAAGATAATGAAGACATGAACGTAGCGGTTGCGTCACTCCCGAGCGTTATTGGCCAAGTTCTTACCGTCGACGTTGAGTGGAATGAAAAAACGAATAAATTTACCAAACGTAGGAGCTAGTTCTAGCCGAGCCGGCACGGCAGGGGTTGCGGCGTCTTCTTGCGTAAGATAATCAATGTCAGTTGCGATATGAAGAAACGTTTAGCCACATTTATGCTGTTAGTTTCTCTTCCTTTGCTGGCCGATGAGGGATGTATTTTTGATCAACAAGAACAAGAAAACGCATATGTGGAGCTGCAAAAAAAATACCCGGGCAGCCGCTATATCAAGGAAGAGTACAAGTTAATAATACCCAAGGATGGACACCAAATAACCTTTAAGAGGGGGGGATGCGTTCACTTTGGCATAACGATCGAACTCCGTATTCCTAGAACCGAAGAATATGAAAATGAAAATATATTCTTCTCGAAGATAGTGGATCTCGTCACGGAGTACGGCCAGGAATTAATAGATCCTAAGAAGTTAGCGAGAACGATTAAGGAAAAAAATGGCAAGAGATTAAACTAGAAGAGGGTGCCTATTATTTCTTATATTTCGAGACGGTTGCTGCATTCGAGGTATATCGCAATCATGATAGAGAAAGTACGACTATAGGTGCTAGTTTCTACCATTAGCAGCTAAAAAAACGCTTGGATCGAAAATGTCCTTTATTGACGTGGCAATTCCCGATCCAGCAATAGGCGGCAGTGAACATGGTTTTGTCCTTTGACCGATAAGGCCAAGGGGGGCTACCGCCACCCACGCGGCCCCTTCCTCAGGTGGCACGCTCATCAGAGGGAACCATTCTAACTTTGTTTATTCCCATTTATTGAGGAGCGAAATAGAAAAAGCCCCCGACGGGGGCTTTCTCAACGTCCCTGTGAAATGCGCTCCCTATTTCACCGTAATATTCTGCAATGAATCTCCCAACTGCTTTCCCTTAGCATCCTTACTTTCAAGCTTAAACCGCAACCGCAAGTCGTTAACTGAATCTGCATTACGCAGTGCTTCGTCGTACGAAATCATGCCTTTTTCGTACAAACTGAACAATGATTGGTCGAATGTCTGCATGCCCGCCTCGGTGGACTTGGCCATCAGCTCCTTGATGCCACTGATCTCACCCTCCAGAATGAGATCAGCGATCAATGGCGAGTTGATCATGACTTCAACCGCGGGTACCCGTCCCTTGCCGTTTTTGAGCGGGATCAAGCGTTGCGAAATCACCGCCTTTAGGTTTAACGATAAATCCATCAGCAGCTGATCGCGCCGATCGGCCGGGAAGAAGTTAATGATGCGATCGAGCGCCTGGTTGGCGTTATTCGCATGCAGTGTCGACAAGCACAAGTGACCGGTTTCCGAGAAGGCAATACCAAAATCCATGGTTTCGCGCGCTCGAATCTCGCCGATCAGTATGACATCGGGGGCCTGGCGCAGGGTATTCTTGAGCGCCGCCTCAAACGATTCTGTATCGACACCAACTTCGCGCTGCGTAACGATGCAGTTTTTGTGCTCGTGTACGTATTCGATCGGATCTTCGATCGACACGATATGACCGTAACTGTATTCGTTGCGATACCCGATCATTGCCGCCAACGAGGTCGACTTACCTGAGCTGGTGGCGCCGACGAAGATCACCAGTCCACGCTTGGTGAGCGCGATCTCTTGCAATACCTTAGGTAGGTTGAGCTCATCGAACTGGGGAATACGCGTCTCGATGGTGCGCAACACCATACCCACGCGCTGTTGTTGCATGAACACGTTTACCCGAAAGCGGCCAATACCCTGTGGGGCAATAGCGAAGTTACACTCGTTGCTAGCCTCGAACTGACGCCGCTGTTCCTCGTTCATGATGCCATAGGCGAACGCCCGTGATTGGTCTGGCAGTAGTGGTTGCTTGGTGACGGGCATGACCTTGCCGTCGACCTTGATACTGGGCGCGACGCCAGACGTAATGAAGAGGTCAGACGCCCCCTTGTGCTTCATTAACTTGAGCAGATCGCTAAAGACCATTTAACGTTTGGCCCCGAAGACCGCCGCACCACGGCCACCAGCCGCCGCACCAGCGGGACCGGCCGCGGCAGCCGCCATGGCGCTACCAGTGAACTGCTCCTTATTGGCGGCCTTGCTGCGTGCCTCGTCCATGGAAATCTGGCGACTGCGGATGAGCTCTTGCAGGCATTGGTCGAGGGTCTGCATGCCTTCACCGCGACTCGTTTGAATCACCGAATACATCTGCGCAACCTTGTTCTCACGGATCAGGTTCCGGATCGCGGGCACGCCGATCATGATCTCATGAGCCGCCACGCGACCACCGCCTATCTTCTTCAACAGTGTCTGCGAAATGACAGCACGCAGCGACTCGGAGAACATGGCGCGCACCATGTCCTTCTCATCCCCCGGGAACACGTCGACCACACGGTCGATGGTCTTGGCGGCGGAACTCGTGTGCAGCGTGCCAAACACCAAGTGGCCGGTTTCCGCCGCGGTGAGGGCCAGACGGATGGTCTCGAGGTCGCGCATTTCGCCGACCAGGATGACATCCGGGTCTTCGCGCGTTGCCGAGCGCAGCGCTGCGGCAAATCCGTGGGTATCGCGGCCAACCTCACGTTGGTTAATCAGGCAATTCTTACTGGTGTGGACAAACTCGATCGGATCCTCGATCGTCAGAATGTGCTCGTGTCTATCCTCGTTGATGTAATCGACCATCGCCGCCAGTGTCGTCGATTTACCCGAGCCAGTAGGCCCAGTTACTAACACGAGGCCACGTGGCTGATTAGAGATATCTTTAAATACACCCGGGGCGTTGAGTTGCTCCAGCGTCAATACTTTGGTCGGGATGGTTCGGAATGTCGCACCAGGTCCACGCAGCTGATTGAACGCATTGACACGAAAGCGGGCAATCTTAGGCAGCTCGAAGGAGAAATCGGTTTCGTAGAACTCTTCGAAATCCTTCTGCTGCTTGTCGTTCATGATGTCGTAGATCATGTTGTGGACGGTGCGATCATCGAGCGGATCAACATTGATACGCTTGATTTCACCGTCGACGCGAATCAGGGGTGGCAAGCCCGCCGACAAATGCAGGTCGGAGGCACTGTGTTTATGCGCGAACGCTAGTAGTTCGGCGATATCCATAAGATCTCCTGAATTGCGATTCTCAGGCCGCGGGGTGACGTTTTGTGCCTGAAACTTCGGGCCTTAAGCGTCTAACGTAACTTTTAGTATAACCCCCGACGAAAGACAAACAAGGCGATCGGGGCGTTTCTGCGCCCCAGAAATGCCCTGCCGACATCGCTAATAGCCCTTTTAGCGGAGCCAGTAGCACTTTAAACTGTGCCTACGGCCGGCTAGGCCGAGGTGAGGCAAGCATGGATCAAGCGATGATCGGGTTTATCGGCGCCGGCAACATGGGCCGCAGCCTGGCTGGCGGCCTGCTCAAAAGCGGCTGGGACCGGCAAAAACTGGCCCTCGCCGATGCGAGTCCTGAGCAGCGCCAAGTGGTGGGAAATCTGCTGCGGCTGACCGTGTGCGCCGATAATAACGAAGTCGCCAATCGCGCCGATGTGCTCGTGCTCGCAACCAAACCGCAGCAAATGCGGGCGGTGTGTGAGGGCTTGGCGCCAACGGTTCAGGCGCGAAAACCACTCATTGTGTCGATCGCCGCCGGCGTGCGTATCAATAATGTTGAAGATTGGCTGGGCGGTAATCTGCCAATCGTGCGGGTGATGCCCAACACCCCGGCCCTGGTCAATTCGGGTGCGTCGGGGTTGTTCGCCAACCGGCGGGTCTCTGAGAGGCAGTGTGACCTGGCCGAATCGATCCTGCGTACGGTGGGGGTAACCATCTGGCTTGCTAGCGAAGACCAATTGGACGCAGTCACCGGTGTATCGGGTAGCGGCCCGGCCTACTTTTTCCTGGCGATGGAGGCGTTAGAACAGGCGGCGATCGAGCAAGGATTGGATGCGGCTACTGCCAGACTGCTGGCGGTAGAGACCGCGTTTGGTGCTGCCAAAATGGCGCTTGAGGGCGGTACCGATCCGGCCGAGCTGCGACGCAATGTCACCTCGCCGGGTGGCACGACCGAGCGCGCCATTGCCGAATTTCAAGACGGTGGATTCGAACGCTTGTTTAAGCAAGCGGTAGCAGCAGCGACGACACGTTCACGCGAACTTGCCGACATGCTGGGAGGAGAATAGCCGTGGGTGCAAACCCGATTAGCCAGGCCCTGGTGTTTCTGGTCGACATGGTGCTGGGGCTCTATATCCTGGCTGTTCTATTGCGGTTCTTGTTTCAGGTTGTACGGGCTGATTTCTACAACCCGTTCTCGCAGGCGTTGGTCACCATTACCAACCCAACATTAAAGCCACTACGGCGCACGATCCCGGGACTTTACGGAATTGATCTGGCCGCCGTTGTGTTGTTGCTAATTCTCCAGTGCCTAAAGAATTTCATAATCTGGCTCATTCAAGACGTCCAACCAAAGCCTATGGGGCTAGTGGTGGTATCGGCGGCCGAGTTGCTTCAACTCACGCTTTGGGTGTTCATTATCGCTATATTTATCCGCGTGATATTGAGTTGGGTGTCTCCGTACGCAGCACGCCAAAACCCCGCGGTCAGTCTACTGAATAATCTGACCGAGCCCTTGATGCGACCGGCACGCCAAGTAATTCGACCTATGGGTGGGCTCGACCTTTCTCCCATTGCTGTCTTTGTATTGCTGTATCTAACGATAATATTGATCGTTAGGCCGCTATTGGCGTTTGGCTACGGGCTACTATAGGTCATTCGTTAATCACATGCGGTGGTGTCGCTGGCAAGATCAGGATTTAATTCTACAAGCACAGATCCACCCGCGCGCGAATCGCGATGAGTTCGCTGACATTGTCGGCGATCGTCTAAAGATCCGGATCACGGCGGCGCCAGTAGATGGCCATGCCAATGCCCACCTGATCGCCTTTTTGGCAAAACAGTTTGGTGTCCCTAAAAGTGCGGTGGCGTTACTACAGGGCGAGAAAGGAAAAACCAAGGTGATTCGCGTACGGTCACCCACAAAAATTCCGTCGGGCCTCACTCTTACACAACCTGACTAATGCTGTGCGTCTATCGGGCTTGCGCTCCCTTCATGGCATCGACATTTACTCGCCACATCAAATACAACACCAACAATATCGCTGGAACACCGATAGCAGCGGCATAAATAAAGAAAGTTACATAACCAAAGCCATCGACAACTACGCCCGAGAAACCACTAATAAATTTGCCGGGTAGGGTCATGAAAGAGCTAAACAAGGCATATTGCGTCGCGGTATAGGCGCGGTTCGTCAAGCTCGACAAGTAGGCAATGAACGCCGCACTGGATAGACCGCCACTGACGTTGTCAGCACTGATGACAATCGTAAGCCAAGTCAGATCCGGGCCGACGGTGGCCATAAATGCGAACAACAGATTAGTTGCCGCTACCATAACTGCCCCGAGCAACAACGGGCGCATGATGCCGTAACGTACCACTAACACCCCACCGATTACTGATCCGGCAATGGTCATAAAAAATCCAAAGAACTTGGCGATATTAGCGATCTGTGTTTTGCTGAAACCCAGGTCCAAGTAGAACGGATTCGCCATGATGCCCATGGTGATGTCACTCAGACGGAAGATACCGATAAAGACGAGGATGACGATGGCCAAAAGCCCATTCCTTGAAAAGAAGTCCGCGAACGGGCAAACCACGGCGCCGATAAACCAGGCAACGGCCGCGCGTAGTTGTTCCGGAAGGTGTGCGGATCGCTGCATGAAGGCGATTACCCGTTTTTCAAACATCACGTTTTCACGATCGAGGTCGTGCGCGGGCTCAGTGACAGTCAACGCAGTCGCCATACCGACCATCATGAGCGCCGCCATTAACAGATAGGCCCCCGACCAAGATGTGTATTCGGCGATGTAGAAGGCACCCGCACCCGCCACCAACAGTGCCACACGATAGCCAAGGATGTACGTGGCCGCCATTGCCGCCTGCCGTTCTTTAGCTATCGCCTCGATACGGTATGCGTCAATCGCGATGTCTTGGGTAGCGGAAGAAAAAGCGACCAACAATGCGAACGATGCCATGCGCACGAGATCGGTGGTCGGATCGGTCATGGCCATGCCAAGCAGTCCGAGCGCGATACCGATTTGGGCGAGTAACATCCAACTACGGCGTTTGCCTAGCAAGCGAGTGAGAAACGGGAGTGATGCGCGATCCACCACCGGTGCCCACAAAACTTTGATGGAATAGGTGATTCCGACCCAGGCAAAGAAACCGATAGCGGTGCGACTGACACCTAAGTCGCGCAGCCATGCACTCAACGTGGAAAAGACCAGCAGGAATGGCAGGCCGGCCGAAAAGCCGAGAAACAACATCGCTATGACCCGCGGGTGGCGATAGACCGCGATGGCGTCGCGCCAACTGGTTAGTGTTTGAAAGGCCATTGGGTATGTCTATAGCGAATAATCGTAGTCAATGATCAGCGGGGCATGGTCGGAGAAACGCTTACGTTTATAAATAGACTCAGCCTGTGCGGCTTGTGCAATCCCTAGGGTTGCAACCTGGTAGTCGATCCGCCAACCGACGTTCTTGGCCCATGCCTGCCCACGATTCGACCACCATGTGTATTGATCGGGTTTCTGGTTTAGAGTTCGAAACACATCAACAAACCCCATTTCGCCGAATAACGTATCCATCCAAGCGCGTTCCTCTGTCAAGAAGCCCGAGTTGTTTATGTTTCCGCGCCAGTTCTTGAGATCTATCTCTTTATGGGCGATGTTCCAATCGCCGCATAGTATGTAATTGCGTCCATCGGCCTGCATGGCCTTGAGAAATGGTATGAAACGATCCATACAACAGTACTTCACAGCCTGGCGTTCGTCACCACTAGTGCCAGACGGTAGATAAACAGAGGCCACCGTGAGATCGCCAAAATCCGCCTGTATGTAACGCCCTTCCGCATCTATGTCGGGCCAACCTGTACCCATGCGTACGCGGTCAGGCTGTCGTCGGCAATACAACCCAACCCCGCTGTAACCTTTCTTCTCGGCCTCATGGAAGTAGCCGTGAAAGCCCTTGGGCGCGAGTATTTGCGGCGTGAATTGTTCTACTTGGCCTTTGAGCTCCTGCAGACAGACGATGTCCGCATCCTGTCGGGCAAGCCACGGATAGAAACCCTTTTTGGCGGCCGAACGAATCCCGTTGAGGTTTATTGTAATAATGCGCATGCTGCTAGCTTCCAACATGATGAAATTGCGGAACGATCGAAAAGATATTGCCGCCGTCCGTTATGGTTGCTAATACAAACTCTTCGAACAAAACAAACATTGTACTGGCGCTACTGTTGCCGGTGTATATTCTATTTTCATGCCCTCGTGTTGCCTAAATCTGTCGCGCCAGATGCGACGACGGACAAAGCATTCATATCGATACTCATACTCGGCTTCATAGCAGGCACGCTGGCGATAATAATATATGTGCTGGTCGCGGGCGATAGAACACACAAGAAAGTGGTTGCTACCGTGCTAGTATATCTCGTGTTTATCCGTTTTCTCCGCGAAACTGATTTCACATATTACTAACCCGGAACACGTCAATCGCCACCACGATACTAACTCTGTTTGTGATTTCTTTTCTATTTATCGTGTTGAAGTATTTTTGGTTTATCCTGAAACAAGCGTTTAAATTGGAACTGTGGCCGTCTCGCCAACGCTTCAGGTGACAACGCTGTTGGCGTCACAGTTGTGCGGCCGATCGAACATAAAAGATTTCGGGACTCGAACAGGTACTTGAGAAATCTGTCGAACTCTGGGCAGCTATCTACGCGTTCGTAGTGGCGCTTACATAGCAGCGACTACGGAAGAACGATATCGTACAGCGGTGGGACCAGAGTCGCATTAGTATCTTGAATCTTGTATCTTGGTAACAATGAAGGACTATCAGCGCGAATTCCTCGATTTCGCAGTCGCGGTTGGGGCCATTCGTTTTGGCGAGTTCGTGCTCAAATCGGGGCGTGTAAGTCCGTACTTTTTCAATGCTGGCGCGTTTAACTCCGGATCCGACCTCGCGCGACTCGGCCAGTTTTATGCGCACGCGGCCGTCGACGCAGGACTCACCTTTGATATGGTGTTTGGTCCCGCCTACAAGGGCATCCCGCTAGCGGTGACCACCGCCATTGCGCTCGCCAATGATCACGATCTCGATGTTGGCTGCGCATTCAATCGTAAAGAAGCCAAAGACCACGCCGAGGGCGGTGTCGTGGTCGGGTCACCATTGCGTGGGCACGTCCTCATCGTCGACGATGTAATTACTGCGGGTCTGTCGGTGGCTCAGTCCATCGAGATCATCGAACAGGCCCAGGCGCAACCGGCGGGCATATTGATTGCCTTAGATAGGCAGGAGCGCGGCACGGATGGGGCTTCAGCCGTACAGTCGGTTGAGTCGAATTACGGGATAACGGTAACCAGCATCGTGAACCTAGACGCGCTGCTGGACTACCTTGGGCAAGGCCACGCCGATCCGAGCTACCGAGCCGCGATTGTCAGCTACCGACGGCGCTACGGCGTCTGACCCTGCCGGCCCGTTGGCACCGCTAGCAGGCCCGGCCGGCGGGCACCGGTTGACTAGGCGGCCGAACTGCCTATCTTTAAAAAGGGGCCCTGCCATCCTAATGTGGGTCAGACTATGAAGAAAATACCGATTTCACTTGCAGTTATAGCTGCGCTAGGACTCGCCGTCGCAACATTCACGGTCGAAGCGGCAAAAATCAAGAAATGCAAGGACGCAGAAGGAAAGTGGCACTACGGCGACCAGGCCGCCGAGGAATGTGAGCGTTCTAAGGTCATTGAGCTCTCCGGTCAGGGTGTAAAGACCAAAGTAATCCGCGCCCCCGCCACGGAAGAAGAGCTGGCGGCCCGTGAACTCGAAAAGGCTGAGATGGAAGCAGCGAAAAAGCGCGCGGCTGAACAGGCCAAGATCGATCGTCAGTTACTGGCCACCTACGGCCACGAGGATGACATCATCTATATCCGTGATCGTAAGTTGGTACAGATTGATTCCACCATCGCAGCCGCCACCGCGACCCTAAAGCCACTACGCGCGGCCCTGGCGAGAATGGAGAAGGACGCGGCCGCTGCCAAAGCGGGCAGCCAAGCGGCCAAGGACCTACAAGTGCAGATCATCAAGACCAAGCAACAGATCGCCCGTCACGAGACGGCCATGGCCGCCAAGCGTCAAGAACAAGAGGCGATTCGGGCTCAGGCCGAAGCCGATCTCAAGCGTTACCGAGAACTCAAACGCCAGTCAGTCACCGACGTTAGCGGTGGCTAGACGGTCTGCGGGTCCGATAGCCGCTTTTGACCCGCCCAGCGACTCACAGCCCCATGGCGTCGCTGGCGGCGCCTAATCCCCTACAAACAGTCAGAAATAGTGCGATTCCAACAAGGATAAGTCAATCTTATATCGTGCCCCACTAATACTAATTAGTTTTATGGCTCGCGAGGCTATAGAGTGTTGCGCCTGGGCCTGACTATAATGCTCGTTTTTTCGCCCCGGATCGGCCGACCAGAGAAGAAACCCTATGTCGAAACTGGTGAGTCCGCACGGCGCTAACCAACTGCAGCCACGCTTGCTAAGCGGCGCGATTCATGAATCGGAGTGCCAACGCGCCCAGTCCCTGCCCCGTGTGCCCCTAAGTTCCCGAGAGGTCGGCGACCTCATCATGCTAGGTATCGGCGGTTTCACCCCCCTCCAGGGGTTCATGAATCGAGCCGACTGGGAGGGCGTGTGCGACGACATGGCCATGGCCAACGGCCTGTTCTGGCCGATCCCGATAACCCTGTCGACAGATGAAACTACCGCCGACGGCATTAGCGAGGGAAAAGACGTCGCGCTGGTCGATGCCGATAGTGGCGAAATCATGGCGACCATGCGGGTCGACGAAAAATACACGATCGACAAGGCCCAGGAGTGTAGAAGCGTCTATAAAACCACCGATACCGAACACCCTGGTGTGCAGATGGTAATGGCCCAGGGGCCGGTCAACCTGGCGGGACCGGTGAAGGCGCTGTCGCAAGGCGAGTTTCCCCACAAGTATCCCAAGCTGTTTCTGACACCAGCGCAAATGCGTAAATTGTTCGAGACCAAGGGTTGGCAGACTGTAGCCGCGTTCCAGACCCGCAATCCCATGCATCGATCACACGAATATCTCGCCAAAGTCGCGATCGAGATCTGTGATTGTGTGCTTATTCATTCACTGTTGGGAAAACTCAAACCCGGCGACATCCCGGCCGAGGTACGGACGCAGGCGATCGATACATTGATTGAGCACTACTTTCTGCGCGACACGGTAGTGCAAGCCGGCTATCCGCTGGACATGCGCTACGCCGGGCCACGTGAGGCATTGCTGCATGCGTTGTTTCGGCAGAATTATGGTTGTTCGCATTTAATCGTTGGTCGCGATCACGCCGGCGTCGGTGATTACTACGGTCCGTTCGATGCGCATCATATCTTCGACGAGATCCCGGGTGATGCACTCGAGATTAAACCACTAAAGATCGACTGGACATTTTGGTGTGACAAATGTGACAGCATGGCGTCCATGCGCACCTGCCCGCATTCGGCCAAAGACAGGCTACTGCTCTCGGGCACAAAATTGCGAAAAGCGTTATCAGAGGGAACAGAAGTACCGACGCATTTTAGTCGCCCCGAGGTGTTGGCGATTCTGCGCGAATACTACGCAGGGTTGAAAGATGAAGAGAGAGTGGAGGTGAAACCCGCCGGCCACTCTGCAAAGTGAACAAATCCGATAACTTGAACAAGTTGTGAAAACTGTAGGAGGCACGTAATGCCGACATACGTTCGTACCGATAAATGCGATGGCTGTAAAGGCCAAGATAAGACCGCGTGTATGTATATCTGTCCACACGACCTTATGGCACTAGATAAGGATGGCTCTGCCACCGGCCATGCAATGAAGGCCTATAACCAAGAACCCGAGCAGTGTTGGGAGTGTTATTCCTGCGTCAAGGTGTGCCCACAAAACGCCATCGAGGTACGGCATTATGCCGATTTCGTGCCGCTGGGGGGCATGGTGCAACCATTACGTGGTACCGACTCAATCATGTGGACCATCAAGTTTCGCAACGGCAACATGAAACGCTTTAAATTTCCGATTCGCACCACTCCGGAGGGCTCTATTGATCCGTATGCCAAAAAACCGAAGGCCGATATGGGCGAAATCGAGCAGCATAAGCTACTGTTCACGCACGGCACACACGCGTGCGATGAGACACAGTTTCTCGATGGCTGATATCAGATAAGAAGATAAGAGCGGCTCAAAACTAACAGAGGACAAGAGTGATGGCGCAAGAATTCGGTTTTGGTAACCCGGAAATAATCGAAGAAGAGGTAGATATCCTCCTCATTGGCGGCGGCATGGCCTGTTGTGGCGCCGCCTTCGAGATCATGCGATGGGCTGAGGGCACCGGCCTGAAGATAAGGCTGGTGGACAAGGCGGCCATGGATCGATCGGGGGCGGTGGCCATGGGCCTATCGGCGATCAACACCTACATGGGTGAGAATGACCCGTCCGATTACGTACGCTATGTGCGCAACGACTTGATGGGCATCATCCGTGAGGATCTGGTCTACGATGTCGGTCGCCACGTCGATGACAGCGTCCATCATTTCGAGGAGTGGGGCCTGCCAATCTGGAAACAGCCGGGTGATGAAGACAAACGCCTAGTCGATGGCGGCAAGCCGGTACGTTCGGGTCGCTGGCAAATCATGATCAACGGCGAATCCTATAAGTGGATTGTCGCCGAGGCTGCTAAG
This sequence comes from Gammaproteobacteria bacterium, assembly GCA_029861845.1. GTDB lineage: Bacteria > Pseudomonadota > Gammaproteobacteria > Acidiferrobacterales > SPGG2 > SPGG2. The sequence goes on along the minus strand of JAOTYM010000013.1, from coordinate 40,767 downwards.
AAGGCGCTTGGTATCGAGAACATCAACGAACGGGTGTTCATTATTCGACTAGTGACGGACAAAAACGACCCGACGCGGGTGGCCGGCGCCGCCGGCTTTAGTGTTCGCGACAATAAGCTCTATATATATAGATTTAAATGCTGCCTGATGGCGGCCGGCGGGGCCGTCAATGTGTTTCGGCCGCGCTCTGTCGGAGAAGGCGGCGGGCGCGCCTGGTACCCGGTTTGGAACGCCGGCTCGACCTATGCCATGGCGGCCGAGTGTGGGGCCGAGATGACCATGATGGAAAATCGGTTCGTGCCGGCACGATTCAAGGACGGCTATGGACCAGTAGGTGCTTGGTTTTTGCTGTTCAAAGCCAAGGCCATGAACGCCTACGGTGAAGACTACCAGAAAAAGAATGAACACCTATTGGAGCGATTTGGTGAATACGGCAAACCCCCGTACGGCACCTGTCTTCGCAATCACCTGATGATGGAAGAGATGAAACACGGACGCGGGCCGATCTACATCGACACCGCTACCGCTATGCGCGAGCTCGCCGCCAACATGACACCCAAGGAGATCAAACACCTGGAGGCCGAGGCCTGGGAAGACTTCTTGGATATGACCATCAGCCAAGCCGGCGTTTGGGCAGGTGAGAACATCGAGCCCGACAAACAGCCGTCGGAGTTGATGCCGACCGAACCCTATCTTCTGGGTTCACACGCCGGTTGCGCCGGCATCTGGGTGTCGGGGCCAAGCGATATCCCGGGCGCACCCGCGGATTGGAGCTGGGGCTATAACCGCATGACCACGGTCAACGGTCTGTTCACGGCCGGCGACGGCGTCGGCGCCTCGGGGCATAAGTTCTCTAGCGGCTCGCATGCCGAAGGCCGTATCGCCGCCAAGGCCATGGTCAAGTTTGCGCTTGACAATAAGGACTGGAAACCCGAACTGGGGCGCAGTGTCGAGGAGCTGGTGGAAGAGATTTATCGGCCGGTGCGCAATTTCCTGGAACATAAGGACTACACCACCGCCATAGATGTCAACCCGCACTACATTACGCCGAAGATGTTTCAATTTCGGCTACAAAAGATCATGGATGAATACGTAGGGGGGGTGTCCACCATGTACCAGACCAACGGCAAAATGCTCGAGCTTGCCGAGCGTAAGCTCGAAATGCTGAAGGAAGACTCCCTAAAAATGCGGGCCAAGGACCTGCACGAGCTGTTGCGGGCGTGGGAGAATTATCACCGACTCATCGCCGCCGAATGCCATATGCGGCACATCAAGTTTCGCGAAGAGACACGTTATCCCGGCTATTACTACCGTACCGATTTTCCGGAGGTCGACGATGACAACTGGAAGGTGTTCGTAAACTCCAAATACGAGCGCCACACCGGCGCATGGAGCTTTAAGAAGATACCCTACAAACAATTGATCAAGGACTAACGGTGAAAAACATAATTTTTGTAGGGCTATTGCCGACAGAATAGACAAATATAGTATAAACTCATGATATTTATACGTATTTAGCATACATCGCCTAATACCCCCAGGCCCCCGGCGGCCATATCAGGGATGGACTTTTCCAGCGTCCTGCTGGATGATCCGCACCAAGGGTTGTGGGCGAGGGCCCAGGCACACTGTGCCCGGGCCTTCGTACTCTCTAAGGCCTTGAGATGAGCAGTCAAACTACCGCAGGTTTTATAAAAAGTCCGGTGCAACCGGTGCGCATGGAGCTAGATGAAAGATTCCAGTTCCATTGCCATCCCGGTGTCGCCTGCTTCAATGCTTGCTGTAAGAGTATCGACATTACGCTAACACCTTATGACATCCTGCGCCTCAAGAACCGGCTGGGCATAACCTCCACCGAGTTTCTGGTCAGACATACCACCCGGTTCGATATGGATGCGCACGGGCTGCCAGGCGTGAAGCTCGACCACCAATCGAATTCAAAGGCCTGCCAGTTTCTCACCGAGGAAGGCTGTGGCGTGTACCAGGACCGACCTAGCGCGTGCCGCTATTACGCCCTAGGCACCGTATCTATGCGTAAGAAAGCGGCGGCAAACGAGGAAAATTTCTACTTTGTCGTCAAAGAGGACCATTGCCTCGGCCATAACGAGCCCAAAACACAAATGGTCCGCGAATACCGACATGAGCAAGGTGTGGATGATTATGACGAACTCAACGCAGAGTGGCGTCAGGTCGTCCTCAAGAAACGCTCGTGCGGGCCGACCCTAGGTAAGCCTAGTAGTCGTAGCCTCGACTTTTTTTACCTCAGCAGCTATGACGTGGATGGGCTGCGAGAATTTCTGAAGAGCCCCGGTTTCAGCGAGACCTATGACATTGATGAGCCGTTTATGCGGCAACTGCTTAACGATGAGGTCATCCTCATGAAATTCGGCTTTCGTCTCCTCAAGCAAGTACTATTTGGCGAAGCCACAATACCGCTCAAACCCGATGCCCTGGAAAAGCGCATTGCCCGTCGCCGGGCCGAGCAGCCGATTTCGTAATAATAACGATATAGTGGTTAGAGGCTTTATCATCCCCCGCTAGCGGGGGTTTTTTTTGGCCACAGTTGACATAGTGTAAAAACTACACTATCTTAAGCCTACTTAGTGTATAGGTTACACTATCTAGTTATGCGCTATTGCTACGACCACCCGAGGCCAGCCGTCGCTACCGATGTCGTCCTTTTCAGCATACGCGAAGGTATGCTGATGCTGTTGCTCGTTAAACGGGCACACGAACCGTTTGCCGGTGCATGGGCATTGCCGGGTGGTTTTGTTGGCATCGATGAGGACCTGGAGACCAGTGCGCTGCGTGAGCTCGAGGAAGAAACCGGTGTGACCGGCGTTTACCTAGAACAACTCCACACCTCCGGTGAGCCAGGTCGTGACCCACGTGGCCGCGTGATCTCGGTGGCCTACTATGCCCTCACACCGTCCGACGGTTTACATATCCGCGCCGCTAGCGATGCAAAGGCGGTTGCCTGGTCTGCCCTCGAAGACCTACCGCCGATGGCATTCGACCATGAAAAAATCGTCAACATGGCGCATCAGCGATTGGTGGCGAAGCTAGACTACTCCACTATCGCCTTTCAGTTTATGCCACAGATGTTCACCTTGAGTGAGCTGCAGACGGTCTATCAGATCATCCTGCGCGAAGAGTTGGACAAACGCAATTTTCGCAAGGGCGTGCTGGCGATGTCGTGTCTCGAACGCACCACCGAAAAACGTCGCAACGGCAAGCACCGACCGGCACAACTCTATCGCCTCAAGTCTCCGGGTAGAGTTGAATTTATCAAATAGCAAGCACGCGTGAGCGAGGTACTGATGAGCAAAATCTTATCCACTACCGTTGCTGAGAAGATGCAAGATCGTGGCATCGTAGATGCGCCAACAGGCGCAACGCTGCGATCCGATGATCTCGCGCAAGAAATTAAACGCATGCTAGCCGAACGCGATGCTGTGCTGGTTGCCCACTACTACACGGCGCCGGAGCTGCAAGACCTGGCGGATGAAACCGGTGGTACTGTGTCGGACTCGCTGGAGATGGCCCGCTTTGGTCACGAGCACCCAGCCAAGACTGTGGTCGTTGCCGGCGTACGGTTCATGGGCGAAACCGCGAAGATCCTCAATCCCGAGAAACGCGTGCTCATGCCAGATCTCGAAGCGACTTGCTCGCTCGATCTCGGTTGTCCGATTGACGAATTCAGCCAGTTTTGTGATGCCCATCCAGATCGCACCGTAGTTGTCTATGCCAATACCAGCGCCGCCGTGAAGGCACGTGCCGATTGGGTGGTTACCTCGTCTATAGGTGTGGACATCGTCAAACATCTCACTGCTCGTGGAGAGAAGATACTTTGGGCCCCAGACAAATATTTGGGCGACTATATCCAGAAAGCGACAGGGGCTGACATGGTATTGTGGAAGGGCGCCTGTATCGTGCATGAAGAATTTAAAGCCGAGGCATTGCACCGTCTGCGCGCCAAACACCCGGAAGCAGCGGTGTTAGTGCATCCGGAATCACCGGCAGGTGTGATCGAGCAAGCTGATGTCGTCGGCTCAACCACTGCGCTCATCAAGGCCGCACAAACGCTCGACGCCAAGACATTTATCGTCGCGACCGATAAGGGCATCTTTCACAAGATGCAACAAGCGGCGCCGAACAAAAAGTTTCTCGAGGCGCCTACGACCGGGGTCGGTGCTACCTGTGAGAGTTGTGCTCATTGCCGCTGGATGGCGATGAACGATCTGCAAAAACTGTACAACACGCTCAAGCATGGTGGTAACGAAATCTTTATCGACGAATCCACACGGCAACGGGCCATGATACCGATAAAGCGTCTTTTGGACTTCGCGCGCGAGCGAGACGCCCAGGTGCTGGGTCAAGGCAACGCCTAAGGGATCCGCGCACCCTCAACGGCAAAAAGACACGGCCCGTTCGTGCGCAGCGATGCCAAGTAGGGGTGCCGAAAACGGTCTGCGTTACTTCGCGACCGACTATTTTGCTGCCCGTGACAGTTTCAGCCAGCTCGCTGCACGACAGGCGGCATGGACACAACGCTGCCCAATCCAAGCCCCATCGATCGCAGGAAAAGAGCTGACGCTCGACGCCGCCTACTACGGCGCGCCATCACCGGCACGATTGGTAATCATCTCTTCGGGCATACACGGCGCCGAGGGCTTCGCTGGCAGCGCGCTGCAACAACAATTGATCAATGAACTAAGAGCGATGCCGCCGCTTCCTAGCGGCGGCGGGCTACTACTGATTCATGCGATCAATCCCTACGGCTTTGCGCATCTGCGTCGTGTGAATGAGAACAACGTCGACCTCAATCGAAACTGTCTCGCCCAGTTTCCAGGGCCCGTCAATTCAGCTTATGGAACGTTCGACCCGCTACTAAACCCGACGTCACCGCCTAGTCAGGATCTATTTAAGGCAAAATTAATATGGGCAGGTATAAGACACGGTATGCGCGCAGGCAAACGCGCCATTGCCAGCGGCCAGTATGCATTCGCCAAAGGCCTATTCTATGGCGGCATCGAGCGCCAGGAATCTATCACTATTTTCGAACAATTGCTGCGGCGTGCGTCGGCCGAAAACACAAGACAAGTGTTGCATATCGACTTACACACTGGCCTGGGACACTACGGTCATTACAAATTGTTGACCGATCTTCCTGAAGGAGCCCATGAACTTCAACAACTGCAGAAATGGTTTGGCGCCGACAAAGTGATTACGAGTCAGACCAAGAACACGTCCGTGTATCCGGCGTTTGGTGATATCGGCGAATTGACCCAGGCTGGGTTCGATCATTGCCGCGTATATCCGGTGACACTAGAGTTCGGAACTTACTCACTATGGCATACGCTGGCTATGTTGCGGGCGGAAAACCGATTGCACTACTACGGCACGATCGACTCGGCAGCCGGCCACAAGATTAAAGCTGACTTTCAAGAGACGTTTTGTCCGGCCGATCCTGGGTGGCGATTGGCGATACTCGAGAGAGGCGGGAAAGTACTGCGGCAGGCAATCCACTGCGGCTTCAAATCGCACTCCAGCTAGACACTGGCTTTACAGCTAACCCCCAAACCGACGGAAAACCAAGCACACATTGGCACCCCCAAAACCGAAGCTGTTCGACATAACCGTGTTTAGGCGAACGTCATCTCGACGTTCACGTACGATCGGCATGCCTGCGGCGGCCGGATCGAGGTTCTCGATATTCGCGGACTCGGCGATGAAATCGTGCTCCATCATCAATAAGCTATGAATCGCCTCGTTAACCCCGGCTGCACCCAACGCGTGACCGGTAAGTGACTTAGTGGCGCTGATGGGCGGAAGTTCATTCTCGAATACGGTTTTTATGGCCTCTAGCTCGCGAACATCACCGACCGGCGTACTCGTGCCGTGCGCATTGATGTAGTCTATCGGGCCATCTACTGTCGCACAGGCCTGACGCATACACCTTATCGCGCCCTCACCCGATGGCTGTACCATGTCGAAACCATCTGATGTAGCGCCATAGCCAGCAAGCTCTGCGTAGATTTTCGCACCACGGGCCCTTGCGTGTTCGAGCTCTTCAAGTACCAATATGCCACCTCCGCCCGAGATTACGAAACCATCGCGATCTACATCATAGGGTCGCGACGCTGTCTGTGGCGTTTCGTTATATTTAGACGACAACGCCCCCATGGCATCGAAAAGTAGGGTCATTGTCCAATGGATCTCTTCGCCACCGCCAGCGAACACAATGTCTTGTTTCCCGGTTTGGATGAGTTCAGCCCCATTACCAATACAATGGGCACTGGTAGAGCAGGCCGAGCTAATCGAATAGCCGACACCCTTTATTTGAAATGCCGTTCCCAGACAAGCAGCATTGGTGCTGCACATTGCGCGAGGAACCATATACGGGCCGACCCCGCGCAACCCTTTGGCACGTAAGAGATCAGTAGACGCCAACAAGTTTTTAGTCGACGCACCGCCGGAGCCGACAATCAAACCGGTACGTGGGTTAGAGATATCATCCTGCTCAAGCCCAGAATCCCTAATCGCTTCTTGCATCGCGACATAGTTGAATGCCGCACCATCTCCCATGAACCGGCGGACCTTGCGGTCGATCAGTTCGTCAACATTCAGTCGAATCGAACCATGAACGTTCGTACGAAATCCGAGATCGGCGTACTCCTGATGAAAATCAATGCCGGACCGACCTACTCGTAACGATTCGAGTGTTTCTTCTTTGTCATTGCCGATACTAGAGACAATGCCGATGCCGGTTACCACTACGCGTCTCATGACCTCCCTCCTTCAGAAATCCTCAGTAGAAGCGAAAAGCCCAACCCGCAAATCTTTGGCCGTATAGATTATACGACCATCTACCTCTACCTCAGCGTCAGCTACCCCCATGAATAACTGACGCACTATTACACGTGTCATATCAACACGATATCGCACTAACTTGTTGGCCGGTGTTACCTGCCCTCTGAATGTGACTTCACCCACACCAAGCGCACGACCCCGTCCTGGTCCACCCATCCAACCCAGAAAAAACCCCACCAATTGCCATAGTGCATCTGCGCCCAAACAACCGGGCATAACTGGATCGCCTTGAAAGTGACATTCGAAAAACCAAAAATCTGGCACCACGTCCAACTCGGCGATAATCTGCCCCTTACCGCAAGCGCCGCCATCCTCGGTGATACTTACGATGCGATCGAACATGAGCATTGGTGGCAATGGTAGCTGCGCGTTACCCGGGCCAAACAATTCGCCACGCCCGCACTGGAGTAATTCCTCGCGAACAAACGCGTTTTTTCTTTGCAACTGCCTTCCTTTGCTCTTGATCAGCTTTAAGCCATACCGCGGCAAGTTTAACGCTGCCCCGGCTAGCCGTCGAGGCCCCCCCGGGATTGGTCCTTTAAATACAGATATGCACCGACCATATCAATTTGAGATAATGTGAGCAGATAGTGGTCCATTATTTATGATTGGCGCAATCAAGAAATACTTCGATAAACAAATCGGCACGGGTGCCGAGCATGATGCTGCGACTAATAAACACCGCCTACAAGTAGCGACGGCAGCGATGCTCATCGAGATGGCACGCGCCGATTTCGATGTGCATCCTGAAGAGACCGAAGAAGTAACGCAGGCGGTGCGAACTACTTTCGGATTGTCGCAGGCCGACACAGAAGAGCTCATCCGGCTTGCCCAAGAAGAAGCCAAACAAGCGACCGACTATTATCAATTTACCTCTTTAATAAACAAGGGCTTTAGCCAGGAAGAAAAGATTCAGGTCGTCGAACTGATGTGGCAGGTTGCCTACGCCGACGGTCATATGGACAGGTACGAAGACCATCTGGTGCGTAAGCTCGCCAATCTGATGCATGTTTCCCACAAGGACTTCATAGCCACAAAACATCGCGCCCGCGCAGCCAGCCCGGGTCAGCATACTGATTAATCACGTCAAGCCAACGCCGCTACGAGCTGCCTGTAAAGTGCGAATGAAGCTGCCGAGATGCCGGCAATCGAGACGTCCCTCATCCGCCGCTTTCTGGTGATCGTTTATTTTATGATTCTCGCTCCACGACAGACCAGAAAGTGCCACCAGCCAAGGCGCCGAATAGGCCACTAAACGGCGAGAATAACAAATAATGCCGCAACTGGCTCTCACCGAGGGGTTGGGACTCGGGGCAATCGATCACGGTCACCGAAATTGCAGCTACTTCTTTACCGGTTTGGCGGCAATATCCTCGAGTTGCTTGGCGCGGATTACCTGGCCATCAAGACCGGCCTCTTTGGCGCTGCCGCCGTAGGCAACCGTCATCAGTTGACTGTAATAAGTTACCGGCATGTTGAACTTGGTCTTATAGTTCTTGTTGATCGAATCTTGGTAGATCTCGACGTTCATTTGACATACAGGGCACGGGGTTACGATCATGTCAGCGCCATGATCATAAGCTGATTCAACGATGTCCTTTATTTGTTCTTGGCTCTTCTCCGGCTCCGAAAATGCCAGTGCACCGCCGCAACAGGTGACTTTTTGGTCGTATTCTTCGATTGCCTGACCGCCCACGGTCTCGACTAACTTATCCAAATACCTGGGGTTCTCGAACGATTCGCCGTCGATCCCAAACGGACGGTTAGTCTGACAACCGACATAGCCAGCGAACTTAATACCTTCCAGCGACTTGATCGCTGGTTTGGCCAATTCTTCGTAACCAAAATCTTCGAGCAGAACTTCGACCATATGTCTGATAGGTACATCGCCCGTGTAATCGATCGCCAGCCCAGCCTCCTTTAACGCCTCCTTGGTGTCGGACAACAGTTGGTCCGACGCTGATAAACGCTGCTGCGTTTCTTTGGCCCCGAGCCAGCACGCGGCGCAGGTAGCGACAATATCTTGTCCGTTGTTGTGTTTCTCAGACAACGCGATATTGCGTGCATTTAGGGCATGCCGTGGCAGCTCACCACCTTCGGCGTAGCCGATGGACGCGGTGCAGCAATTCCAGTCCGGAATCTCGTTTAGCTTGACGTCAAGCTTGTTACACATCGATTCCACCGACACCATGTAGTTCGATGCCGATGCGCGGCGCTCCGATGTACAGCCGGGATAGAATGAATATTCTTTCTTCGCCATCCTGCAACCTCCTTACACAGTAAGGCCTTTTCTCCGGTCCTCGATCTCCTGTGCCTTCTTCAACATCTTTCGAATGCCCTCGCTATCTTTGCAGCCCTTATGCACAAACAACGTCGGCGGATTCATGCGCTTGGCGCGGAACATGCCCCAGCCTGTCGATGCCATTTCCATCGATTTCTTGATGCCAGAAGCAAGGCCGTCCATAAAGTAGAGACCCACCGACAGCCTCATCTCGTTGACACGACCCTTCTGGGCAATGTTGTCCCAGAACAGTTTTGCAAACCGCCGCGTGGGATTCATCTTTGGTGCAATACCCAGTCGGTGCGCATAGTTGGCCAACCCGTGCATGATGTGGGTAATGGGGATTTCACGTGGACACCGGACGATGCAATTGTAACAGGACGTGCACATCCACATGGAATCGGTACTAAGCACGGCTTCGCGTTTACCGGCGCGGATCATCATGAAAAGCTCTTGCGGAGGATGCTCCCAGTGCGGGCCAAACGGACAGGACCCAGAGCATACACCGCATTGGATACACATCTTTACCCAGTCGCCCTCCTCGACGTTGGCCTCCACTTCGTTGAGGAAACTATTGCGGTAGCGCTCAACCATTGCGGTGTCAGAATCGGCCACAGCAGCTCCTAGAATCCCTTGAAAGGGTTCATGCCGATCTCATCGATCTTAACGGCATAGTCGTTAATGAGTTCCGGTACCCGTTGGATATCGGTAATCGCGATCTCATACACTTGTACGCGTTCACGCTCTAGGCTCAGGGTCTGTAGGGTATCGTCTATTTTCGTCATACGGTCATGGGCCAGTTCCGAACCTTTTACGAAATGACATTGGTAATCATCACCACGCTTACAGCCCATCAGCATCACGCCATCGTAACCCGCATTTAGCGCGTCGGTGACCCAGATATTGCTGACCGATCCCAGACAACGCACTGGAATCGTACGTACGAACGCGCTGTACTCCAGTCGGTTCATGCCAGCCGCATCCAATGCCGGATAGGCGTCGTTTTCGCAGGCCAGTACCAAGATGCGTGGTTTCTCGTCGAACTCGTCCGGCATATCTACTGCTTTGAGTTGCGAACCGACGGTGTCGATGGAGTAATTCTCGAAGGAGATCACGCGCACCGGACATGCGCCCATACATGTACCGCAACGCCGGCAACGGCTTTCGTTGAATACCGGATAGCTTTGCTCATCTTCATCGATGGCGCCGAAGGGACACTCCACCGTGCAGCGCTTGCATTGCGTACAGCCCTCACGTCGAAATGTGGGAAAACTCAGATCGCCCGATCGTGGGTGCACGGCGCGCCCCAGGCTGGCGTTGGTGACCGCCTGAATCGCCTTGAGGGCGGCGCCGGTAGCATCTTCCGTCGCCTGCGCGATGTCCATGGGTCGACGCACGGGGCCGCAACTATAGATACCGCTACGGCGAGTCTCGTAGGGAAAACAAATAAAATGGGAATCGTTGAAGCCATGACGCAGATGCGGGATGTCTGGCCCTTGCCGATATTGTAGGTTCAGTATCGACTCTACCGGTATCTTGATCTGATTGACTTTCGCTTCCTTGTCTTCTTGCGTGGCTTGGGCATCGGCATCGATATCGACACCGGAGTTAGCGACCTGGCCGGTGGCTAATACCACGAGGTCGGTATCGGCCACCACATCTTCGTTCAGGATCAGGTCTTTGAACTTTACTTGCAGACTGCCATTGGCTACGCCGACTTCCTCGACCACCCCCTTGGTGAAGGTCACACGCTTTCGCTGGCCACTGCGATAGAAATCCTCGCCGTTACCTGGTGTGCGCAGATCCATGTAGATAATGTTGGTATCGATATCCGGATTGGCGTCTTTGAAATACATCGCTTGCTTGATACTGGTATTACAGCAATGACCTGAGCAATAGGGCAGATGTCCGGGCTTATCACTGCGCTGTCCGGCACATTGAACGAACGTCACGCTGGTAACCGCCTTACCATCGGAAGGTCGCTGGATGACACCACCATCAGCCGCTTTCGCTAACTGTTCAAGGCCCAGTTGATCAACCACATCCGGGGTCTTGCCGAACCCCAGTTCGGGGAGTTGGTTGGCATCATAGTTTGAAAACCCAGACGCCATGATGATTGCGCCCACGTTTTCCGTTTGGGTGCCCCCGCTCTCCTTGGCGATATCGACACTAAACTGCCCGGGTGCACCGCTGGTACGGGAGATAGTCGAGTTAAGAAACACCGAGATACGTTTGTCGGCATCGACGGCTTCAATCAACGCGCTAACGCCTGTGTCCTGCGGGTCACCGTAAGGCTCAGCATAGGGCACGCGTTTGTACAGTGCACCCGTCATACCACCCAGCACACCGGTCTTTTCGACCAATAACACCTCGTAGCCAGTCTTAGCGGCCTCGATGGCGGCAGTCATGCCGCTAACGCCACCACCGACAACCAGCACCCGTTTGTTACTGCCACGATCGGGATTACCTTTAGGGACCTGCATGTGTTTGATCTCGGCGCAACCCATGCGCACGTAGTCGGCGGCCATCTCCTGGGTGGTCTCGCGCGCCTCGTCGGTATCCGGTCGAACCCAGATGACGCCCTCACGCAGGTTCGTGCGGCCCAAGGCAACGTTTTCGAAGTTAAAGGCATCGGTCTTGGAACGCCGCGAACACGCCGCGATCATGACGTGGGTAGCAGCTTCTGAGGCAACATCCTGTTTGATCATGGCGACACCGCTTTCGCTACACAGGAACTCGTGCTCACGTACGATGTCGGCCTTGCCTTCCCTGTCCGCGACCTGTGCCAGCTGGGCGGTATCCAGGCGGTCGCCAAGCCCGCAACCCCGACATATGTACACACCGACCCTATTCGCTTGGCCCATCGTCTATGACTCCGCCGCCGATACACGGTTAATCACTTGCACGGCGCGCAAGGCCGCCGCCGTTGCACTCTGTACCGAACGATTCACATCCAGTGCGTTGGTCGCGCAACCGGCCCCGAAGATGGCGCCACCATCGTTATTGAACTCGATGAACCCACTCATATCGGCGGAAACACCCCGGGCGATTTCACTCGCATCTACACTCGGCTCCATACCGATGGCGAGAACGCACAGATCATGCCGGTTGTCATAGCGGTGATATCCTTCGGTATCTACGCCGTGCAGAATCACATCACCGGTTTCGGGGTCCTCGGTGATATTGGCGACTTTGGATTTAACAAATTTCACCTTTGGGTCCGCTTGCACTGCCTTGTAGAAGTTCTCGAAACGATCGATGGCACGAATATCGATGTAGTAAATGCTAGCGCTCGCATCGCTCTCTTCACCAAACTGCTCACCGATGTAGGTCGATTGCTTTAACGACGCCATACAACAGATGCGCGAACAGTGCTTGAGATGATTGCGATCGCGCGAACCGGCACATTGAATGAAGGCGAGGTTTTTTGCCTCTTTGCCATCGGACGGGCGTAAGAATTTACCGCCGGTCGGTCCAAACTTATCCATCATGCGTTCCAGCTCGAGGCTGGTAATGACATTGGCGAAACGATCATAGCCATAAGGCTGAATCTTGGCGGCATCGTACGGCCGCCAGCCAGTGGCCCAAATAATGGCGCCCGCCTTAATAGTGATGGTTTGCTCTTTCATGTCGAGATCGATCGCATCGTACTTGCACGCGGCCTTGGCGCTATCGGCCTCGGGGGTGCCGATGATAGAGCTATCGATGACGTAACGTTGTGGATAGGCCATGTTGAATGGTAGATAGGCGGCCTTCATCTTGCTCATGCCGTAATTGAAGGGATCTTCGATTTCGCTCGTCACCGCCTGCGCGCACGCACCACAGGCAGTACAGTTATCGTTGACATAGCGCGGTGAGACCTTGAGGCTGACACTATAATCGCCGGCTTTGCCATCAACCGCCGCCACCTCGGTCATAGTCATTACCCGAAGATGTGGGTTCGCCTTGATGCGACCTAGATTGATTTCCATGCCACAGGTGGGATGACAAAGCTTGGGGAAATACTTGTACAACTGCGCCACGCGGCCGCCCAGTGCTGGTTCTTTTTCCACCAAGATGACGTCCTTGCCGCACTCGGCGGTCTCTAACGCCGCCGTCATGCCGCTGATTCCACCGCCAACCACGAGAACGGTCTCGTTGGTAGCTACCACGTCGGTCATCCAGGCCCCTCCCATCCGAAGTTTTCTATTTGACTTCGAGCCGCCAGTAGCCAGCTAACAGACCACAACCTTAACTTGCCCAAAGACGACATGCCAGCCCCACCAGTGGTTTACCCTTGGATCGAAATTTCTTATGTGTACACATAGATAGAATGGTAACGTTTGGTTGAATGGCCTTTTTTGGCATACTGGCAGGCTCATCTCAGGCCCTAATCCCTTGCCGGCAGAAATCCTGTGGAAGCACGCGTCGTTAAGTCAGAAGAATACCGTATAAATACTGAGCCTTATTACGAGGCCGTGGGTGGCGAAATCGCGTTGTTCGAGTCTGCCTATCAGAACAAGCTACCGGTACTACTCAAAGGCCCTACCGGCTGTGGCAAGACGCGGTTCATGGAACACATGGCGTGGCACCTGCGGTGCCCGCTGATTACTGTCTCGTGCCACGATGACCTAACGGCATCGGACTTGGTGGGTCGCTACCTCATCACTGGTGGCGAAACCGTGTGGGTTGACGGCCCATTGGCGCGCGCGGTGCGTGTCGGGGCGATCTGCTATCTCGACGAAATCGTAGAGGCGCGCAAGGATACGACTGTCGTTATCCATCCGCTAGCCGATGACCGCCGTGTCCTACCCATGGAAAAAACCGGTGAGTTGCTAACCGCCACGCCCGAGTTCTGTTTGGCCATCTCTTACAATCCGGGATACCAAAGTATCCTCAAGGACCTTAAGCAAAGCACACGCCAGCGGTTTGTTGCCATTCAGTTTGGTTACCCGGAGGCCAGGGTCGAAAAAAAGATCGTAAAGCTCGAGACCGGGATTGACGATGAAACAGTCGCCAAGCTCGTCAAGTTCGCGGCCATGACCCGTAAGCTAAAGGGCAGTGGCCTCGACGAGGGTGCCAGTACCCGTCTGCTCGTGCATGCCGGCAAGCTTATCGCCTCGGGAATTACACCGCACGATGCTTGTCGCGGCGCGATCGCAGAGGCGCTCACCGACGAGCCAGAAATGCTGGCGGCGATTAACGAACTCAGCGCCTCGTTGTTTTAGCGCTTTTTATACGGCTTACGCCGAGCCGAGCGCCGACAAAGACGAAGATCGGCCCGAAGGGGCGCGAGACGGATCTCGGGCGTCCAGCCGCAGGGACAAAGGTGTCCCGTCGGGGGACCCGCTGAGGCGAGGAAGGCCAGCGAGGCAACTGGTTGATGTTAACCGGTGAAGGCGCAGGCGAGGATGGTTTTGGGAACCTTTGTCGAAACACAAGTTTCTGGTCCGCCGGGACGAGACCCGGCTAATTACACGTCCGCACTAATGCCGCGGGCGCATGCATGCGCAGAGGCAGCTGACACAAGTTATTAGAAGTCTTTTGAATGCCACGTAAACCGCTCACTACCCAAGAAATTGAAGACCAGCTCGACGAATATCTCGATGCCGTATTGTCGACCCGTCGCAACGCACGCGGCCTTGCACAGCGACTCGCTCGTGCTACCCGACAGCAGCAGGACTTTGTGCTGCGATGGGTTGGGATAATTACCAAAACCAACGCCGAACTCGCTTATCAGTTTGCCAGTCGTGCGCCTGAGGCGTTGCAAATTATGGATCGGGAAGGTACCGAGCAATGGCTAATCCACGCCGTCGACGTATATGACAAGTTTGGACTCTATCCGGCGATCACCACTCTGAATGAATTCGAGCACTACGCGCGGGAGGTGTGGGCCAGCGCGCGCGGCGTCGCGTTTGACGATGTTGCCGGTGTCCTTCAGCTAGTGGTCCAAGGACTAGGCGGGCGGGCGTTGCGACTGGAGTCGAACGAAGATGCGTATACCGATACCACGAGTTTGTTTCTACCGCCGCGATTGACCGTATTCGATAAACATAGTGACAACTCCCGTTTGTACAAGGCCATCACCGCCCACCTATGGGCGCAAACCTGGTACGGAACCTTTCGTGAGCACAGCGATACCGGCACAGACCGGGTGCGAGATGGGGCTGGTTGGATGAGTGTTACCAAAGCAGTTAGCCGTTTCGACGATCCGGCACGTGCGGTGCGTGTGTTTCATGCACTTGAGACAATTCGCCTAGACGCATGCATTCACCGTGATCTAGTGGGACTACACCGTGATATGGCTCAACTGCAACGCAAGGTAGGTTCGATTGCCTACCCAAGAACTTGGAGGACGGCAATCAAAGTTTTGCAACGGCCAAACGCGATGGTACGCGACAGTTATGAGTATCTACCACAACTGTACGCGGGCGACCTGCCCGAACCATTGTGTTATCAGGGTAACCTATTCCCTGAAAAGGTCGAGAAGGCAATTAGCGAACGCATTGCGCGTGAGCGGAATGCCTTCGGTAATGCATTAGCGCGCATTGCCAAAGAGTGGCGCGGTGCACAGACTGATGATGATCAGCAGGAAGGCGCTGAGTCGTCACTCGAACAAATAAAACTAACAAGAATAACCGATCCAGATCGACCAGATATCGCGACTTTCGAGTTTGATCTCGATGGCCAACTGGTTACCCCCACGGCTGATGCGCGCGCGCTGATGGGCTCCATCGTACAAGACTTTGGTGATATTCCACCGGACTATCTCGTCGCGGCTGGTGATGCCAACTACGCAAGAAAAAGACCCTGCAGATGTGTGGAAGGGTAGCTATCACGAAGAAGGTGCGTTTAGCTACAACGAATGGGACTACCGAAGACAACATTACCGAAAAAACTGGTGTGTGCTCCGTGAACTCGATGTGCATCCGCTTGATGAGCCATTTGTAGACCTCGTGTTGGATAAGTATGGCGGCCTATTAAGTCACTTACGAAAGACGTTCGAAGCACTGCGCGGCGAAGACACACGTCTCAAGAAGCAGAAAAATGGCGACAACATCGACGTTGATGCCGTCGTCGAAGGCTATGCCGACTTGTGCCATGGTATCGAAATGCCGGAGCGATTATTTATTAAGAAACACAAGCTCGACCGAAACATTGCTGTGATGTTCATGGTAGACATGAGTGGTTCGACTAAGGGTTGGGTAAATAACGCCGAGCGCGAATCGCTTGTGTTGCTCTGCGAGGCCCTCGAGATTCTTGGCGATCGGTACGCGATCTATGGGTTCTCTGGCATGACCAGGAAACGGTGTGAGCTCTTTCGTGTCAAAAGTTTCGAGGAGACATACTCGGAAACAGTAAAGAAACGGATTACTGGTATGCGCCCGCAAGATTACACTCGCATGGGTGTAATCATTCGCCATCTAACTAAGTTACTGAATGCGGTAGAAGCCCGCACCAAGGTATTGATCACTCTGTCGGATGGTAAGCCGGACGATTACGATGGCTATCGCGGCGACTACGGTATAGAAGATACGCGTCGCGCCTTGATAGAGGCAAAACAGGCCGGCATTCATCCATTTTGTATCACCATCGACGACGCGGCGAGTGATTACCTACCGCATATGTATGGCGCCGTGAACTACACGCTCGTCAATGACGTACGGAAATTGCCGCTGCGGGTGGCGGATATTTATCGCAATTTGACGTTTTGACCCCGAGTTAGGTGCCGTCGACGGACCTTCTGAGGCAAGAGAAAGCCGAGGTTCCCCGGCAGGTGTTATGTGCCGGAGCGAAGACCGCGGGGCAAAATAGTTTTGTGACTTTTGTCGAAACAAAAGTCACCCGCATACGGGGCCGGCGCCCCGGTAAGTATGTGGTCGCCGCAGGCGACCCTAATGATAGCCCGATAACGCATACATAGGAGACTGAAAGGCATACCAAGATTCTTGTTACGGACTGATGCATCATTCAGCGGGTAGTCTGTTGTCGTCGAGCGATTCTACGTTCATGGATACCTGCGTATAGCGGAATAGTCAAAAGTAACATTGCTGTGTACACCAACGCGCTCCAACCGCCTTGTTTGTAAGCAAAGCCCGCCCAAGTGATTCCGAGCCATGCGCCGACATAGTAAAATAGCACGTACAGGGCGTTTGCGCGCCCATGGCCGCTAGAAAGTTTGCGGTTAAGGGACCCCACTGCGGCAACGTGGATCGTGAAAAAACCCGCACAGATCCCAATAAGGCCGACCACAACTGCCAAGAGAGTTGGTAACAGGATAAGCACCAAGGAAATACCCAATACAACGGCGCCGCCAATTATGGTGTATCCGTTTCCGAAGCGATTACTGATT
Organism: Gammaproteobacteria bacterium; assembly: GCA_029861845.1. GTDB lineage: Bacteria > Pseudomonadota > Gammaproteobacteria > Acidiferrobacterales > SPGG2 > SPGG2. The sequence goes on along the minus strand of JAOTYM010000013.1, from coordinate 23,281 downwards.
CGGCCGGCCACAGGCCCCATGAAGATCCCGACGATATACACGAGGTAAACCAGCGTCACCAGCTCGGTTGGGAGGTCGAAAGGTGCGGTGCCGAGTCTATACGGCAAATAGTTGAAGACCGGCGAGAAAATCGACTGGCTGGCGGCCGCACATAAAAACACAGGCAACAGCTCCCAGCGCTTAAGTAGCTCGAAAAAACCTATTGGATCGTGTTGTCGTCGACCATCGGCTGGCGTTCTCGGCAACTCCCGCACGGCGATAAACGTTGCAATGAGGACCAATATCGACGCCGACACAAAGGCATAACGCCAATTCAATGGCGGATGGATCCAGCCACCAAGCAAGCGACTACCCATGCCACCAAGCACTGTGGCCGATACGTAAGTACCCATGACCACATTTAACCGCGCCAGTGGAAGCGTCTTTGCCAGATAGGCGGCGAGACAGGTGGTCATGGCTGGAATGAAAAGGCCCTGAAGGAAACGTGCCCCAATGAGCACCCAAACGTCGTTGGCTAAAGCGCAGATCAAACCACCAATGGCCAAGACGATTCCGCCGATCAGGATGATCGGATGGATGGGAAATCTGTCTGCCAGAACGCCGGATGGTAAGTTAGATATCGCGATCCCAAGCAATACGGCGGAGACACTGAGAGAAGCGAGTACCGTATCTACCGCAAATTCGACCTGCAGTACTGGTAACACCGGCTGCGTGATATAGATATTGGTAAACGAGATCGACACCAACAAAAAAACGATAAACTGGAGCCGAAAATGGGAGGGTTCGGTCACGCCTACTTAATCTTCAGCGAGAGACACTACGATGGGCGACGCGTATTATGCGCGTTCTCCGTTGGCAAATGACACGCTCTTAGTCCGGATAATTCTCTGCACGATCCTTGGGATAGCGTTTTTCCCAGTTTTGACCGTCGACCGGGTTAATCTCCATGCTTTCGATCGTTGCTGGATCCAGGCATCGTGCATTGACGTTGTAGCCGTCTGGATGTGAACGCGGTACGTAGAACGACTTGATACCGCATCGAGCGCAAAACAGGTGTTTCGCAGTACCGGTGTTGAAGGTATAGGTAACCAAATGCTGCTCGCCGCGAAGAAGTTTAAAGTGCTCCTTGCGTACGATAAGACCAAGGTATCCGGACTTAGAACAGATGGAACAATTGCATTGGCTGACTTTGATTTTTGAGGGCGCCAAGACTTCATACTTAATCAGCCCACAGTGACATCCGCCCCGGTGCATAATCATCGCCACTACCCACCGACCTCCACTGTATGGGCTTCCGCCATCTCCGCCATGCTATTGAAGCGAAAATCATAGGCCGGCATTTCGCCTGGGTCCATGGTCGCACCAAAGCCTTCCTGTCCACGTCGACGATAAATCCAACAGGATTTTAGCCCATGGCGATTGGCCGGCACATGGTCGTGGAACAGGCTTTCTGCCGTGTGCAAGATGTCTGATTTCTCGATGCCCAGCCCTTTGATCTTTGTCAACATATATTCGAAGTTGGCGTCGGCCGGTTTATAGCTACCGATATCTTCAGCCGTGTAGATGGCATCGAATTCAACCCCAAGCCTACTATTGCTTGCCGAGAAACTCTGATTGTCGACATTCGACAGGATTACGAGCTTGTAATGCTGTTTCAGATACCGTAACGCTTCCACCGAATCGGGGAATGCAGGCCAGTCCTTTATCGACTGGCCATACCGTGTGCATTCGTCCCAGCTAACGCCAACACCCCACTCCTCCGCCATGCGTCGGTAAACAATCGGTAGTAATTCTTGATAGCGTTTGGCCGGTGTTTGCTGCTGCTGGCTCGACTCGTGGCGAGAATGGGCCTCGAGGATTTCATTATGTGTCAATTCGCGCTCAACCCTATCAGTCAGTGGGGTCAGCCCTGCTATCATGCCGCTTTCCCAGTCGATGAGCGTACCGTAGCAGTCGAAGGTTAACGCCTTGAAGTCGGTAAGTTTCACGGTATTGAGTGTATCTCCAGGTCTACGTGTCATTATCGTCGTGAGGTAACCATGACAAATAAGCCTTGGTGTCGTCGCCAAACCCAGCCATGCTCGATACGTTTTCTCGTTTCTTGACTTATCTCAATCATGTCTTTTCGCAGAGCAATTCCATGGGCGTGAAGCTTACACCAACACCACAAGACCAACTATCCAGCCGATCGTCACAACCAGTGGAATATGTAGCCCCAAGATACTTGATACGTTAAGCGATCTCGGCGCCCAAGCATGGCTATCTCGAACGATACGATCAACCCGGTCATTGACTTCCGCAATATAGGACGTCGTCAGACCTCGAAGTGCGCACACCGTTTGGATTCCGGCAAGCAACCAAAAGGATGTTGGCAACAATGACGACAAGTACGAGCGCGGCACTTGGTATCAAGCCTACGGCAACCGCGGCCAGGCCGTTCGCGGTCAAAAATAGGCCAGTGCGTTGGTTTAACAACCCATCTTCGTGTTCGATGTGAGCACGGCATCGACCCCAGTCTATATTGCTTGCCGAATCGTTAGCCATCTGCCTTGCATCTGCCCCACATGATTCGCGTGTCGATTACAGCTTACCTCCTCGTTGGACAGGTTAATCCCGCCTCTGCGCAAGGAAGGCGTGGCGTGACAACCGCCTGTCGTCCGTCGTGCTGTGATCCTCTAGTGTGCCGTCTCTCATCGTCATTTACTAGAACTCGATTTCCGTTTCTTACGAACCGTCGGTTTGGCGCGGGATGCCGCCTCAAGCGCTCTGCGGGCCCAAACCGTTGCTTGCTCTGGGTCATCGAATATTTCATCCGGCGCTAAGTAATACGACATCTTCACAACTTTATTCCCTTTGCCATACTCAAACTGCTCCAAAGATCTCGATACGAAATGCTCCACCGTTACTTCATCTGCTTTTAGATACAACGTATCATCAGCGACTAAACCAAACATGATGCCATCGTGATAGATACCGTAGCCGCCAAACATCCTGCGAGCTTGGATCGAACCAAACTGTTCGAATACTTCTTTCAGATATGCCACGAATTCACTCATTTTGTTCATTCCCGGCTACGCGCCCTAGGACATATGAATCCTGCCCTAGGAGAGACTTATGGGTGCGTCGACGCGTTATGGTTCCGATGCGACTCTTGTGCTGACGCCGCCGCTAATAGCGCCGATGACACCTGTGATCCAAGTCAGGCGCTGTGCTAACCGACGATCCGCAAGGCAAAGTACGGCACTAAATTAAAGAAAAAAATCAGCATCTTGAACATGGCCATACCTGCATAATGAATGGCGTCAAACCTCTCTCTGGTCAAACGAAACCATTTACTATGAACCCGATGTGTCCAATCATGGGCCAGCAAGACAAACAAGAGCCACCATATCAGCAACCCCAGGTTGATTACTGCACACCAACCCAGCATATTTCGAACTAGCTCCAATGTCATGGCTTATCCTCCTCATCGTCGTGACCCACACTGTAACTTGTTGACGACAGCGTGTATGGTCATTTTCTCGGTAGCCGCCTGGAAAATGATGCCGCGGTGAGCATGGACAATAGCCCAACTGCGGCGGCGGCAAATGCAAGCCAGATCACCGAATCATATCCGCCTTTTTGCCATATCAGAGCGGCGATCGTGGGCGCCGCCGCCGTGGCAGTGAGAAATGGTATTGCCAACATGCCGGCGATTACCCCGAAGTCCTCGCGACCCAGGAACTCGGCGATGACAACCGGACGCATAATGCTGGTCACACCGTAACCGGCCCCCTGAAACAACACAAACGTGACGAGCAGCAACGGCGTGGTGCCCGTCCCCAACAGCGACAACGCCGAGATAGACATGGCCACAAAACAGGTCGCAAAAATAAACAGTGTCGATACGTGCCGTTCGGCCGCCATCATAGCCAGTCGCCCCGCCACTTGCATCGGACCTATCATTGACGCGGCGAGGATTGCTGCTTCGCTCTGAATGTCACGTTCGTCGAGGATCGGTAAAAGGTGTGTCAATAGAATACTGTGATCAAGCGCGATCATGGCAAACGAAACCGCCAACAGCCAAAACGTCGCCCTGCGAAAAATATGAAGTACATCGCCCGCCTTGGCGCTGGTCGAGGGTGCACGAGCTTCACCGTTGTCTTCTGCCGTGCGGCATGCAAACCAGATGAGTGGTGCGGCGACAAGAACAATAGCGATCGCAAAAGTAAGTACCGCACCACGCCAACCGACAATAGCCGCCAAGGCATGCGCACTTGGAAACGAAACGGTGCCAGCAAAGCCGGCGACTAAAGCGACCAGCGTGATGGCCTTTCTAGCGTCGGCGCCCATCACACGCGTCAACACCGCAAAGCAAGCTTCGTAGAGTGCGCCCGACATGGCCACACCCAGTGCCAACCAGATGGCATAGAACTGCCAAAGTGCCGTGACTCTAGACAGTAAGGCCAGGAATAGTGCGCCTAAGAGGACACTGCCGGTGAAGACGTAGCGCCCGAGTCCATGATCGATCAGACGTCCCACCACTGGCGCCAGCAACGCCGATACGACAAGCGCTAGCGTTAGCGCGCCCGACAATTCGATCTTTGACCACCCAAGATCACGTTCCCACTGCAACAGCAACGCCGGGAACGAATAGAACATGGCGGCCCAAACGATAGTTTCGGCGATGGCCAAGGGCCACACTATTCGTCCAAACAGGCCGAACCGGAGACTAGTCATGCGGCTAGCAGCTTAGTCTTGTAACGGAATTGTTATTTCGTACGTCCCGGTTGGAGTATATCTTCGTTGGTGTGCATGGTCGAAGGTGGGCATTCTCGTAATTCAGCTAGATTCTAGTTCCTCGTCGGGATCAAGAATCTGAAAGTGGAAATATTGCCAGGCCTGCAATCAGTTTCGGAATGTTCACAGACCCAACTCCGGCTCAAAGCGCAGTTGTTCATATTCTTCGAGTCCGAGGTCTTCGACTTCTCCCGAATCCCTGACGAGATAACCAAGGGCGCCACGAACGTCCTGCTGGTCTTCGAGGGTTTCTCTAACCGCCCTAAATGTGTAATCAAAATACCAGCCCTCTTTCGCAAGCTTGCCGTCTGAAACCGTCCATTCATATGGGTCGCCTAGGGGGTTGGCTTCCAGGTGTTCTTTGGCAATCGCCTTGGCTTCATCATATGTCATCGATCTTTACCAAAGTTCAAGATCATAACTTCAGTATAGATCGATTATCGAGCGGTGAGCGAGCCGTGAAATACAGGCTTTTTAAGTGGGAGATCTACGTTTTAGAGAAATGGTTGAGCACGTAGCAGCTTTTTACATGGGCCTACACTCGACCGAAAAATCCACGTGATAGTGTTCGTCATGTCTTACCCATGATCGTCTCTTCGGTATCTCAATATTCTGTTTTACGTACGAACCGTATTTGCTCTTATGCAGATAGGGTTGCAGCCCTGGATCAAACAGGACTCGCCAGATGCCAATCCCCTGCCTCTTTGCAGCGATATCCAGCGCACGGAGATGGGCACTCATTGCATCGAAATCGATGCGGTAGTCGTCGTAGACACCTTTTTCGTCGAATTCGATGCCGTAACCGTATCTGTTAAAGGGATCGGTACGAATCGGCACCGAGCGCCCATCCGCATCAACCACGGGCACCATGAAGTCCACCGACAATCCGTTTCTATGGGTCTTGTGAGGTCCAAACTCACCACCTTCTTTAAATCCCGTTTCGGCGTATTTGAATAGCTTGCGCGGTTCTTCCTGCTCCAAGATCTTGTAGGCCGTCACCACGACGTCGCGCACCTTGCTATGTACATAGGTGCGCCCGGCCCGCTCCGGGATCGGGCCATAGGACAGGAAATTGTCGCCGCTACTGGGCAGTTGAACCCCACCCTCAAGCCTGCCATTTGCTGTCGTCCCGTAGCAGACGCTTTCGCTTGCAGCCGCCGACGGGGCAAACAGCGAGATAGCGATTAGGGCGAAGCGCCGCATACCTAGGCAGCTCGCCTAAACCTTCGCAGAATGAATACGACAAACCAGCCCCAAACCAGGCTATTGACCATAAAGGGTATGTACTGAGTGACTGTACTGTGAAACCGAAGGTCGGTGTGTTCGATGATCTTAACGATTGGAAAGGTCAGAAGTTCACTCGTGTAATAAATCACCGAACCCATCATGTTACGGGGCTCTCCCGTGTCGAAACGTGCCATCGAATCGGAGAAAGACAGCATAAGGAATGCAAGGCTAGCTACGAAGTGAACGATAGCAATAGCTATGATGCAGAAAAGCGGCCTTTTCATCAACCTAGATCCAACGCCGAACTTGAGACTTATAGCGCAAGTACTCATCACCAAACTTTTCCTCCAGATACCGTTCTTCACGTTTGATGACGCCCTGATCGACGACAAAGAGCACGGGTATTAGAAGCAATGGGATCCATAGTGAGTTAACCCAAGCGGCGATACCCAAATAGAGCAATGCCAAAGAAATGTACATGGGATTTCGACTCCATCGGTAAATACCATCGGTGGAAATGGCCGTTGTGGGTTTATGTACATCTGGTGATGTGCCCACTCGCCTAAACGCCAGCAACGCAGATAACACCATAAGAACAGACATCAAGACCAACAGCACGCCGGACCAAACCGATATCGCTGGCGGTATAAATTTGACCGGATATAGGTAGTGCAGTAAGAGCCCTAGCAACAAGCCGACGAGGTAAATAATCGGCGGAATCGTAACAACGCCAGCATTGTCAGATGTGTTGTTGTTCATAGCTAGTGGCACCATTGAACGTGGCCACCACAGCTTGTTGCGCTCGCTTGTGCTCTCTCTCGACAACGTATGTTGGCATGATTTTTCTGCTCAGGTGGTAGCAGCCGATTTACACTGCGCGACCGTGTTAGATGTTGGCGCGCCGGCGCTGCTATCAGGCTCGGAAGTATATCCTGGTTGGTAGGCCCGGTTGAATACTAGAACGTCGGGTCTGACCCTTCGTGCACGGGAACCGTTTACGGCTTTTTATTCTTGTGAGGTCGCGCGATGACGCGGAAGATCATCGGCGATATCGAACCAGGAGATACGCTCCGCATAGAACACGTGAAACTCCGGAATGAACCTTTCCGGCTCGTCTAGGGTGCCTAGGTATAGGTGAATCTCACCTGGAAATCTGTCCACTTCATAGCTCAGTGGCGTACCGCACTTGCCGCAAAAACCTCGGCGAACGCTTGGCGATGATTCATAAAACTGGCGCTCGCCAGCAATATATCTGACCTGATTGGGACTACAGCCAACAAAGGTCGCGACGGCAGACCCGGTGTTTCGACGACAACTGTGACAGTGGCAATGCCCCACCCACAGCGGTGCGCCTTCTACTCGAAATCGAACCCCCGCACACAAGCACCGTCCTTCCACCATAGTGTCGCTCATCGGCTATCTCCAGACGCATTGACTATATTTGAGCGTCTCAGTATATCGCCGTTAGTGGGCTAGGTGTGTGATTTAAACCGGTGATGTCTATCCGCGAATGATCTCAATACTAACCGTGGGCGATCGGCTTGTCCGTGAAGAGGTAATCTCTAAGTTCCTTATCGAACATTGGATCCTTGCGACGAATCCATTCGAGGACCATTGAGGCATGTTCCTTCTCCTCATCCCTGTTGTGGGCGAGGATTGCCTTTAGATCATTGTCTTTGCATGCGTCTACCCGCTGGTTGTACCAATCCACGGCTTCCAATTCTTCCATCAGCGATGTGATAGCTCGATGCATGTCTCGAGTCTCATCGGAAAGTTCTTCAATCGCTTCGTGATAACCTTCATTCGCCATTTTTTCCTCCTCTAGATTCGATTATTTTGACGACCATCGGCCTGTTTTAGGGTCGTTCCCAACGAGTTCCTCTACTACCGCGAGATAGCGATCGACATCAAATCCCTTAGGGTATCGTTGATTAGCCAGGCGCATTAGCAAAAAACTTGACTAGTGCGCCGAAGAACTTTTTCTGGTGCATCCTGTTGGACCCAATGCGAGGCACCTTCAATGGGATGAAATGTATCGCCCGGAATGTTAATAGTAAGTCGTGGTTGGTTAGGAGGTCTACAACCTGCTTCAAAAGTGGGTGCGCGTCGAATCCTTCAATGGCAATAGCCGCTGGCAAATTTATTGTTGCGCATGGGACTTGAATATGCCGAGAGAAGGTCTGAAATTCTGACGCCTTATGCTGGATTTCAAACGCCCCCAGTTCTCGCTTGTGGATAACCCGATGGCGACGCTGTGCCGACAACAGCTGACGACCGCCCTGACACGGGCTCGGGAACGGATACGTCTGACATGGCTGGCTCCTCCCCGTAGACAACCCAGACTCATCCATGGCTCTGGTCCACATACAGAGCCACGGTCGATCAAACTGGCGCCATCCGGGGCCCTGACTGGACGATGTCGGTGACGACGGCTTCTCGAAATCGAGCTAAGCGCAAAGGCCGCGGACTCCCTAGAAACTGCTCTTGCCTCCGACGCTTTTGCTCATTGCTCCGTACAGACCGCCCTTTGTTTGTTGACACGTATGTACTATCGTCACTCGGGAAAGTAGGACAGTATGATTCTCTCGACTCGGCCAAACGGTTTTTGCGATGATAGGTAACACCGTTGATGGCAAGCGATGCACAAAATCCAATATCGAATCGCCGGAGGTCTTGATGAAAGCGTCTACTGGAAGATGGGAGGATCGCAGTCTTGCGAGTTGTCTTCATGGGTTCTCGCATCTGGGGACGCTGCGAGATGAGGGACCACTGATCGTCGAACGCGGCGAAGGCATCTACGTCTACGACACTCATAACAAGCGTTATATCGAGGGGAATTCTGGACTCTGGAACATCGTCGCCGGCTTCAACAACAAGACCCTCATAGAGGCCGGGTACGAGCAACTCTGTAGGTTTCCTGCCTATCACACGTTCTTCGGGCGAAATAACGAACCCGCCATCTTGTTGGCCGAACAACTTCTCAGCATCGCGCCGGTTCCGATGAGTAAGGTCTTCTTTACGAACTCAGGATCGGAGGCCAACGACAGTGTTGTCAAGATGCTATGGATGATCCATCGTGGGTTAGGGCAACCCGAACGCCGCAAACTCATCTCTCGCAAGAATGGTTATCACGGGACAACCGTGATGGCGGCCAGCCTTACCGGCAAGGACTACAACCGTGCGTTTGGCCTGCCTCTAGATTGTGTCCACTTCGCTGATTGTCCGCACTACTGGCGCTACGCAAAACCCGGGGAAAGCGAGTCGAACTATGTGCAGCGGCTTGTGACAAATCTGGCGCAATTAATCGAAGCGGAAGGTCCCGATACCATCGCCGGGTTCTTTGCCGAACCGGTGATGGGGGCCGGCGGTGTGGTTCCCCCGCCCGAGGGTTATTTCAGCGCGATACAAGCGATCCTTCGTAAGTATGATATTCCGTTTGTTGCCGATGAAGTCATCTGTGGGTTCGGACGTACAGGAAAGCTGTGGGGTTGCCTCACCTACGACATCGAACCGGACATCGTTGTCGTGTCGAAGTGCTTAACGGCCGGTTACTATCCCATGGGGGCGATTCTCCTTTCTGAGGAGATGCACGCCAAGCTTATGCAAGCCTGTCAGGAGTTCGAAGAGTTTCCCCACGGATTTACCGGGGGCGGAAACCCGGTGGGTTGTGCGATCGCGAACAAAGCGTTAGAACTTATTATCGAGGGAGGACTCTTCGATAACGTCGTAGCCGTGGCGCCCCGCTTCCAGCAACGCCTTCGTGGGCTTAGCGACCACCCTATGGTCGGCGAGGCCAGAGGGGTGGGATTAATGGGTGCACTCGAGATCGTGGAGGACAAACGCACTAAAGCGCCTTACGCCGCACCCCTCGAGGTGAGTGAACAGATAGCAAAGACGGCGCTACAACATGGGCTCATCATTCGACCGATCGGCGATGCGGTCATTCTAGCGCCGCCGTTCATTATCACCCGCGAACAAATCGACGAGCTGTTTGATATTGTGGACGCTGTACTTGATGCAGTTCAGGATCGAGTTGAGCAGGATCGCTCTGCAGCCGAGTAGACTAGGTGGTTGGCGTTAGGAGTGACACGATGAACCGTTATCAGATCAGCGAAGATGACAAGGTTTACGCGGCTGAATTCAAGCGTAACCTCGATGCCGGTTGCTTTTATCACAGTCCTGGTTTGCAACGGGTGCTAAACGTGATGCGCGGCGGACGGAAAGCCGGCAAATATGTACTTGTTATTCGTGAACCGTTCAAGCGTTGGGGTTTAGCTCGCATGTCAGAAGAGCGGGCGGGGCCGGTGGAGATTCTGCATGAGTACGAATTTACCGACCTCAGGCAAGCGGAGTGGACCGTGTTTCGACTCCGCTGGCGCGAACAGACAGGAAAGGAACTCGACCTTTAGGCTGGATAGGTTCGCCGCTTATAGACATATGGGGGCACAGGCGTGACACAGATTCTCGGCTACGCGGACCGTATCAGTGTCGCGCCCGGTGAGATCATCCAGTTCATGGTGAGCTGCGACCAGCTCAACAACTACGATGTGACACTGGTCCGCGTCATTCAAGGCGATATCAACCCCGTGGGGCCGGGCTATCAGGAAGAGAGGATTCCGATCGATCTCGGCGGTCCATTTCAGGGTCGTTTCCAACCGATCCATGCAGGCTCCTACGCGCTTATCGATGACAGCCCCGTCTGCCGGAAGCTTTCGTCCTTCGGTATGGTGGCAGCGGTGTGGCCGACCACACCGGGACGCGGCCCACAGACCATTATGGCGCGCCGGGATCCGAAAACGGGCGCAGGCTTCGAACTCTATCTCGATGAAACAAGCGCCTTGTGCTTGGCGTTATCGTCTGACACACAAGCCACCGTGAAGGTGTCCACCGACAAGCCCTTGATCGAGAAGCACTGGTACGCGGTGGCCGGAACCTATGACGCACAAACCGGTGAGATCAGCGTGATGCAGCAGCCGCTGCGCCGTTATCCCAAGGTGGACGATGTGGGGGGTGCTTCCTCATCCGCGCCGGCGCAACTCTCACAAGCGAATGTGGCGGCGCCCCTGACGCTTGCAGCACGACCGTCGCGCGATCGACCGGCGGAACGGTACTTGAATGGCCGCATCGACAGTCCACGCTTGTTCTCACGGTCGATAGATGCCAATGAGATCATTAATCTGCTCGACGTCGACACCGCGCAGCCCGACTTGGTGGCGGCTTGGGATTTCTCGATTGGAATATCGACAGATCGCATCATCGACGTTTCTTCCCATCAACTACACGGGCACCTCATCAACCTGCCGACACGGGGCGTCACGGGGCGGCGTTGGTGTGATGAGGAATATAATTGGATCCGCCACCCCGATCACTACGGCGCGATTCACTTTCATGATGACGATGTCTATGACGCGGGGTGGAATGTGGACTTCTCTTTTACGATTCCATCAAGTCTCCACAGTGGCATTTATGCCGCGCGCCTGCACGCCGGGGAGGAAGAATATTACGTGCCGTTCTGTGTCCGGCCCCCACGGGGTCGCGCGACCGAAGCGGTTGCTTTTCTCCTCCCCACCGCCAGTTATATGGCCTATGGGAACAATCGTATCGGGATTGATGTATCGGAAACTGAGCTCGTATGTGGGCGACTAATCCAGCTTTCTAGGCTCGACCTTTTCATGAATGCGCACCCAGAACTCGGCCTCTGTTTCTATGATCTTCATAGTGACGGGAGTGGCGTTTATTATTCGTCGCGCCTGCGTCCGATCATCGACATGCAGCCGAAGTTCATTGGACATCTGGGTGGTGTCGGATCCAATGTCTGGCAGTTCAACGCCGATACCCATATCCTCGGCTGGCTGGATAAGCTGCAACAGCCATTCGACGTCATCACCGACGAAGACCTGAACCAGGAAGGCGTGTCGCTTATCCAGGGATATCAGGTGGTCATCACCGGCTCTCACCCGGAGTATTATAGTGCGGCGATGCTCGACGCCCTGCACGCGTTCACGGAGGGTGGCGGGCGACTCATGTATCTGGGTGGCAACGGCTTCTACTGGCGCATCGCCTTTCATCCCGAGTTGCCCGGTGTGATCGAGTGCCGCAAATCAGAGGATGGCATCCGCGCCTTCGCGCCGGGACCGGGCGAGTTCTACGCCAGTTTTACGGGAGAATACACCGGGCTTTGGCGTCGCAACGGCCGTGCACCCAATACCCTGGTGGGTGTTGGCATGGTCTCACAGGGATTCGATATCTCGTCGCCCTATGTGCGGACGGAAGCGAGCCGCGATGCGCGCGCCGGTTTCATCTTCCAGGGGGTAGAGGATGAAATCATCGGCGATTTCGGTCTATCCGGCGGTGGCGCCGTCGGTATCGAAGTAGACGCAGCAAACCACGAGTGGGGTACGCCGCCACATGCCCTCGTGCTCGCCTCCTCACGGGTCCACACCGATGTCTATCTGATGGTCCCCGAAGATATGCTTGACCCGGTCCCAGGCCTGGGCGGGACCGAAGCAGAGAGTATTCGGGGCGACATGGTGTTCTTTGAAACTAGTAACGGCGGGGCAGTTTTTTCAGCCAGCTCGATCGCATGGGCGGGGAGTCTTTCGCACGAAGACTACAACAACAACGTGGCAAAGATCACCACCAATGTCCTGCGCCGGTTCCTTGACCAAACGCCTTTCTAACGACACAACGGCACTGTGTGCATTGCGTTTGTTATAAGCGGCCGTTTTCGCGTAGTAGTTCGAGCGTTCGGTCTACAGGTAGGGCGTGCAGGATATTGCCATCGCGGCCGACCGTCGTCTGCGCCCTAAACAGGGCATTAACCACCGCCTCCTCGGTCGCCTCGATGACGGCCTGGTAGATTGCGTCAGTCCGCCGATCATTCATCACTTCAATGGCGTGCGAGAGCGTACCTGCGGCCCGTACTCGGTTTGCGGTGCTGAAGGCAAACGTTAACTCGCCGCTGCAGTTCGCACCAATGGAACCAATTCGGGCCAAGCCCAAACCGGCGCGCTTAGCTAATTTGGCTACCTGATGATTACTCAGGGGCGCATCGGTAGCTGCGATAACAATACAAGAACCTCCGTTGGCGCCTTCACCCCAATAGTCGGGCATCTTACCCTCTGGCATCAGGTCGGTGAGTGCACGCCCTACCGGCACACCGTCAATGACCAATAAGGGACGAGCCCCAAGATTGGTTTGCGCCAGAACCCCGACCATAAAGCCACCATCCGCCTTGCCTAGCTCGCGAGAAGCTGAACCGATCCCACCTTTAAACTCGAAGCATTGCATTCCCGTTCCAGCCCCGACGCACCCTTCTTCGACCAGGGTATCGGTGGCATTGTCGAGTGCGGCGAAAACATGCTCCTCTTTCACATGAAAGGCACGCGAGTCATTGAGAAAACTATCGTCACACTCACCGACGAGGGGGATGACAAGTTCCAATCTACCCAGTTCACTGTCCTGACGGCACAAGTAACGCTGCACAGCGTGGTAGACGATGCCAACGCTCATGGTCGCAGTTAACACAATCGGCGTGGAGGCAATGCCCCATTCGTCGGCGGCGGTGCGTCCGGTAATCTCGCCAAAGCCATTAAGCACAAAGCTCCCGGCCGGGACAGGTTCCCGCACTAGATCTCCGTCAGCTGGCCAGATGGCGGTGACCCCGGTTTGCGCCACGCCGCGCTCGTCATCGAAGCTAAGCGTGCAGTGACCCACACGCACACCCTTCACATCGGTGATGCTGTTCTTTGGGCCCGGGCTCATCGAACCGATGACCAGCCCCAACTCACGGCAACGTTTTCTAGTCTGCAACCTGGCTCTCTTCTGTATACAACCTACCGGACCGGATCAACCCGAAGTAAGCATGTGGCTAACTACCTCATCCTTCCCAATTGTAACCAGTGCGGCGTGCAGAATACCCTCTGAATACTCACTGCCCGGGTTAACACACAAGGTGCGACCCAATTTGGTTGTGCCCCTTGATTCGTGCACATGCCCATGTAGTGCGAGTAGCGGCTGGTATTTCTCTATCGCCTCACGCACAGCCTGCGAACCGACCGATGCCATCATAACCCCCGTCGTTCCCATTTTTGGGCGAAGGTCCTCGTCGAGCAGGGGCGCCTCATCGAGGCCTGAATCAAGCGGCGGACAATGCAGATTGAATACACAACACGACATATCCTTCACGGTGGCTGCCATCGCGTCTATCTTGCCCGTTAGCTCTTCCTCCGGCAGATCACGTGGGCAGTCGAACGGCGTCAGGTTGGCGTAGCCCAGGCTGATCATTTCATGGTTGTCACTGATCTGGAGCGTTTTGTCGTCGGGGCATGTGACGGCCCGGCAAGCATCCAGGACAGACCTAGTTTCATCGAAATCATCGTTACCAGGGCTGATGTAGCATGGGATTCCACTATCGCCCAGCCGCTCCGCCGCGATGTTCATCCATTCTTCGAGTCTCTTGAGTGCGAGTTCCTTGAAAAGCTCATCCTGCATCTCCTGGCTGCCTTTGAACGCCTCATATTCATCCGGTTCGAAGATATGCGGATAGACCCCTAATATTTCGGTCTTCTTGGTAAGCTCCTCGATCTCACCTTGGGAGGTGAGCGTCAACTGCTTGCCGAACAGGTAAGAATGGTACGTCGTATTAGCGGCTTTGATGATGGGTACGATCATCTTGCCCGTAATGTCGCCGCCAATCATGAGGATGTCGATATGTCGCCCCTTGCTGGCGTAGTGTTTGGCCGCATTAATAAACTTTTTGAAGCAAACTGTCGACGCGTGAATATCGGAACAGAAAAAGATGGTGGTACCATCAAGCTTCTTTTTTCTACCGAACATCCTAACCTCCTAAAGTCAGCTAAGTGACCTCATCGACATCCCGATACCACTTGATTCGCTCGCCAATACGATCACGCAACCTCCAACGCAACGTCGGTGGTTCCTCATCAATACAGGTGACAATGCTTTGGAGCCGGTCGCGGATGATTCGCCGATCATCAGCCGTTAGTACGTCGTACTTGTCAGCAAGCTGATTTACTTTTGCGAGATTGTTGGTGACGGTCCGCCAAAGACCCCAATCGGCCTTGCAGGTTTGAGCCAGATAGTCGATTCTGATCGCGTTATCATCTAGATTACTAACGTCATGTTCGCGTAGCAGAATCAATGTATCGATAATATCCTTTTCGTTGATCTGGGCGATCTGCATTTTCTCAAGTAGGAGATCGACGAGCGAGATTGTTGGGTGATTTAACTCTAATCGGCCTCTGAAATTGATTTCATGTGAAAACTCAAGCACGTCATAGAAGACGTCGGTATGCCAACCGTGGTCTTGGTGGAAGAAAATGGACCGCCGTAGGCCGGGTACGGACTTGATGCGTCGGTCTTCCACGTAGCCCATATCCCTAAACATCTGCTCAATCTCGGCCATCTGCTGACTATAGGCCATGAAGTCAATATCGGTGAACAAGCGCTGCGTCTCCTTATGGATATAGTTGAACTCCGGGCAGCGGACATGGAAAGCGATCGCACCAAGTAGCCGAAGGGTTAGGTTTCGCTTGTCAGCCAGGTCGAGTATCTTATTGGCTTGCTCGACGAAGGGAGCCGGGTCGGGAAACTGGCCCGTCATAATTCCTCTCAGAGTTAATGAACATTATTTAACCTGACCGTGCTAGCGAGCCATACAACGGCGCTTTGCGGTCTCGAAAATAGTTGTAATGCTGTCGTTTTTCGCGCTGCTCGTTGAGATCGAGCGTAGCCACAATCATACCTTCGCTATCATCCGGCATAGAAGTAACAGTCATCCCGTCAGCATCCACGATCCGGCTGAGTCCTATAAAATTATCATTTAAGCCCGGGTCGAATCCAACCCGATTGGAAAGCACGACAGGCATGCGATTCTCGAGTGCGCGCGCAGCATGGATGGTCGTTATGAAATTTTCGGGTGTTCCAACACTACCTGTTCCTACCCAGTGAGCGGCCATCGCCAGCAGCATCTCGGCACCTTTCAAAGATAAGACGCGCGCCGGCTCAGGAAACTCCAGATCATAGCAAATCGGCACGGCCACCCGCCCGAAATCTAGATCGAAGACTGACAATTCCGTGCCTAGGGCGAAGAATGACTCAGTCGGGGTGAAGATATGGGTCTTACGGTACGAGCCCACGACTTCTCCATTGCGTCCGATGATCACCGATGTGTTGTACACGGTCCCTGTATCATCTTTCTCAGCCGTACCGGCGATGATGTACATATTATGCTCTCGCGCTTTCTCGCCCAGCGCTTTAGTGCTTGGACCGGGAATCGGTTCGGCGAAATCGTAGAATTTGTCCTCTAGCGTGTAGCCGGCGGCAAGGATCAGCTCCGGAAACACGACTACATCTGCATTCTTCGCGCCCGCTTTATCCGCCCAACTGGCTACCTTGGCAACCGTCGCTGACTTATCTTCGAGCACAATGTCAATTTGGACTGAGGCAACTGTGACCTCTCGCTTAGTACCCATTAGTGCTTGCCCTCCTGATAGTGAACGGCCCATTACCCGCACCCTGCCGTGGCTTGAAATGTGTGGGGTTTGGAAAGTAGGCATTCATATCGTAAAAGGCCGGCCATCCTCCAACCGATGGCCGGCCCCAGACGTTCGCTCGACGGCCGATATCATCGTCAAGCACTACTAGTCCCCGCAATTACTCTGGGGGAATCTCTGTATACAACAAGTCGAGGTCGACGCCCTGTTTCTTACGAATAGATGCAACAACGTAATAGATGATCAAACCAACGATGTAGATACCGAGGACAAACCCGATCGCGACGGGACCGACCGGACCTGAGAACGCCGGTAGTGTGTACGACGAGTAAAGAATCAGACTGAACAGAACGAAATTGACCACACCGGCAATAGTGATCAATGGGACACCGAGTACTGTCCGCTTAACCATATCAGGCGCTGACTGGAACAGCTCAGGCTTACGGAAAGGCAACAACATCGCTGCAAAACTCGTGATCCAGAAGGCTATAGCGAAGATAGCGATATAGTTGAAGATATAGTCGAACAATGGAGTGAAAATAGAAGCCCACAGTAAGACCCATGCCAATATAGCGACCACAATCGTCGCCGCCCACGGGAAACGGGTCTTATCGGTCACCTTCGTCAGCGCAACAGGCATAATCTGGTCAAACGACCAGGCAAACATATTTCGCACGCAAATGCTGACCATAACGAAAAGCAGCAGATAGAACCACAAGAAAAAGCTAATGCCCATAAAGAAGAGCACGATAGGGTTAGTCGTCAGCACGCCGGCAAAAAAGTTGAGCACGCCGAATACGGGGAGCGGATTGGCGTCGGTGTTGTATTCGAGATAAGCCGCAGCGTTGTTGAACTCAGTGCCGACCACAGAATAGTAGGCGCCCATGATGATCATATAGAGAATGAAGCCAAAGGCCAGCGAGCCAATAATGCCATAGGTTTGTGTCTTCTGTGGTTCCTTGACTTCGCCACCGACATAGGAGGAATAGGTGAAACCTATGTACACCCAATATCCCAACGGCAAAGCTAGTAGAACCGCACCAAACGTTTGCGCGGTTGGGATCCACCCTTTCTCTTTGGCTAACTGGATGACTACGTTGTAGGCATCTTCTTTTATGTCGGTCGTGGAAGCCATAAACGCATTGAAAGCAGCGATGAACTCATCGCGGCTACTCCCCAAGAAAACAAACAACGTCATCAACGTCCCGACCGTGGCGATGACGAAAAACACATTGAGAAAGCGCCGCAAGAATCGCGTGCCCGCCAACAGAACCAAAACAACTGAGATGAGCACACACGTCCCGAAAATAAAGCTAGGCCATGGTTTTTGGATAAAGATGCCGGCGTCAAGCAGCGCCTTGCTTCCCAGCCCATGGCCGAGGGTGGCGAAACTGACTGCTAACGCGTAGTTAACAGTCCACTGCGTGTAGATGCCGATTCCTAAGAACTGCGACCAAGTAAAACCCCAGTTCGCCATAAAGCCGATGGCCGGGTGGAGGATGCGCCCGTTATAGACGTACTCACCACCTGAACGTGGCATGGCCCCTGCCAGTAGGCTGTAGACCAACCCGTTAAACAGGGCGAACGCCGTCCCTATGATCAAGATTAGGAAGATGTTTGCGCCGGGGAATAGCGCGCCTGCGAAGAACGGTGTAATAGCCAGCACCAACCCCAACGCGTAACCGATTACGTTGAAGCTAAAGGTGTCGAAAACCCCGAATTCTCTAATGAGTCCCGATGATTTTCTCGCAAATAACTCCGGGTGTGCGATTGCCATGGGCTTCCTCCTTTACAGAGTTAGGCAGCGACCCTGCTAGAGTACCCCGATAGTGGCCGATGGTTCCTGCTTTCTCTCGCCCAACGAGTGTCTAGCGATCCCCAAAAACTCCAGCCGGCTCCGGTAATCAAGTCGCTGAACGGTTCGGGTGAATTTCAAATGCACTATGCGCATGAAGCTAAAAGCACTCAAAGGTTGGCCCGAGGAAGAACGTCTCGCCGTTGCCTAAGGTGAGGTCCTCGCTGTTTTTGTGGCATAGGGGCTTGTGCGATTGTCATTTGCCCGTGCGATCGATTATACGCTCGCGATCTGATCTGGGGCAATATCCGCCACCCAGGGCTGGGCCAACGACCTTCGCCCATCGTACTAGACTAACGTACCCTACAAATATCTGTCGCCTACAGATCAACACGAGGAGTATGTGGGTAGTCCACCGTCAACGATACCCGTGCCGTAGACAAGTCGCGAAATGTTCGCCCAATAAGCCGCGGTCTCGCACATGCGACAAGCTCTCGACGTTCCGTACATAACGCAGCCACTAAGGTCGTGTGTACCGAGCCGCCTTGCTGCATGCCTGATCGCCTCCACTTCTGCATGCGCGGTCGGATCATGGTTCGTGATTACCCGGCTGGGGCCTTCCCCGACAATCTCCTTACCCTTCACCACTATCGCACCATAGGGTTGGTCGCCAGCCTCGACCGCGATCCGTTTCATCTCCATCGCACGCGCCATAAATGCCTTTGCCAGGTCGGTATCTACCAGGCTCCCCGCAGTTGCATGCACCAATGCCGTCGAAAACGGAAGAACCGTATACAAAATGGGCGCACTACCGACGGCTAGAATCCGCTTTAATATCGATCTGCGATCATCTGCTGCCAAACCATTACCATCGTTCATGAGATTCTGAATATGCATTCGACACCTCTTGAGAAATATTCACTCCAAGTTCCGCTCGCCGTGGATCTGTTTGTGGGCGATTAGTTGGGTCATTTCCTCAACTCTTTTCTGATCACCAGTTTCAAACCCGACCACACTTCATCTACCGCGCACACCTTAACATCGACCAGCCCTAACGGTAACGAAAGTTTCCGGACGGTGTCCTCCGTGACGTCGGTAGAAATCTTTGCGGACTTCTTTGGCCAGGAAACCCATATCATGCCGTTCTGCTTGATGCGGCCCATTATCCTGGGAAGGGCGGAACCAAGCTCAGTGGCGGATGTTGTAAACAGATGCCACATATCGATGTCAGTTGCGATCCGGTTGGATATCACAATATTATTCGAGACCCGACCGATTAGATCGCGATAGTGCTCGGGCGCATACGTAGTGCGCACTCGGAACCCTTCCTTGATGCCGAGCTTTTTTGCCAGCGTCGTTCCGGAGTATCCGGCCATGGCGCTAAGCTCTCTTGATGAGACGCACAACAAACAGGAGAACGATCGCGCCTATCACTGCAGCAACTAAAGTACCGATCAGGCCAGGTGCAATAATGCCGAGCTGCTCAAACAGTAAGCCGCCCAATACGGCACCAACGATGCCAACCAACGTATTTACGAACAGGCCAAAGCCCCGGCCTTTTGTCAGTTGCCCAGCGATCCAGCCAGCGGCCGCGCCGATCGCGAGAAATATTATCAGGCTCGGAATATCCATATTCCCTTCTCATCAATCATCTAGCCGCTCGCTGTAGCGTTACGGTTGCAAATGTGGTTTGTGTGTTAATCACAATCTACTCTGTATGAATCATCCACTTTCGTTGCAGAGTATTTCTTGTTCTTTGTAGTGTGAACATATGTAAACATTACCGTGTTTAAGATAATCACACGATAAGTCTCTATATAGGTTTTTTCGGGAGTGTCGGGCTCTCGTCGACCATCGGGATCCTCGATTATTCTAGTAATGGTTCGGTATATTCCGTTCTTATAATCCCAGCTTCCAAACTCTTTTTGTATCCAGTCCGGGACACCATCCTTGCATATCAAAAACAGTGTCGCGTAGGTTCCGTCGGTGTCTCTATGGATCAGCCATTTGACTATCGACCCGTCCTCTTGTGTTTTCCCATGCCACGTGCCAAGAAAATCGCTGCGTTGAAACGTATTTGCATCCTCAGAGACCGCGGCATGCGAGGTAGAAACCATGGCAATCATTGCTATGAGTAGACTTATAATTTTTACCATACACTTCATTCTATTGCTGTCAGATAACGGCGTTAAACATCTCGATCGCAGTACGTCTTCGTTGATGAAGGATAGCCTTTTTTCTGTCAATGAGTAACCTCAAGGTGAGATTTGATCCATCTTCTCTGGTAGGTTCGGTTGATGCCCGGGCCCAATCACAGTTGGGCGCTCGGGCAGGATCGATTGATCGACATCCGAGCGAAAGGTCTTGGCGTACGTCGCGATGACATGTTGGTTGGCGGGATCGATAAGGCGTAGCTCCACCTGATAATCGCGATTGGCCTTTACCCCCTGAACCGGTGGCGAGCGAAAGACATATTGCGTGCGCCCCCACTTCGCAGTCTCGCGGATGATGAACGGCTCCCCGCCACTTGGATTCTCGAACACCGCCTCGATGATCATGCCCGTGGGGATACGGCGGACTGGTCGGGCGACAAACCCATAGTCCGCCTGGGCTAATCGGTAGTTGAAAATGAAACCGCCGCCGATGAATTCGAAATAAGGTTCATCGCTGTCACCCGGCGAACATGCAACCAACACGACGACGGCCGTTATTATCAGCGCCTTTGTAGACACCACGTTGTCCGTGAATAGTGATCCGTGAGCCGTAAGACGTGCAGCTTAGTCATTGAGTATATAGAAAGAGTGTGACGGCTTCCGGTCGTTTAGAGTTTTATGACGTTGCCGTGCGTCTTGCAAAAGACTTAGCTGGTACGGATCAGGAGCTTGGTCATACCTGGTTAGTTCTTCATATAAGTCCAGCGCCAGGGCACGATACTGTTCTGACCGCTGCGTATCAGTTTCTTGATCTCCGACGCTGAAATATTCATGGTGCTCGTGCTGCGAATTGGGACGCAGTATTTCCCATAGATCATCATAGGCATTTGCCAGGTCCGATGTGGCGTTGATGAAATATCTTCCGTTTGGGTATTGCGACCGATACGACTTCAGGGCATCGACCCATTGCTGCCCCGATGCCATATCATTTTCACCCCTTTCTAGCAGCTTGTATTCGTAAACGTCGCGATATTTGGAGTTTGGAAACAAGTCTCTCAGGTGTCTAAGGAACTCGTGCTCATAGATGGTACCGCCGTAGTAGCCAAGACGTGGGTCCAGGCCCATCTCAAGATACCGGGCAACCCCTGGCCAGTTCTGAAACTGGACACCGGTGCGACCATAATTGGTCTCTTTCTCGTAGCGGGATGCAAGCGGGCGAACCGCTTTCTCAGTGATCTTGTCGCCATGGAAAAGACAATCTTCTAGATTCGAATATTTTGTTGGCGATGTCGCTTTCAAGCACGGCGCTAATATGCCCACTGCGGAGACATATTCCTTCTTATCCGCTAGGGCTAGTGCCGTTTCGATATCGATTCTAACCTGTCGTGCAAACGCAGGGGCGGAGCTCACTAGCAAAATAACAAGGATCGGGAATCTTAGAAGTGGCATATCGAAGACTGCCAATAACTGACTGCAGTTGAATGTCTTAATTGCAGTATAGATCCGTCGGTGGGCGAGGCGGTTATTGATGCTCGAAGAACCGGGCACGAAATCGGTCGACGATATCAAACAGATCTTCAGGCAGCCGGTTTCGCACTTCTGCCTCGATGACGTCGGGTACGCCGCCGTAAAACGCCTCTGCAATCCCACCGGCGATACAGGCCATGGTATCGGCGTCACCACCCAAGGAGACGGCAAGGCGTATCGCGCCTTCCAGGTTGGGGGAATCCAAGAAACAGATGATGGACTCTGGTACCGAACCCTGACAAGACACATCGAACGCGTAACCAGGCCGAATCTCGTCTACCACGCGGCCCAAATCATAGCCAAATCGCTCGCTAAGCTCGCGCCGCAATTCGGATTTGCTCGCACCGTGGCGGGCAAGAAATATGGCTAGCGCCGTAGCCTGGGCGCCGCGCACACCCTCTGGATGGTTGTGCGTGACTGCCGCACTTCGCTGCGCTTCGCTAAGCACTTCATCGATCGTTTTGGCGGAAAAACCGACGGGGCTGACCCGCATGGCCGAGCCATTCCCCCAACTGTTATAGGCGCCTAAAGAATCGTCATAGAGCCACTCGTGAAAGGACGCACCGTATCCACGGTGAGGGTATCTGCGCCCGTAACGCCTAAGGGCGCTCGCATAGTCACCGCCCTCCAAAAGCACAGCGGCAACCGCGATGGTGAGCACAGTATCGTCGGTAAAGGTCGAGCGCGACGAAAACAACGGAAAGTCCGTCTCTTTGCGACCGCTTCCCTCAAACACAGAACCGACAATGTCACCGGCGATAGCGCCTAGCATAGCCAATCATATAGGCAGTGATCTTGTTCGTGAACAGGGTGACTTTGCGGACCAGTCCGGGGCCCCTATGTCCTTATAAGTTTTTGTTGTTACGTAATTCTCTATTCGTATAACCGCGTGCTCAGCCCTAGGATAAACTTACTTGTTGCGGCACGCCCTCTCATCCGAGGGTGTTCCGCGAAGCCACTGAGGGTAGTGGATTAACACAGAACAACCGCAGCCGGGCCGATAGATACGCCACCCAGCCACCGGCGCGGGACATACACGGGTAGAGCAATATGATTCAACTGTTACTGCCGCTAATCGTCGAGCCAGCGGAACTCGAGAAATACCTCGGTCGCGAGAATCTGTTAATCGTCGACCTGAGCTCACGCGAAATGTATGACGAGGTCCACATCCCGGGGGCCGTGCACCTTGACCCGGCCCTCCTGAACTCCGGTGAACAACCGGACGTGGGATCGCTCCCGAATGACGCGCAGCTCTCCACGATCCTATCTACGATCGGGCTCAC
>JAOTYM010000211.1 GCA_029861845.1 Gammaproteobacteria bacterium | reverse complement strand
CAGATCCGGGGCATACTCGACAAGCGTAGGTACCAACCGCAAGAGTTCCTGTTTCACGAAACCGACCCCTCTACCCATCTCTTTGCCCTAAGGACCGGTTACGTCAAGCTCACCAGCTCGTTAGCCGACGGGCGCCAACAGATTATCAGGCTTTCGGTGCCGGGCCAGCTGCTCGGTCTCGGTACCGTCAACGGCGACGCCTACCCCTACACCGCGAGGGCGCTGACGTCGGTAACGGTATGCAGGCTCACGCGCAAGGACATGCTCCGCGTGCTGGCAGAAAATCCGCCGGTTTCCCTGCGTGTCATCGACCACCTAAACGGGGAGTTGGAACAAGCGCAGGCGATGATCCGTGACCTCGGACTCAAGAGCGCTAATGAAAAGGTGGCCTCTTTTATCGTCTCGCTGATACCCGCGCGCGGACCCACCCCCGAGAAACTGGTGATGCCGCTGTCGCGCCAGGAGATCGCCGAGATGTTGGGACTGACGGTGGAAACAGTGAGCCGGGTGATGGCGCAATTCAAGCGCGAGGACCTGATCCAGACGCCACGGGGCCACATTCATATCAAAGATCAGGCGCGCTTGTGGAAACTGGCCGGCGTTTCCCGCCGGCTGGAGATCGGCGACAGGCCGGCGGCGGGGGCATCTTAGCCGGTGTCATCCGGCGACGATTCAAAACACGGCGAGACTACAACGCGGTACTGGTGCCCTTAACCACCGCAATCTTAGGCCGGTTGTCCACGTCCGATCGTGTTCGCTTTCGATCTCCGAGACTTCCATGACATAAATAAAATGAGTATCTTTTGCTGGCGCTCGGGATCTGGAGATGATGAGTCAGTTATTTTTAGCGCCTTGGTCTATCCAGGTCTTGATCATCTCGACTTGTCGCTCGGGTAACGGAAACTGGCCATGCGGCATTCTGATGGAGAGATCGGTCTTACCAGCCACCAGTAGATACAGCGTACTGGTGATGGCTGATCCGGGGATGATGACCTCACCGAATTTGGTGCCCTTCATGAAGTTATCGTAGCTGTCCATGAGAAAGCCGCTTGCCTCGTAACCCTTACCCCCAACCAAATGGCATTCATAGCAGTGTTTTTTCAGAATCGGTTTGATATGCGCCTCATAACTAAGCTCGGGCTCGGGCTCAGAGCTACAGCCAACCGTCATCACCATAACAAGTACAAAAAATATTGCGATGGATGCTTTCAGGAACCACACAGCGTTTTGCCTCCTAATCTAAGCGCCTACTTACCGGTGTCGGATAAGAAACCGCAAGCAGATAGTACCAGACCATGGGCAGATTTTTTGGTCTGGACGGACGGCACGTTCAGCCAATTGAGCGGAGATCAGCCTCACGCTCGGCGACCGGGCCTGGCACCGCCCCGAACCACAGTTGATACATGGCAACCACCCACATGAAGGCGAACGAGAGCCCCATGAAGGCACCGCTCAACAACACCACCCATGCCATCGGATTGAATAGCTTGGTGAAATACCAGGAGCTGACATCCAGTGCGATGCACACGAAGGGCGTCGCCACCACAGCGCATTTGAACCACACGGGACGGACATAGGCGTGGCTGAAGATCAGACCCGCGATGAAAAAGATAAACGTGAGGCCGAACAAATGGATATGGGAGACCCGCACGAGCGTGAATACGTCAGCCCCCGTATCCATCACGACCACTTCCATCAGGTTCTCGTGGCCGTCCAGGTTCGGAAGGTGCGGATTGCTGCCGTCGTGGCAGGCCAGGCAGCGTCTGTCCAGGATGGGTCGAATGTCCTTTTCATACTCCGCCTCATCCGCGCCCCTTTGCACCCAGCCGAGAATCTGGCCGGTCTCGGTAACCGGCAGCATGCCGGCCATCGGTCCCCTGAGTGCCGTCTCGAGCCGGGTGCCTTCCTTGCTGCCACTGTAGGCGATAACGATATCCTGCACCGAGAGCGTCGTCGGCTTTCCGTCGCGCCCGGAGTGCGAACCGAAAAGATAAAGCGCCGCAAACATATAGCCCAACCCGAGGACGATCAACGCGCCCGTATAGAGGACGCGCACGCTCATAGGCAGTTCCCGATAGTGCAAATATAAGCGGTGAAGTGGCTGATCGGCCATCGTTTTCCCCCCGGCGACCCCAGCCCCCAAGCAGGGGGCTGGTTAGGGATCGCGCATGATTGACGGTAGGCGCACGCCTCGTGCCAAACTTACTTAAGCGATGCGTAATACGCGGCCAAGTCCGCCATATCCGCGTCGTTGAGCATGCTCGCCAACGGTTTCATCATGTCGTTCGCCCGTGCACCCGACTTGTAGGCCTTCAACTGTTCCACGAAGTACTTTGGTTCCAAACCGGCTAGCGGCGGGTTGGGTGCAACGCCCTTGCCGTCGGCCCCGTGGCAGGCGACACACGTTGCTGCCTTCGTCTCACCAGCGGCCACATCGCCTGCTTGCGCGCTACCGATGCTCGCCAGTATGGTACATACGCCTGCTACTAACAGCTTAGTTTTCATCGCTTACTCCTATTTCAAGTTAAAAGCCCCGTCGTGTCGTCGCGGCACGACACCCCATGCATTTGCCTGGTTTAACCGCGGCCAGACTCTTGCCTCCTCCACCCGATTTCGAGAGCAAACGTCGGTCTCGAAATGCTGCTGATTCACTAGTGCGCGCACACTACAACGCCCGCGCTTTTCTTACAACCATAAGCCTCACGACCGTCCGCGCGAACCCTTGATGCGGAACAACGGCGGCTAGACGCAACCCGTACGCTCCGAAGCGTCGAATCGGACTCGTTCACACGTAAGAATCACTTGCACGGTACGTGCACGAATATAACGGTCTTACGCTTCTTGCCCGCGTAATGAGCCACGAGATTGTCGATGTCCGTCTCGCTCAGCGCCTTAGACATGGCATCCATCATAGGATCCTTTCGAGTTCGCTCTCTATAGGCACGCAACGACTTGGCCAGGTAGTCCTCGCGCTGTCCGGCCAACGCAGGCAACAGCGGATCAACGCTGTTGCCGTCGGGACCATGGCACCGATCGCATCGTTGCGCCCACTGTGCCGTGGTAAGCGGCTTGTGCACCGCTGGGGCGATTGGCTCCTGCGACGCGTAGAAGGCCGCAAGGTTCTGGATATCGGCGTCGCTGAGGTCAGCCACCAACGATTTCATGGTGGCATTGTCGCGATTACCGTCAACGTAGGACTTCGTGGCTTTCGCAAGGTACTGCGCATCCTGCCCGGCAAGGCTGGGGGTGTCCGGTTTCGGGCTATTGCCAACGTCGCCGTGACACCCTGAACAGGCCGCCGCCGCCGCCTTGCCGGCGGCTGGGTCACCATCTCCTACCACTGCGGTGCGCGTAGGTTGCTGCAGGGCATAATAAAGTGCAATTTTTTCGATGTCCGCGTCAGCGAGTGACGCCACCATGGACTTCATTGTGTTGTCTTTGCGACTGGCGTCTTGGTACGCTTTCGTGGCCGCTGCGAGATATGTTGTGTGTAGTCCAGTCAGGCGAGGCATCCCAGGTATGGTGCTGTTGCCATCCTGTCCATGGCACCCCGCGCAGGCGGCGGCGGCCACTTTGCCCGCTTCCACCGGATCGGTAGCGTCACCGGTAGAGTCCGGGCCCGCCGTGTTAGCACGGCTGCTGCCGGTTCCGGGCAGATCCAAGTTAGCATAATAGGCGGCCACCGCACGGAGAGACTCGTCGTTGAGTCTCTTGATCTCGCGTCGCATGAGGTCGTTATCGCGCAGACGGTCCCGGTAGGCTTTTAATTCTCGGTACAGGTACTGCGGGCGTTGCCCCGCGAGATGGGGGATCTCTGCGATGGTACTAACGCCGTTTAGGCCGTGACAGCGCGTACACATCGCTTTCGCAACCTCCCCGCCCTCGGCTATCTCAACCGCCGACGTATATAGGGGATGGTCAGCCGTCGCGGCGCCCGAAATCATCATAAAGAGAAACACAAGTGTCTGCGCGGAACGTTTCATTTATATCCCATCACTGGCCAAAGCGCTTGGTTGACAAAATATATATGAGCAGCCACCCCAGGTAATTGACAACGATCAAAGCCTTGCGGGGGCGTCGGCCAAGTGTATCAGGTTAGCCAGGGGCGGCCTACACCGTGTTAGCTGTGCGAACCGCCTGGCTGTGAACTCTGCCGTGCGCACCTGTGTGCCCGGTCGACGAATACTCACCTGGATCACATAGGTGTCTTTCGATGAGAGCCGGAACCAATTGCAATAGTTTATCTTGTCATGCGACGCCCATGGATTC
>JAOTYM010000012.1 GCA_029861845.1 Gammaproteobacteria bacterium | reverse complement strand
ACGACTACTTGTAGCACAATAATGGTGTCAAGCATCGAGCTGCAAATTTCGCGCGTTTTTGAAGCAGACACCTGACCCGCAGGCTTAAGGCCTCACATCGTTATCGATCCGCCTGATCGTTCGGTAAGGGCTTCCGTGCGAAGGACTCTCCGGCGTCTATGCTTAGAACTGCATGGTGGCGGAGAATCCAAGGTTCTCCGTGTGCATATTTGATATCCCGCAAGGTGTAACTAAGCCCGATGGAAGCGATCACACCAAGCACTCACTACGTCGCCGCAAGGGTGAAGTGGCTGACGGTGACGCTAGCGCCGTTGCTCACGGCACTGATAGTGTGGGCCGCAATGGAGGTGGTAAAGAACTATCTATCGGGCAAGGGCGATCCCAACACCTGGGTTACGGGTTTCGTGCTCGCCCTGCTCGGGTCGCTGACTTTAGTGTTTCTTGCCTCTATTCCGTGGGCCTTCCGAGCCCGCATCCTGCTGACCGGCGATAGGATGACCGTGCGTGGGCTGGTCCGCACGCGGGTCATCACCGAGGGGCAGATCGAAGGATTCCGTTGGATTAATGGTCAGCCACATCTCTATTTAAAAGCTCGGCAATGGCCGGTCCAGCTCTCCCATTACGAAAATCAGCGAGTGATTAACGCCTGGGTTTTTCGACATGCCCAGGACCTGGGCGAGCAGGAACTGGTGGCAGAGGATGTTGCGATTAACCGGGACCTCGCGCTTGGGATGACAGCAGCTCAGAAGGAGGCCCGGCTCGCCAAGCTGCGAAAGGTCATGAGGGGCGTCAATCTCTTGGCTTATTGCGGGGCCGTGATCGGTGTCGTGAACGTGCTGTTCCTGGAGCAGGACACGGTCGCGAAAGCGGCTGCCGCCATCCTCGTATCGATCCCGATTCTGCTGGATGTGTTGGCACTTCGAAACCGTGGACACATTCGGATCGATTACCAAGAAGGAACCCGTTACCCACAGATCTTTTCCGGAACGATGGTCTGTGGCATCGGCGTGGTACTCGTATCGCTTCTCGACCGATCCACACTGATCGGAGACGAGTTTTACCAATGGTTTGTCCCGGTTGCGGTAGCAAAGGGTCTGCTTTGGTTATTTATCGATTTGGACCGCATCCGGACGCTACATGCGCGCGGCTGGTTCGCGTTGACAATAACCGCCATGAGCTTGATGCTCCTACCGGCCTTCTGGGTTGGCGGCAGCATTTATCAGGTTAACCAGCATCTCGACAGCTCTCGTGTGACCTGGCATTCAACCGAAGTTATCGACAAGAAAGTGTCTAAGGGAAAAACGATTAGCTACTCCATCAAGGTGGCCCCGTGGACACCCTCTTTAGATGAGCCGCCTGAACTAGCTGTGCGCCGCAAGCAATTTAAACAAATCGAAGTCGGGATGCCGATCGAAATCGGGGTCCGAGAGGGGGCGCTGGAGATCCCCTGGGTGGCTGAGATCAAGCTTACGCCACTCTAGGCTGCCGGTGAGCCGAGACCTTAGGAAGCCATGAAAAACAAATTAAGCGCAAACGAGAAGTAGCTTTATCAGCAGGTAGATGAAACGCTGCATTACCTATGGGACCCAATTGGTGTGAGAGGCGTGCCTCAGGCAAGAGATGAGTATTACTCATATTTGTCAAGGGTTTTTTCTATGCTTCTGAGCAACGCAACAGAACAAGAAATAGCCTCATACTTAGTGAATGTAGAAGAAGAGTCTATGGGGTTAGCGCCCAACAAGGAAAATGCAGTCGAAATTGCGCAGACTCTTATAGATATAAAGGAGTGGGTGATAGATGAGGCTTCCTAACAATCGGAACAGCGGTCGAGGAGCGGCGATCACCGCTTACGAACCCATTGACTATACTTTTGGCTAGTAACAGGTATCGGCTGAAGCGTCGTAATTCCAAGTGCTTTTCTTTCCCTACGAGGCCCGCTCTATCATCTATTATGCGCACCCAAGATGACTCCTTATTCTGACCGCTTTGAGCCAAACCAATACGACGACGATGAAACAGTGGCCGTCGCATACTGTAAACCGAACGACTCAATTGAATGGTGGAAAGGAAATGAGGCAGATATCGCGTGGGTCCCTGAACGAATATTTACCCGTGCACAGGCTATAGCGGCCGCCTACGAGTTGCATCTCTTGCCGGTTATCAACATCTACGAAAAAACAGAACTGAATTCAAAGCAAGCGCAAGCATTGGATGAAGAGCTTACCTTTATACATTACATCGTGAACGACGCGCTTCTTGGGCATTGGATTAGTGCGATGAGGAAGTCAGTACAAAAGGTTCTACAATCGCCAAGAGAGATGGTGATCATAATTGAAGGGTCATAGTGCGCCTAACACTTCACGGTTTTGCTTCCCTCGCTTCGCTCGATGCCGGTGAAGCGAAGGCTGACCTGCGGATGGGCTCGGTGCGGTAGAAGAAATATGGCTGCTCTTATAAGAAAGAGGTGGATGACGGTTACGGCAGTATTCTTCGTCGCGGGCCTAGCAATGACAGAAACGTCGAGTAATTATGAAGGATTACAGATACCACCCCTTCCGGACGGGCATAGAGAGATAGAAGGATTCGTGGTCGACGACAAACCCACTTCTTACTACGGTGTCGCCCGCCTAACACATGACGCCGGCGAAGTAATCTGGCTAGAGAAATTACTTTATCGTGATGAAGAGGGTCACCCTCATTGGGAAATAAAATCGGCTGTAGTCGAACCTAAACTCGAAAAGGGCCATGACTATTTTCTGGGTACATGCATGCAAGACGGTGTGCACCAACGCGAGATCATCGCATTAGTAGAACTAGAAGATAAGGAAATCCAAACAGCCATAAAACGGGTGTCGTGGGTAGATCTAAACCGCGAGAGCGTAGTAGCGCGATCCGTCGCTAAAATTACCTGCTATATAGACGGATGGGGACATAACTAGGCCCTTTCTCGCTACATCGTCACGGAAAACGGTCAAGTCTCGTCTTTATATTTTTGAATCACCGCCTGAAACGCGGTCGCGCCTGAATAATTCGAAAACGGTTCCTAACCGCTCACGGCTAACGGTTAACGGATCACGGACCAGCCCACCATATTAACGCGTCGCGTTATTAGCCTTGCCAAGATCGGTCCACACGAAAGAACTCCAAGAGTGGCAGGAGGGGTAGAATGAGTTCCACATCGATACGTCTATCCGAAAGAAAAATGGCAAGGAGACCGTTATGCCCTACAGGAGCATATATATGTACCAACGCGAGATCGTTCGATCCGGCGTCGGCTTTGGTACGGCGCTTGCGATCGCGATATCTTGGTCGGTAAATAAGTCGATCCTCTGGGCCATCTTGCATGGCATTTTTTCGTGGTTTTACGTGATTTACTACGCGATTACACGGTAATGGGGTCTGGTCCTGAATTGTGAATGCGTAAACAGAATCAGGCCTACGGTATTCGGGAAGACGAAGGCTCAAGTCTTGACCACGGCCCAGTAACAACCAACAACTTAAGACTCCCTTCACTTGCTGGTAATGCGGTGTCTAGATCGCCAAATTGTCTCCGACAAGCTGGTACTATCGGTCCATTACGAAACTCGATGAGGCATGCGGATGCAAGAGTCGGTCAGTGAGCAGCGAGGCGCGTGGAGTGGGGTCGATCCGGCTCCGCGCCGTGGTCTGCGCCCGCTCAAGAAACTGTGGCCGTACATGCGACGTTACCGGGGGACGCTCGCTCTCGCGCTGCTCGCGTTGTTGCTCGCCGCGGCCGCTGGCCTCGGTCTGCCAGTGGGTATTCGGCTCGTCATAGACGAGGGGTTCTCCGCAACCGACGCGCAGATGATCGACCGTTATTTTCTGTTGCTGTTCGGGCTGGCTGCAGGTCTTGCTATCTTCTCCGCGGTTCGGTTCTATCTCGTCTCATGGCTCGGTGAGCGCGTGGTCGCCGACGTGCGCACCGCGCTCTATCGCCACGTCATCACCTTGAGCCCCACCTTCTTCGAAGTAACGCGAACAGGTGAGGTCCTGTCTCGACTAACCGGTGACACGACGCTCGTGCAGTCCGTCGCCGGCGTAAATCTCTCGATCACGTTGAGAAGCGCCGTGACGCTCGCGGGAGGGCTCGTGATGCTCATCGTCACCAACCCGCGGCTCACGGGCGTGATCCTGCTCCTTATACCTTTGGTGCTCGTGCCGCTGCTGGTCTACGGGCGGCGAGTGCGGCGTCTCACGCGTGCGACGCAAGACCGCGTAGCCGATGCGAGCGGCCTTGCCGGGGAAACGCTGAACGCGATACAGATGGTGCAGGCGTTTACCCTGGAAACGCGATTTGCCGAGCGATTCGCCGACGCGGTGACGGCATCATTCGAGACTGCTGTGCGGCGAATTCGCGCGCGCGCGATGCTTACTGCTTTCGTCATCCTAGTGGTGTTCGGGGCCGTCGTGTTCGTGTTGTGGCTTGGTGCGCAGGCGGTGATCGAAGGCAGCATGACCGCAGGCGAGCTCGGTCAGTTTCTGCTCTACGCTGTGCTGGTGGCCGGCTCGGCGGCCTCGTTAAGTGAGATGTGGGGTGAGATCCAGCGTGCAGCTGGTGCGGTCGAACGCATCGTGGAACTACTCCGGGCCAAGCCCGACATCACGGCGCCTCCGAACCCGGTGCCTCTACCGGAGCCCGCGCTCGGCCGGGTGGGGTTCATCAACGTATCGTTCAACTATCCCTCGCGGCCGAGTGAACTCGCGCTGTCGGATTTGAGCTTCTCGGTCGAGCCCGGCGAGAGGGTTGCACTCGTGGGCCCGTCGGGCGGCGGTAAGAGCACGGTCTTTCAGCTGCTACTGCGCTTCTATGATCCGAAGACAGGACAGGTACTGCTCGACGGTATCGATCTCGCCAGCGCCAAGCTCGAGGAGATCCGCCGACGCATTGGCATCGTGCCGCAGGAGACGGTTGTGTTCGCGGCGGACGTGCTCGAGAACATTCGCCAGGGACGACCCGGTGCGCGGGACGACGAGGTGCGTGCGGCGGCACGGGCGGCTAGTGCAGAGGCCTTCATCGTGACCCTTCCCGAGGGCTATAACACTTTTCTCGGCGAGCGCGGCACGCGGCTCTCCGGCGGGCAGCGCCAGCGCATCGCCATCGCACGTGCGTTGCTTAAGGATCCGGCGGTAATGCTCCTTGACGAGGCGACCTCCGCGCTGGATGCTGAGAGTGAGCGTCTGGTGCAGCAAGCACTCGGCGATCTCATGCGCGACCGCACCACGATCGTCATTGCGCACCGGCTCGCGACGGTGCTGAAGGCGGATCGAATTTTAGTGATGGATGACGGTCGAGTCGTTGCCGAGGGAACCCACACGTCGCTGCTAGAAGAAAGCCCACTTTACGCGCGTCTCGCAGCACTTCAGTTCGATGTCGCCGCCTTCCCGGAGGTGTCGCGAAATGCTGGCACCAGCCCTAGAAGGAGAAAAGGTACCGGGAATCTTTGAGATGCGTTGCCCCCGACTTAGACTACGGCGCACTAGGCGAAGTCTAGGAAGGTACGGCAGCGGGAAGGGCGTACCTAGAGATCATCGACAAGGAAACCGATCCCAAACGACGCCAAGAACCTATTAAGTCACTTACCGAATACTGCAAGCTCGACACCCTCGCGATGGTGCGCCTAGCGAGATTCTTGCAGCGGTAGATTTATTGCTCGTCGTTAGGGCCCATCCGTCAGATTACAAAAGGAGTTTTCCTTAGCGCATCCAAGGTAGCCCCACACTCTTTGATGTATTGCTCTGCGTGTGCTCTTATTTCCGCCAATGGTAGATGTGTCGTCAGTGTGACATGGACAGACGGGGAACCACTGTAGCAGACTGTATGTGAATGGGTGGCAGCCCTCACAGACACCGGAAAACAGTGGTTCACCGCCTCTACAATGTAATCGATCGCAACATTCTAGAGCTCGGCCGGGAGCTGCGGCTTTCCTATCTGCCGCCGCTGATGGTTTACATGGCGGCCGGGATCCAGGGCCTGACCGTCATCGTCGGCACCTTCTTCGTCAAGGATTACCTCAACCTTTCCGCCGCGTCACTGGCGGCGCTGCTCTTCTGGGCCGGGATTCCGTGGGCACTCAAGATGCCGCTAGGACATCTTGTGGATCTTGTCTGGCGCTGGAAGAGCTGGCTGGTCTACCTCGGCGCCGGCGTCATCACCACCAGCCTCCTCATCATGGTGGCGCTTATCAGCGACCGCGAGGCGATGACTGCGATGATGCCGGCCGAGACTTGGTATATCGTGAGCTTCCTGCTTGCACCAATCGGCTACGTAATTCAGGATGCGGTGGCCGACGCCATGACGGTCGAGGCGGTGCCGAGGGTGGACGCCAACGGCCGTCCGTTTGATGCGGCAACCCGCAAGCTTATGCACACCACCATGCAGACGCTTGGCCGTGTGGCCATCATAAGCGGCGGCGTCTTCGTGGCGATCATCAACATCTACGTCTTCAGCGATGTGCAGGGGCTACCGCCGGACGAGATCGCACGGATCTACCACAACGTGTACCTGGCGGGGCTCGCGATTCCGGCGATCTCGGTGTGCGGCGTGGTCTTTGCTGGGGCGATGAAGGCGCGCGATAAACGCCGACTGCTTCAACAGGGCTTTACTCGCAAGGAAGTTCGGGCGATGGTCGCCGAACCCGCCGACCGTCCAGCACCCAATTGGTGGATCCTCGGCGGCAGCTTGTTGTTTGTAATCTTCACGCTCGCCGTCGGCCTCAACCGGTTACCCTACAACGAGGAGATCGTCTTCGCTGGTTCGATGGCGATCGTCGTGTTCCTGATTGTACGCCTCACGCGCGAGCTTGAGCCCGACGCGCGTGCGACACTCGTCGGCACCGCGATCGTAATCTTTGTCTTTCGTGCCATTCCCACCCCCGGTCCCGGCGCTACCTGGTGGATGATCGACGAGCTCCGGTTTGACCAGCAGTTCCTGTCTGTGCTCTCGCTCGTCGGAAGTGCGCTTACACTTGCTGGCATGTTTATCTTCCGCCGCTTCATGGCCGAGCGTTCTATCGCCTACGTGATAGGGGCTCTCACTATTGCCGCCTTTGTGCTGGCGTTGCCGATTGTCGGTATGTACTACGGGCTGCACGAATGGACCGCGGCAAGGACCGGTGGTGTGGTGAACGCGCGATTTATCGCTTTAATCGATACTGCTTTGGAGTCACCGCTTGGACAGATCGCCATGATTCCAATGCTCGCTTGGATCGCGAACTCGGCACCTGCAAATCTAAAGGCCACCTATTTCGCGGTCATGGCCTCATTCACGAATTTAGCGCTTTCTTTGAGTCAGCTCGGTACCAAGTACTTGAATCAGATTTTCGTCGTCACGCGTGAGGTCCGCGATCGTGTCACCGATGCGGTGCAAGTGCCGGCAGACTACAGTGAGCTCGGTAATCTCCTCATCGTGCAGGTCCTGATCGGCCTCGCGCTGCCGTTCGTAGCGATCCTATTCGCGCGCGTAACACGTTTTCGTAGCGTGTAGGCTAACGTGACTTGAGGTTAAGGTAATTTCTTAGGAAGGGAATTTATGATTGAGTTTCCATGATTTGGTAGTTTATATGATTGATCCCATCGGGATCGGATCAGCGACTTGTTTTTTTGGATAAAGAATAATAGAGATATAATTTGCTATTTGCAGAATTGTCATTAAAATTCGTTACTAATACCGCGTGAAACTGGCTGCAGGAGATGAAACCAGAAAAATGACGGCAGAAAAGCGTTTCTCGACAAAATGTTCGTGTCTACTAGAGTAAGTGATAAGACGGTCTATGACTGTCTTTTTTGTTGGTAGCAGTACCTAGGGGCTATTAGCCCCTTTTTTATTGTTTAGCCTCTAACCGCAATGCGAAGGAGTATCGTAATGGCAAAGAAAAGGAAGAAGGCAAAGAAGTCACTGGCGCAGAAAAGAGCCGAGACCATGGCCAAGAAGATCATAGCGCGAGCAAACAAGGAAGCTAAGAGAATCAAGCTCAGAGCAACCAAGGATGCTAAGCGTACCAAGGCCAAGGTTGCCAGAGTAATTAAGGCCATGAAAGCGAAAGCGACACGGGGCCGCAAGAAGGCAGCAAAGAGGAAGAAGTAAGGCAGCAATCGAGATGCTCGGCGAGTACAGGTAACTCGTCGAGCACCTCAAAGCACAACTTGTGAGGCGGCCTTCTAACCGCCGAGGATCGGAAGATCCCTTTCGACGGACAGAAGGCAGCAGGGCTGTCTAGTCGGTTTGCCGCTCTAATTCCGACCGTTTTTTGGTGTTGGCCTGTTGCAACACTTGCTCAACCTGTCTGACCTGATCTAAGACCTCGGTTTGGTCTTTCCATATATGTTCTTCCGGCGCTTCATTTCCACTCGTACATGCACAAAGTAGAAAGACAGACGCCCACTGCAACATTCGAACTACGCCATTCATCGTCTAATTCTCCCGATGAAATTACTGTTTATACCAGTATAGTTCGAAGAAATGGGGTCTGAGATGTTTATGACTCCAACGAGTGAGCATCGGCAGTCCCGCGCTAAAGGCTCGGGCACACCCGTAACAGTTCAAGTCCGAAGTCCGGGCTCCCTGGGTAGTGCAGGCGTCTTCCTTGCCAATGGTGCCTGGCGCCGGGCGTGAAAGCGCCAAGCTTGTTAGACGGTCTAAAGAAACTACGCGCGCCAAAACCGGGCTAATTAAACAAACGAAAATGCATCCATTTCCTTACGACCTGCAATTCGACTCATAATTTCCGGGTTAGTACTCGCACTGATTCATCCCGTCGCACATGCGGGGGCATTTTTTGAGCGCTTTTTCGGTAGCTATCAGGGTGAGTCTACGTCGATCCTCGAGGGCGAAGTCTCGAAAAGGAACATCAGTGTAGTAATCAAACCTGCCAAGAAAGGGTTTGTCGTTGATTGGGAGACGGAGATATCGAAGGCCGACGGTCGTAGCGTGCGCAAGGGATTATCGATTACCCTTATACGTACAAGCCGCAAGAATATCTTTAAATCGGCGATGCGTCGGGATCTGTTGGGCCACGCGGTGCCGATGAATCCGCTCAAAGGCAATCCTTTTGTATGGGCGAGAACCGCCGGTGATACGCTTACGGTCTATGTAATGCGAGTAACGGAAAGTGGCGCACAGGATCTGCAGATCTATAAACGCTGGCTCACACCACAAGGCATGGAATCAGAATTTGGGCGTTTCCATGACTCAGAGCCGATCACACGGATCAGTGGGGTTCTAGAAAAGGCCGACACCGCCCAACTGCTAGTTCCCACGGAGCGGACGTTACGGCCACTAGACCACTAATATAGGACACTAACCGCCGGCCGCCGTCACCGGCGGATCATCGGCTTGGCGTGCGTAATTAACCGGCCGCGGCGCGAATTCACGCTCTATACGCTGACCCCGCGTGCGAAGCTCTCTTCGCAGGATATATAGACTGCTACTAATTAGGAGCGCCAGACCAATAAAGGTTGTGACCGCGGGCACTTCCGACCAGATCAAGAACCCGAACAGTACAGCCCAAATGATGTAGGTATATTCGAAGGGGGCGACCACACTCACCGGCGCCACCGCGTAGGCCTTGGCGAGACAATAACTGCCGACGGCCCAGTTCAGACCGATAACTATCATGAGTAGCAAGTCGGTTGCGGCAGGTACCACCCATGGACGAAGCAGGAATTGCAAAGAAGGACTTTCAGTATTGAGGGCGGGTTCGAAAACCGCGACCAATAGACTGGCAACAACGCTACCAAGAATGAATACCACCACCGAGTACAACGACATCGTCCATGGCGTATCAGATCCGCCGACGTACCGGGTTACAATGCTCATTAGCGCGTAAGTAAGCGTTGCGAGCAGTGCCAGAATTACCGCGAGATCGGCGATCTGACCACTGGGACCAACGACGACTACCACTCCCAAGAACCCCACTAAGATTGCCGACCATCTTTTAGCGCCGACCTTCTCCCTGAGCAGCAGAACCGACAGCAGAGTGATGAAGATCGGCGCCGAGAATACAATGGTCACTACCTCCGCTAATGGCAGTGCGGCAATCGCCAGGTAATAGCCCATGTAGGACAGAAACCCGAATAGCCCCCTCAGCAACAATAATCGCGGCTCATGCGCAACAAGCCCGCGGGCACCGGCGGTGATGAAGACAGCGATCAAAATCGGTATCAGTGCGACGGTGCAGCGTATAAACGCAATCTGCAGTACTGAATACTGATCACTGAAAGCCTTGATGATGATGTCCTGGAAAGAGAACATGAACAAACCAAAGACGATGATAGAAATGCCCGCCGCCGGCCGATTCCGTTGGGTAGTGTCTTGGTAGGCCATCCTGCCTTAAGTGTGGTAAGCGATTGGTTATTTGAAAAGTGACTTTTTATGGGCCAGACTATCGAAAAAGTCGATAGCCTGAGGGTCGCGCAAGGCGATGAAAATCGAGCATATACGGACGTTTTTGGAGATCGCGGGTTGTGGCAATTTCAACCTCGCCGCCAAGAATCTGAATGTGACGCAGTCCACCGTTAGCGCCCGCGTAAAGACCATGGAACAGCAGTTCGGTCGGCCGTTGTTCACGCGCAGTCACTCGGGGGTGGAGCTCACTTCGGCCGGCCAGCACTTTCGTCGTTACGCAATCGGGCTCGAGCGTCTGTGGCAGCAGGCGCACCAGCAAATTATGCTACCGGAGGGATTTCGTACCGTTCTTGCCTTGGGGGCGCAGGTGAGTCTGTGGGAGCGCTTGATACTTAAGTGGATCCCCATGATGCGACGCCAACTACCGACGGTCGCATTGCGCGTGGAGGCCGATTATTCCAACAGCCTCATGAGGCAGTTATCGGATGGCCTGCTCGATATCGGTGTGATGTATGAACCGCGCCAGACCCCCGGCCTTGTGATTGAGGATCTGTTCGAAGAAACGCTGGTGTTGGTGTCGAACGACGAACGCGATGTGACGGCGGGGTGGGTCGAGGACTATGTGTTCGTAGATTGGGGCTACGTGTTTCGCGCCCAACATGGCGAAATGTTCCCAGACATGGATGCCCCAGCGGTTTCGGTGGGGCTTGGCAGTCTCGGGCTGCACTACATCTTGGCAAACGGCGGTTCTGGGTATTTTCCATTGCGAATGGTTGAGCCACTTCTAAAGCAAGGCGAACTGCACCTGGTTAGCGGCGCCGAAACGGTACGCCGACCGGCCTACGTCGTTTATACCGCAAATCCAAAGGATGCAGATGTGCTGACCCAGGCGCTCAAGCACCTTCGCGCCATCGCAACAGACACCGCGGAAAGCTAATCAAGTAGTTTTCGAGGCCATTCACAGCAGCGAGTCTAGAGAAACCGGAAGTCGGCAGTGAGCCCTATACGTTTCAGCTCCGTCAGCGAAATACTACCTGAGCAAGCGCCTACAGGGACAAAAAAGCCGCTGCTTGGGCAGCGCACAGACGGATTCGAGATTGTGGCACTGGGACCGCTATCTTCACCTCCGATCAAAATCGCACAAATCATTATAGATGCGAACCACAACCAGGGGCCACATAACCAAATCACCCGCGCCGGTGGGCGATCATAGGGGATTGGTTGAGTAAGTGCATTTGCCAATGCGCCGCTTCCGCTGCCACCATTTGCATCGCAGAAGCCGATGCCGAGTTGTTTGCCCAGAATCGAACAAAGCTTTCACTGTCTATGACCGCGTGCTTATATAATCCGCAATATCGACGACGGTAACGACAGCATGGCCTCGTGGAGCAGGGGGAGTAGACATGGCCGACAAGTATGATGCAGTGATAATAGGTGCCGGTATTATCGGCGCCTGTACAGCTTATGAGCTGTCCCGTAAGGGTTGGCGCACGCTCAATATCGATAAGTTGCCGGCGGCAGGTTACGGATCTACCGGCGCATCGTGCGCGATCATCCGCACTCACTACTCGACGTTGGATGGCGCCGCCATGGCCTATGAGGGTTTTTTCTATTGGGAAGATTGGGCCAACTATATAGGCGTTGAAGATGAGCGCGGTCTAGCCGAGTTCTACAAGACCGGCGCGATGGTCATGAAGACCGAACTCAATAACTATTTAAAGCCTATTTGTGGACACATGGACGCGCTTGGTATTCCATGGCACGACATGACGCCGAAACAGGTCAAGCAACGCCTGCCTATTTACGACTTGCATTGCTTTGGCCCCGCCAAGCATCTGGATGATCCCGACTTCGGCAAACCAAGTGACGAAGAATTGACGGGTGCCGTATTCTTCCCGTGTGCGGGCTATATCAGTGATCCGCAGCTCGCGACACACAATGTACAGCGTGCCGCCGAAGCGCAAGGCGCTACCTTCTTATTCAATCGTGAAGTCACAGAGATTCGACGGAGCAACGGCCGCACCTGCGGTGTGACCCTAAAATCGGATGACACCATTGACTCACCAGTAGTCGTCAACATCGCTGGTCCGCACTCATACAAGATCAATCGTATGGCGGGCGTGGAAGAGGGTATGAATATAAAGACTCGGGCGCTGCGCCAAGAGGTGGTACACGTGCCTTCCCCACCTGGATTCGACTTCGAACGCGATGGATTAGTAACTTCGGATGGAGATATTGCTTGCTACTGCCGGCCAGAGCTAGGGAACCACATATTGATCGGCAGCGAGGACCCTGAGTGTGATGAGCGTGAGTGGGTAGACCCTGACGATTACAACAGGAACTTTACTGAGCAGTGGCGTACACAAGCCTACCGTGTTGCTCAACGCATTCCAACTTTGGGCATCCCAAGTCAAATGAAAGGCGTGGTCGATCTCTATGATGTCTCCGACGACTGGATACCGATTTATGATAAGTCAGATTTAGATGGCTTCTACATGGCAGTGGGCACCAGCGGCAATCAATTTAAGAATGCCCCGGTGGTAGGGGCCATGATGTGCGAGCTAATCGAGGCTTGTGAGGCAGCACGTGACCACGATACCGATCCGGTCCAATTTCACCTGAAACACGTCGATCGAAATGTAGATATCGGTTTCTATTGTCGGCGTCGGCAGATCAACGAAGAGAGTAGTTTTTCAGTACTCGGTTAATTTCCTGGAGGTACGGCCATGTCGGAATATACGGCTATGATCGAGTGGCAACGTGATGGTCAAGACTTTCTCAGCAACAAATACAGTCGCGGCCATACTTGGACATTCGATGGTGGTGTTGAGGTTCCGGCATCATCGTCGCCTCATGTCGTGCCGGTGCCGATGTCGGTGGCAGCAAATGTCGACCCCGAAGAGGCGTTTGTGGCGTCACTGTCCAGCTGCCACATGCTTTGGTTTCTCGCAATCGCTGCCAAGCGAAAGTTCGTGGTCGATAGTTATATAGACAGCGCGGTTGGGACCTTGGAAAAAGATGCCGATTCTAAACTGGCGATAACCAGGGTTACCCTGCGACCGCAGATCAAGTTTTCGGGAAACTCTGAGCCGACGCGCGGCGAGTTAGAGAACATGCATCATGAAGCCCACGAAAAGTGCTTTATCGCTAACTCGGTCAAGACACAGGTCGAAACCGTAATTCGCCAGACCGCGTAGCCGGGTGTTGGCATAGTGCTAGTGCCGGGGTACGAAGTAGTTTTCCTCATCTGATCAGATACTTATCGACACTGAAGGCATTTCCAGGGTCGGCGGGCGCAGCGCAGCACGCTGGTTCCGTCGACTACACTTAGACATAGCATGGGGATCCACCGAGTGCGCGGAAGGCTTGGCCTACCGGCCTAGGATAGGAGTTTCGAGGTACCCACATTCATCCCGTCGCGTCAACCAATGCGAATACCGATAGCTAGTCTTAAATCTCAAGCTGGATTTGCCACACCCGGTCCGTTGTGTGTGCTTTCTTTATCTGCCTATGTTTTATTGCGATCGGGTTATACCTGAGTCGGGGTGCCCTGCTATATATCTTGGTTGGCATGCTAATAGGCGCAATAGTCGCTATGTTTCTCGGTTATCCCTGGCGCCACGTGCTCAAAAGCCATCCGCAGTTAGGCAGGAAATTCCGCGATCGACGCATGCGTGCCGACGAGCCAAGGGAGGGCGAAAGCGATAGAGGCGAAAAGCAAAAACCTCCGCCAACCTGGGCAGAGGATAGGGGACGCGCCGCGAGGCAGCGAGAATTCGACGAAATGATTTCTCACATTCAAGAGCTTAGGAAGGATCCACAGGCCTACGATAACTATGAAAGGGAGATAAAAAACACGACGAAGCTTAGAGCCGAGTATGGCGACACCACGCAAGTGCTAAAGGATCGTATCAGGACACAAGCCAGCCTAATCGAGGATATCTGGCAGAATTGTTTCAAGCTTAATCCCTATTTCAGCTTCGTTCACGATCGCTCTAGAATCGCCGCCTGGGAGTCATTTGCTGGCGGCAAGTCTGCACTCATCGCAGCCATCAAGAAACGATACGGCGTAAACATTGCCGACCTATATGACGAAGCTCTACCAGTCGTGCTAAATGAGATCGCCAGCGCCCGAAAGACACATTGATGAGGATTGCCGCTATCGTTAGGAGCGAGCAACTCCTAGTGTTGGCTAGTTGGCGTCGTCAGAACGGTATGAACGTATTGCTCTATTCGATAACGGCTGGCGTGTGTTTTGCCTTCAGTCTTTATGCGCTGTCAGGCGTGTGGCAAGCGGCCGCACATTTTGCTGGCGATCGCGCGATGACAAATTACCTATTTTGGGGGCCATTACTATTTATCTTCTTCGCCGCCGCCATTTTCTGTGGCTACCGCGCACTAAGATTGTCACTCCTAAGCATCAAGACAAGGGTTGACGATGATGTTGACTGAATTGTCTTGTGAAATCGTAGCCCGCAGCCCCTAAGATCAATGCTTGGCAACTTCAAGGATGGGCTTCAAGCCAGAGAATACAGGTTCGAGTTCCACCCCCAGTGCATCACCGAACTTGCTGACCGCGATGTAGGTGGTGATTGTGAAGACCGCCTCGACGATCTGTGGTTCCGTGAAGTGTTTATGAAGTCGGTCCCAAAGCTCTCCTGATAACTTGTTGGCATCGATACCAATCTGTACAGTGAGGTCGAGTAGCACTTTTTCGGCATCGCTGAAATGTGGACTCGTCTTATAGCGGTCACCACCGATGTCTGCAATCTTTTCTTCTGAAATACCGAGGCGCTTGCTCAGCGTTTCGTGTTGAACGACGCAGTATTGGCAATCGTTCCTATGCGTTGCCTTAAGGATGAGGAGCTCCTTGGTAAGCCAGTCGAGCTTGCCATCCTTTAAGATGGCCATAACCAAATCGGTAAAGACGGTACCCAGTTCTGGTGTGTGGCCAAACACCTTGAAGATGTTTAGCAACATTTCAAACCGGGCCTCTGCCTTATCGTAAAAGGCCCGTGTTTCGGCGTTCGCTTGGGTGCGCTCAACATAAGAGACAGTCATTGTTTCGTCCTCGCTAGTGGATTATTACTGTAATGACCCCATGGCCGAACTGGCGATGGATTTCAGAAGTGTTCGCTCCGGGCGGCTGCGTGCCAGCACGAGCAGACCGATTAGTGCCGCTAGCAGCAGTCGCGCGCTTTGTGTGGCGTCCAGGTCTTGGTCAATTTTACCGATCGACTGCCCTCTCTTAATTAGACGTCGAAAAAACTGTTCCGTTTCTTTTTGGCTGGTTGCCACGATGGCGCCGATCTCCGCATCATGGACCGACAGCTCTAATGCAGTATTAGTCAAGAAACAGCCCCGGCGATCGGCGTCGGTTGTTACGAGATCTATCCAGTCTACAAAAAGCGCTTCGATTGCCACCTTTGGCGAGTGCTCACGCTCCAATTTGGCTAAGCGCGTCTTTCGGTGCGCTTTGTCGTAATGTCGCAGGGCGGCGATGAACAAACTACGTTTGTCGCCATAGGTGTCATAAAGGCTGCCCCGGTTGATGCCCATTCCCTGGACTAGGTCTTGCATCGACGTCGCCTCGTAGCCGCGCGACCAGAACATTCGCATGGCGATATCTAGCGTCTCATCGATATTGAAACTTTTTACCCAAGGCATGGTTAGCAATCCCCGTCTAGTAGATCACTGTTTGGAACGATCAGTCAAGACCCGGCATGGCCAAAAGCGGACGCCGATGCTGTTATGCGGTAGGCTGCGCGCGTGCCCGCAGCTCAGCGCCAAGCGGAGGAGGCGTTTATGGCCGAGTACACGCTCTCTTGTTTCGCCCAGTCGGGCAGTGCCTATAAGGCGGCCTTGATGCTCAATCTTTGTCACGCCGATTGGGCACCTCGGTTTGTCGATTATTTCAACGGCGAAACTCGTAACCCAGCGTACCGTCAAATAAACGAAATGGGGGGAGCGCCGGTATTGGACCATAAGTGCAAGAGATTATGCCAGTCTGGCGTAATCTTAGATTATTTGGCGGCTCAGTTTAGGCAGTTTGGCCCTGGCAACGACGACGAGCGTCGAGAGATGCTGAGATGGCTTGTTTTCGAC
Organism: Gammaproteobacteria bacterium; assembly: GCA_029861845.1. GTDB lineage: Bacteria > Pseudomonadota > Gammaproteobacteria > Acidiferrobacterales > SPGG2 > SPGG2. The sequence goes on along the minus strand of JAOTYM010000012.1, from coordinate 39,412 downwards.
AACCACAAGCTCACAAGTTATACCGCAACGTTACGTTTTATGTTGACATTCGGCAAAACCGGCGAGACCCCAGTGATCGAATTCTTGCGCACACGATCTAACGCTGCGCTTGCAGTCTTGAACGAGTGGTTGAACACTAGAAAATTCGCGGTAGCGAATCGCCCCACCATCGCCGATTTCTCGATGTGCGGCTACCTTTTTTGGTCCGATGAGATCGGTGTTAGTTGGAATAAGGATTACCCAAATATTGCGCGTTGGCTTAACGATATTGCCGCTCTACCGGGCTGGGTGCATCCTTATGAACTCATGCCAGGCCATTCGCGGCCGGATCGCGCCTGAAATGTTCAGGGGAATCGACGTTAAGGCCGTAGTCTTGGGTATCGCTGCTGATCTTGCGACCACATTTGTGGCCACGATGGTTGTCATGACCTTCCTTGGTGTAGGCGCGGCAGTCAAGGATCTTCCTGAAGAGGAGGCAAGGCAACTTATCGAAAGTACCTTTCAGCAACCCAAGTATCTGTTGCTCGGTGGATTGTTGGGTCTGTTCGGGACTGTGGTTGGTGGATATGTTGCCGCAAAGTTTGCCGATGCAGCACCGCTGTTAAACGCGGCCTGTGTTGGCCTGTTTGGCGTCGTCCTCGGTATTTTTTTTATCGGCGAATCGCCGCTTTGGTTTGCTGTTATCGGGGTTCTGTTGACATTACCAGCGGCCATTGCCGGGGGTATTTTCTGGCGCAATAGAAATCGCGTACGGCCGAACTGACCTTCTGTCAGCGCCATGATCAACGAAGTGCCGTCAATCTGTCGATCGGGTTCTCAACCGATATGATCGCTTGAACGAGAACGCGGGCTGCGCGCGAGCGCGATGACCATTAGTACGGTCCCGGTGACTGTATAGGCTGCAAATAGAAGGCATGTGCGTTCGATCGAGACACCCAAGTCCATCAATCCACCGACAGTTACCGGTCCTAGCGCCGAGGCAAACACGCTTAATGACGTCGATACACTTCTAATCGCGCCTAGATTCGTGACGCCATAGATCTCCGCCCACATGGCTGAGACGGCAGTGTGGGCAATGCCGACATTGATGCCCACCAGGATCAAATAAGTCCAGGCAGTTAACGGGTGATCAAACACCGACACCACCAGCATGCCAGCGGCGAGTGGTACTAACATGAAGGGTACCAACCGTACTGCTCCCAACCGATCGATCAGGGGACCAGATACCAGTGACGTTAGAATCGTCGCCACCGCATATATGCCATAACTCCCTGTGATCCAAACATGCGACCAACCTTTGGCATCCGCTAGATTCAGATGATGAAAGAACATAGCAGTGAGAATCAGAGAAGGCGCAGTTGTGCCCGGCAGGATCAAGTAGAACCGAATGTCCCGTAAGACTTCGGCTCGGGTCCAGCCACGTTCGCTTGCTGTCGCATCGATCCCCTTGTTGGATTGTCGCGCAATATGGCTGCGATGGCGTTCATCGTGCCCGACTAGTAGCCACAACACCGTAGGCAGCAAACCTACTGCTAGCAGAATACCGACCAGAGCATAGGACCAACGCCAACCAACAGCGGTGATGGCAATGACGGCCGCGATCGGCAGTAGTGCTTCACCAGTGGCGAAACCTAGCGTCGCAATGGCGATGGCGTGTCCGCGATGGGCATGAAAGTAACGACCCATGCAAGTGATGGCGGTATGACTCATTAGGCCTTGGCCCGACTGACGGAGCAAGAAGATCGCGACTGCCAGCATGATGGCACTCGAGACCTGGGACATGAAGAGACAGGCAAAGGCAATCAATGCACATACGACCGACGCATATTGGCGCAAGTCGATCCGATCTATGTACTTTCCAGACCAAGGGAGTACAGCTGCACTCCCGAGGGTGCCGATCATATAGATCGTGCCCCAGGCGGTATGTGATAGTGCGAATTCTGCTTGTACAGCGGGGCCGAAAATGCCGACGAAGTAGGTTTGTCCGAAGCTGGAAGCGAATGTCATTAGAAAACCGAACGCAACAAATCGTCGATTCGAAGTGACAAATGCTACATAGCTGGCTAGTGACATGTGTCCCCAACTTCCGTGTGCCAGTTTCAGTCGCCCGAGCGTCGACCAGACTGCCTCATCGGATTGCTTAGAATGTCTATCTTGAAAGACGTAATTCGACCAGAGCGCGAATCGCAACTGAGGCAATAACCAAGATTCCACCCAACAGCGTCCAACGAGAAGGTTCTTCTCCAACAAAAAACCAAACCCAAGTTGGGCCAAGTGCAAACTCTAAGAGCATAATTAGCGTGACTTCGGCCGCAGCAAGATGGCGCGCGGCGACAATGAAAGTCCAGTTCGCGATTCCAGAAAGCAAGCCTCCCCAGAGGAAACACAAGAGTAAGTCGTGCAGAGATATGCCGAGATCACCTATACGCATGAACAATCCGACGATCATAATGACCAGCCCGGAGACTAGGAGCGTCGGTAACATGTCGGTCTGCCGGTTTCGGCGAACGATAACCGCGAAACTGGCGAAGCAGCACGCCGTCGTCAGCGCCATCGCATTACCGTAGATCGATCCGACTCCGAGTCCCTCACTCAACATGATGCTAATACCAATGGCTGCTGTCACCATCGCGATCAGTGTTGCCGGCCGTAGCCTTTCCCTTAATAAAACACGAGCGAGCCCCGCCGTGATGAAGGGAATCGCGCTCAACATGAATAGCGTATTCGCGACAGTTGTGTGGGCAAGCGACTGCAGGAAGGTAATGCCGGCCACAGCAAGCATTATGCCGCCGACGATACCGGATTGGCCGATACCCTTCACATAGGTGATTGCCAACCTTCGATACTGGAACAGAAGAATAATTGTGACCGCAACCATCAGCGCTATGGATCGATAGAAGTTAATCTGCCAGGGATCCGCATCTTCCATGTTACGGATAATGAGGCCACCGAAGCTGATAACCACGGAACTCACCACCATCAGAACCATAGCGAATACACGGCGCGGCGGTCCGTCCGAAACCGGAGCGTGGACCTTGTGGCCACGTTGGGGCTGATTCATTTGGTGTTATTGGCGTTGCTAGCTAATTTCGAAGTAGGGTGAAACAGAGGACAAATCCGATTCATCACTGTTGTGGCAAATAGTCTGTAGGATTCTTCACAATGAGATTGAAACTGATGCTTATACGCAGCGCATCGGATAGATTGGGATGTACATAGTGCATAAGGAAGGCTGGCCACATGAGGATCATGCCAGCCTTCGGCGAAACAGTGAACTCTGGTTCGATCTGCGGGTCGTCTTTAATAGCGGTCATGTTCACAGCGCTGCGCGGGTCGTAAAACGTAATACAGCCCGGCCGCACATCAGCGCGGTTTCGAAGTGGTGCTCGAGAATCAGGCACACTGACGTAATAGGTACCACTTAGGTAGGCATAGGGATGGTTGTGGGGGTCGTGATAGTCGCCAAGCCGATTTACGTTTGCCCACCCCTGTAACGACCAGTCGATAGGATAATCCTGACCCGCGCGCTTACAGTAATCGATACTCGACTTGTGGATACATCGTTTTAGCCAATCGACAACAGGACTCTTGAGCAAGAATAGGTTTTCTTCGAGATAGTCCGTTGTCATGCGCTCATTCCGTTCCTCGCGTTGGAGAATGAGTTGCTCAAGCTCGCGGTTGGACTGCTCGTGCCCGGATAACATACGTTCGAGAAACATAACCGGCCATAGCAGACGAAAACCGTCTTGATCTCGTGTGTCCATCATCTATAGAAGCATTGTAGGGTGACAGCAAACTATAGTGCCACCGCGCGTACATAGGCGGCATAGCGTTGCTTTATTTCTCGAACGTAGATGACCGGTTGTCCACCGCGCACATATCCATAACGTGTCCGCTTGTAGTACTTGGGCTTGGAAAGCAACAACATTGCTTGTTCTACGTTGCCAAACCAACGATCTGGATCGAGTTTTAACTCTACCGCCAACCGGCGGGCATCGAGCACATGGCCGTAGCCGGCGTTGTATGCGGCCAACGTAAACCAGGTTTGCTCAGTGCGCCCAATGTCGCCTGTAAAATTGTCTCGCAACCAGGCTAGATACTTTACACCGGCATGGATACCCACGGCTGGGTCTTGCAAGTTGGTCAGACCCAATTGGTTTGCCGTGCGTGGCATTACCTGCAACAATCCTTTGGCCCCCGCCCAAGAACGCGCTTTTGGATCGAAACGGCTCTCCTGGTACATTTGCGCCGCAATCAGGCGCCAATCAAAACCATAGTACTCGGCGTATTCCCGTACATGTTGGTCATAAGGCGATAGTTGTCCGCTCCTAGCGGCTCGGCGTTCGACGTGACGACGTGCCCTACGCGCATTTTTGAAGTACTTCTTGTGAAGAATGTTATAAAACGTGCCGCGATAGGTCTTATCTACGAACGCGTCGATTGCATCCAATAGTTTTGGTTTTCCGGAATACACAGCCCAGCCATGCGCGACCGGTTGGCCGAGCGCGAACGCGCCCTTAATATCGTCGCGCCATGTGAGCTCTAGATCCAATAGATGGCTATCGGCGACTGTCAGATCGTATTCGCCGGTCGCAACCTTGCCAATGATCTGTGCGGTCGTGAGGTCCTCGGGAGCGGCCAGAAGTGTGAAAGGTATTCGATCAGTATCTTGTAGACGCCTCAGGGTCTGCCAGTATGAAGTGGTCGGTGAGACGACCACGGTTCGGCCTGTGAGTTCTTCCTTGGATTTTATAGCTTCGTTTGCGCGGGCCACGACCATTTCGTTTACATAGTTGTAGGGCTTCGAGAACCAGAATCCTTGAGCCTTGCGACCTTCGGTGATGGTCATAGAGGCTGCAACCACATCGCCGCGACCTTGCTCCAACCATTTCAATAAGTCTCCCCAAGTCGGGGGTACGATCATTTCCACCTGCAGCCCGTGTTGTTTGGCGAATTCTTGTACGAGCTCATATTCGAACCCGATAAGCTCTCCACGCCATAGAAAGTAGTTCGCCGGATTGTTGCGCGTAAGCACGCGCAACACTTTGCGTTCCTTAATCTCGGGGAAGTCGGCGTGATAGGTGGAATGCATGGATTCACCCAGCCGCGTATTGCCAAGAAACCGGTCAAGCGCGGTACGCAACTCGCGCGAGTCGGGGCGCACACCCCAGGCGATCAGCCGGTCGCGGGTGATGGGAAACGGGGAACGAAATTCCCAACGATAGCTAAACACCTCGTTAACAACGTTGCTGTCTAAAACCGTCAGGTCATACTCACCTCGGGCCACTCGATCTAGGATTGTGTCGGTATCGACCCCTTCCGGAATGGTCTTTACTCTCAAACCCTCATAATCTTTCTGCAAAGCAGCGACTGCATCCCAGAACGGGGATGAACGCTGTAGCGCGATCTGCCGGCCCTCAAGATCGGCCGGTTCTTGTAAATAGCTGTCGCCGGTGCGGGTGATAACTTGCCCTTGTACACGCGTCAGTGGGGCGGTAAAGGCGATCTGCTTCCTAAGTTTTGGTGTGACAATGATGTTGGTGACTATCACATCACCCTTACCATCGACCAGATACGGAATGAGCTTATCTAGCGACTCAACGTGCACAACGACTGGCTCGAGCTGCATCTCACGGGCAAAGCCTTGCGCCAGTTCTAGCCACGAATTAGTTGGATAGCCATGGCGTGTCAACCCTTGGCCCTCGAGTTCCTGCGGCATAAGCAAGCGCAGCTGACCGTGTGTTTTGATGCGCGCCAGATCGCCGGTTTCGAGGTAGCCACCCTGCCACGTCGTCTTTTCGCAGGCACTAAGAAAGAGGCAGGCCGTAGCGAGCAATCCGCATACCCACCAATATGATACTCGGTTTGAGCCCCCGCCCCGTATGGACATAATTGTTGTCCTGCAGCATTACGCTGGGTAGAACCCAACGTGGCTAACAGCATACCTAAATAGGGTCTCGTTTAGGTAGTGGAAAATATTTCCTAGCAAAATTTAAGGGGATACGCTTAATATTGCCCGCCCAAAACCATAAGCGCCAACTGTGCCCGCGATTTTTTCTCTTCCCGCGGTCCCAACCACCCGCGGTCGGTAGTGGTTAACGACAGACCAACGACGGTGACGTCGCGCCGTGTCGATCAGCGGCAGATCCTAATTGGTGCGCTGTGTGTGGTTGCGGCCGGTCTGATGTTTGCGCTTGCTGGCGCTTCGATAAAACTAGCATCGACCAATTTACCAAGCCCATCGATTGTCTTTTGGCGCAATGCCATTAGCCTTGCAATCCTCATGCCCTGGGCTCTTTGGTACTGGCCAGAATCATTGCAGACGCGAAACCTGAATCTGATCCTGCTGCGCGCAATTTCGGTGGTTGCCTCGCTCTATTGCTACTACTTTGCGCTTTCAGTCATCCCTATGGTCGATGCGGTACTGCTAAATTTCAGCTCGCCGATATTCGTACCGATCTTAGGGTTTCTTATTTATCGATTTCCGATAAACAAAATTGTACTTGTTGCGGTCGTGATCGGTTTTGTCGGTGTTGCTTTGGTATTGAAACCGGGTATGGGTGTGTTTCAGCCAGCGGCACTGGTCGCGCTGGTGGCAGGGGTGTTGGGGGGCCTTGGGGTAGTAGCGATCTGGCGAATGCAAGGCGATGAGCATCCAGCGTGTATCGCGTTCTACTTCGCATTCTTTGGCTTGCTCATGTCCGGTATACCTATGCCATGGATCGGGCAGATGCCAGACCTAAATGACTGGCCGCCGCTGCTTATGCTCGGCGTCTTTTCTACGGCGGCACATCTTTTTCTTGCCTACGGGTGTTTGATCGCGCCGACTGATCGTGTGATTACCCTGGATTATACTGCCGTGATCTTTGCAGCCATTTTGGGCTGGGTATTTTGGCAGGAGGGTCTCGATACTTTTGTAGTTGTTGGAACCCTCCTCGTTGTTGGTGCTGGCATACTAGTTACTCGCGGCGGTACCGGCGCTGGTCAATCACTTCGCGATAAGGAGTAATGATGAAGGGTGTTGTTTTTCTCGGCGATCAGCCTCGAAGAAGACGAATCCGCCTGCCGACTTCTTGATACGCAAACGACGAGTAAAGGAGTATTTCTTTTTTCGATCCGGCTACTGTAGTATCGAATATCTACGCAAAGCTATTGCTGGACATTGTCATGGACCGTCCCGTCGCATACCGTGAGGCACACTCATACGTCGAAGCTTCGCTGACCTATTGCGTCGACACGGGAGAAAAACCCGTGATCTATCCGTCCGAAGCGGGCGGCCGCAGCGAGCGGTGTGTGGGTCAGTACGCCAATCATACGGTCGCTCTCCACAATGGCCGATTTCACGCTGAGCCACTCTCGCTTGATCGCGAGGGATTTCTGCTTAGCAAACACGAGACGCGAGTACAAGACTTTTACGACGAGGAGGAAGTACGTACCGTGTATGAGTCGGAGATTGAGCGGCTGATCAAAGAACTCTCTGGCGCGACGAAAGTGGTGGTGTTCGATCATACCCGGCGAGCCGATGCCGCGGCCACACGAGAGCAAAAGATAGTGCGCGAACCCGCTCGAATGGCGCACAGTGACTATACTGAGCGTTCAGCGCCACAGCGCATACGCGACTTATTACCGGCGCCCGAAGCGGAACAACGACTCAAAGGCCGGTTTGCCATCATCAATATCTGGCGACCCATGCGCGATCCGGTGCAGACGGTGCCGTTGGCGGTATGTGATGCACGCACTATCGCCGAACGTGATCTTGTCGTTACCCAACGTCGGGCTCGAGATCGGATCGGCGAGATATACCAAATCGCGTTTAATCCTGATCACTGCTGGTTTTATTTTCCCTACATGCAACGCAACGAGGCGCTCGTGTTCAAGTGTTTTGACTCTGCTGTTGACGGTCGCGCACGTTTTGCGCCACACACCGCCTTTGATGATCCTACCAGCCCGCCTGATGCGCCGGCACGCGAGAGCATAGAGGCACGCACCATCGCCTTCTTCCAATAGGATCGATACGTCATGCCTGTAACGCAGACACAGACTGATCGTGTCGGGCATCTACCTGCGCTAGGAACAGCAACGATAGGGAGATAATTCTTATGCAAAGTTATTCGTTGTCATCGAATCAAACAGGGTTGGGGCCGTGGCCGTATATTGCGGAGCAAGGGGACGAAGTTTTGGCAGGGAACCCAGTCCTAGTTATGGGTGGAGGATTCTGTCGGTAGCACGCCTTGGGCCCGGCGTCGAAATGGGTTTCGGGTGACATTGATGATGGTGACGCCGATGATCGCTGTGAGCCCGCCGATAGTGGTTTGTAGTGTCAAACTTTCGTCTAAGAGTATTACGCTACCTAGCACCGTGCACACTGGTAATAGCAGTAGGAACGGCATAATTTGATTGACATCGTACTTGCCTAATAAGTAATACCAAATGGCATAACCCAAGGCCGTCATGACCAGCGCCAAATAAACCACGGCCGACCACACAACTGTGGTTGCGCTGGCGATCGCCGCGAGCTGGTCACGTTCAAATATCCATGATGACATGAACAACTGGGGTGTGGCGAACACCGCTACCCAGGCGATCAACGTAAAGCCGCCCACCTGACCCAGCGTCTTGATCATCACCTGACCCAAAGACCAAGTGAATGCACCACCGACCACCAGTAGCACGGGCAGGATGCTGCCCTGCAACCGCGGTTCGCCAGCGATCAAGGCGACGCCGGCAAATGCGAGTGCGATGCCAAGCACCCGCCGCAGGCCGAGATGATCTTTGAGGAAGATCGTGGCCATGATTACGCCGAAAGGTACTTCGAGCTGAACCACGAGTATCGCCGTCGACGCATCGAGGTCTCGCAGTCCGGTGAAGGTTAGGCTGTACTGTATAGCGGCGCTGACCATAGCAACCCAAAAGATCCGCCATAGGATCACTCGGGCGGGGCGCGGTACGAACCACACTAAGATCAACGCCGCAAGCGTAAACCTAAATGCCATCAATAGTATCGGTGGGAAATGCTCGATTGCGACCTTAGCGAATAGGAAACCGCCGCCCCAGATAACCGGCACCGAGACGGCGAGCAGTATGTCGACCGGTTTCAAGAGCTGGCGAACGTTGGGCGGAGCTGGTTAGGTGGGTAGCCGCTTGGCCCGCATCGGTAGTGATCTGCCATCGGTTATTCCGGTGTTCGTGACCCCAGCGTTGCTAACCAGGTCCTGACCTTAACGTTGCATTATGTCAGAATGTGATCAGCAAGTTACGATAACGTTGAGGTTTTATGGATTCCATTAGAGCGTGGCTCAAGAAGTACAGTATCACGGAAGTAGAGTGTTTTGTGCCTGACATGGCAGGTATCGCAAGGGGCAAGATCATGCCGGCGGCAAAGTATTGTATGGAAGATAGTATTCACTTACCCGAGTCCGTATACATCCAAACCGTCACCGGTGAGTATCCGGAGGACTACAGCACGATTCATCCCGGATGGATCGATATGCTGCTGCGGCCCGACCCAGACACCATCCGGCTTGTGCCATGGGCGGGGGAACCAACCGCACAGATAATCCATGATGGCTATCACGCCGATGGTCGAGCGGTAGAAATCTCGCCACGTTATGTGTTGCGACGAGTGCTCGAGCTCTATGAGGAAAGCGGCTGGGTACCGGTAGTTGCCCCCGAGCTCGAGTTCTATCTCGTAAAGATAAACACCGATCCCGACTATCCGTTAGAGCCTCCCATTGGGCGTACCGGTCGCCCCGAGACGGTCAGGCAATCCTATAGCATCGACGCCGTCAACGAATTCGATCCGATGTTCGAAGACATCTACGATTACTGCGAGGCGCAGAAGCTAGAAATAGATACCCTGATTCACGAAGCCGGTGCCGCGCAGATGGAAATCAACTTTCGCCATGGCGAGCCACTTGATTTGGCTGACCAGGTTTTACTCTTCAAGAGAACTGTTCGTGAAACCGCGATTCGGCATAACATCTATGCAACCTTTATGGCCAAGCCGATGGAGAACGAGCCCGGCAGTGCCATGCATATTCATCAGAGTATCGTCGATAAGAAAACACAGAAGAACATATTCGTTGATGCCAAAGGCAATGATAGCGAGCTCTTCTTCGCATTCATCGCTGGATTGCAGAAATATTTGCCCGCAGCGATGGCTTTCTTCACGCCATACGTTAATTCTTATAGGCGTATTGCGCGCCATAACTCAGCGCCGATAAATGTCCAATGGGGCTACGACAACCGTACCGTCGGCCTGCGTATACCCCTATCTTCACCCGACGCCCGCCGCGTGGAAAATCGTGTCGCCGGCGCAGACGTAAACCCGTATCTTTCGATCGCCGCCTCACTTGCCTGTGGTTACCTCGGCATTAAAGAGAAACTTGCACCGACGAAACCACTTGAGGGTGATGCCTACGAATTGCCTTTCGCGCTACCTAGAAATCTTGAAGCTGCGCTACAGAACTTGAGGGCATGTGGTTCGCTACGAGAGATTCTCGGAGAGACATTTGTAAGCGCGTTTTGTGCGGTCAAAGAAGAGGAGTACGAGACGTTCTTTAGAGTGGTCGGCTCTTGGGAACGCGAATACTTGCTCTTAAATGTATAGATGCCAACGCGGTGATTGGTAATTATGATGAACGACAAAATGACCACGGTTGCCTTGCAAGCCTATGATCGGCGCCACCACCTGCAGCCGTTTACTGACTATAGACAGTTGCACGCGAAGGGTGCCCGAATCATCACGCGCGCAGAGGGTGTTTATCTATGGGACTCGAACGGTACCCGCATACTCGACGGCATGGCGGGACTGTGGTGTGTGAACGTTGGTTATGGTCGCCAAGAGTTGGCTGATGTCGCGCGGCGGCAGATGTTGGATTTGCCGTACTACAATAGTTTCTTTCAGACTTCACATCCGCCGGCGATCGAGCTGTCGCGTTTACTTGCGGAGGTCACGCCGGCCGGACTGAATCACGTGTTCTATACCAACTCCGGCTCCGAAGCGAACGATACTGTGGTTCGTATGGTTCGCCGATATTGGGACCTGCAAGATAAACCGACCAAAAAAATAATTATCAGCCGTGAGCACGGTTACCATGGCAGTACCGTTGCCGGTGCCAGCCTTTGTGGTATGCCACATATTCACAAACAGGGCGACCTACCGATTCCCAACATCGTACATATAGAAGCACCCTATTGGTATTTCAGCGGCGCTGACCTGTCTCCCGCGGAGTTCGGTATCAAGGTAGCGAAGGCGCTGGAGATCAAGATAAACGAATTGGGCGTTGATCGTGTGGCCGCGTTCATCGCTGAACCCATTCAAGGGGCCGGTGGTGTCATTATCCCGCCAGATACCTACTGGCCAGAGATCCAACGTATTTGTAAGCAGTACGATATCTTATTGGTGGTAGATGAGGTGATCTGTGGCTTTGGGCGCACCGGTAAATGGTTCGGCAGCGATTACTTCGGCCTCAAGCCGGATTTGATGCCCATTGCCAAAGGCCTGTCGTCCGGATATGTGCCCATCGGTGGGGTGATGGTTGGCGATCGCGTTGCCGATGCGTTGATCGATAAAGGTGGCGAATTCCAGCATGGTTTTACTTACTCTGGCCATCCTACCGCCTGTGCGGTGGCCGCTGCCAATATCAAGATCTTACGCGATGAAAAAATCGTCGAGAATGTGGAGCGTGAAACCGGCCCTTACCTTCGCAAGCGTTGGAGCGAGTTGGCCGATCATCCGTTGGTCGGTGAAGCACGTAGTGCCGGTTTCCTCGGGGCGCTCGAGTTAGTTAAGAACAAGGAAAATAAACAGACCTTTCAACCAGAAGGCAAAACTGGAGTGTTGTGCCGAGAGTTCTGCTTTGACAATGGGCTGGTGATGCGTGCCGTACGCGACGCAATGATTGTTTCGCCGCCATTAATTATCACTAAATCACAAATCGATGAACTAATCTCGATCGCAAGAAAATGTCTGGATATGACAGCGGCACAATTGGGCGTAGCGTAGGTCGCGCTAACCATCGGCGATAATGGTGTGAGTGACGATCTTCCGTTAGAGGGTGGTTGTCTGTGCGGGGCGGTCCGCTATCGACTGAATGCGAGACCACTAGATGCGGGGTATTGTCACTGCCGTTTATGTCAGCGCTCGGCGGGGGCGCCAGTGCTTGCCTGGGCGACGATACCCATCAATGATTTCTTGTGTGCGGGTGAGCCGGGCAAGTTTCGATCTTCCTCGTGGGGCCTTCGTTTGTTCTGTCGAGACTGTGGGACCCAGATTGCCTATCGAGAGGTCGAGAATGCGAAAACGGTAGATATCAACATCGTGACCCTGGATGATCCCGAGAAAATCGTACCCGAATACCATATTTGGACGCATAGCCAGTTGGATTGGTTCGACGTAAGAGATGATCTACCACGGCACGAAGATTCAGGCCCCGACCAGTAGTCGTTTCGAAAAGTAACTCGCTTTGTGTATGTATCACTCATCTGTTTACGATGACACTCAGCCGGTACCCAGTTATTGGGAAGCGACTAACACGACAACGGATAACGGTTACCAACCCCTCCTAAGCGACGTTGCGTGTGATGTCGCCATTATTGGTGGCGGTTATACAGGTCTGTCTGCCGCCTTGCACTTGGCAAGAGATTATGACATCGATGTCCGTGTATTAGAGGCAGGACATATCGGTTGGGGTGCATCTGGTCGCAACGGTGGATTGTGCTGTTTGCCAGCTAGCCGACTATCGATCCAACAATTGATTAAACGACATGGCCTCGATGAAACCAAACGCTTCTTTGCATCCCAGCTTGAGGGCATAGACTTGGTGGAGTCGCTAGCGATTGACGAAACCATAGACCTCGATCGCCAGGGCGATGGCAACTTTACGGTTGCTCATCACCCATCGAGATTTCAAGGGTTACAAGAAGAGGCACAGGCGTTGTCATCGCTGTTCGGAATCAAGACACGCGTATTAACTAAATCCGAGTTCATCGAACTTGGTCACGACTCAACCGAGCAATTCGGAGCCATGCACATGGCCGCAGGGTTTGCGCTGAACCCGCTCAAGTTTCTCAAGGGCCTGGCAGTTGCGGCAGCCCGACGCGGCGCGCGGCTACACCCTCATAGCCGTGTTCTCGAATGGGTACACACTGGTAGCATACATCGCCTGGTTACCAAACAGGCGACGCTCGCGGCGCACCGTGTTGTGGTGGCTACAAACGGGTTCACCCGCGAGGGATTGCATCAGGCGTTCGATAAAATGACATTGCCGGCGTTATCCAACATCATCACCACGCGCCCGCTGACCGATGAAGAATTAGGACGACAGAGTTGGCATACGTCTAGCCCTATCTGTAACACACGAAACCTGTTGTTCTATTATCGTATGTTGCCGGATTGCAGTTTCTTATTCGGTGCCCGCGGCGATACCACAGGGCATCCCCAGGATGGCGCGCGTATGCGGGACTGGATGATCCGGCGGCTGGCCGAGGTATTCCCCGGCTGGCGGGGCGTACCGATTACCCACTTTTGGCGCGGACTTGTTTGTATGACCCGTAAGCTCACACCATCGGTCGGGCAGCTGGATGATGATCCTAGCGTTTGGTACGGTTTCGGTTATCAGGCTAATGGCGTGAATACCGCCCCGTGGACCGGCATGATGTTGGCACGACATATTGCGGAGCCGAACAAGTACGTTGAACCTTTTCCTAGCGTAATGCGTGGACTGGCACCGAAATTTCCTTTTGCCGCATTACGCCGTTGGGCACTACGAGCAGCTTACGCATACTATCGGATTCAAGACGCAAGGTAGGCGCAGATGAAAGATAACTCAAAACTACTGAGCGGATTACAAGAGCTAGAACAGTTTCTAGAAAAATATCCGGATACACGATTCATCGATGCGATATTGGTAGATCTTTGTGGAATCGTGCGGGGTAAGCGATTCGGACGCGATGAATTCGACAACATCTTTACCAGCGGCGTACTACTGCCACACTCGACGTATTTTCTGGATGTCACCGGCCATTGTAATAACCCCCTAGGCATGGGCGTGACGGATGGCGATCCCGATGGCACTGCCGTACCCGTTCCCGGTACATTGGTGTCTTGCCCGTGGACGGAAGCGCCGACCGCGCAAGTGTTAATGAATATGCGCAATGAAGATGGTACGCCGTCCGCCGTCGATCCTCGCAACGTAGCCGCCCGCGTTATCGACAAATTCTCCGAGCTTGGCCTGACACCGGTTATTGCGTTTGAGCTTGAGTTCTACCTACTGGACAAGGAGCGCGATGCACGGGGATTTCCACAGGCGAGCGTCTCAGCTATTACCGGCGAGCGCGAGAACACCACGCAAGTCTTCGGAATTGCCGAACTAGAAGGTCACGCGAAGTTTTTCGCCGCGGTGGAAGATGCGGCACGCGCACAAAATGTTCCGACGTCTGTGGCTACGACCGAATTCGCACCGGCACAATACGAAATCAATTTGCACCACACGGATTTACCGCTAATCGCTGCCGATCACTGTGCGCTACTTCGCCACATCATCAAGTCCGTCGCCACTCGCCATAGTCTGAACGCCACGTTTATGTCGAAGCCGTTTGCGGACTTGAGCGGTAACGGTATGCACGTGCATATCAGTTTGGTTGCTAAAGACGGAAAGAATGTTTTCGACGATGGTAGTGCATCGGGTAGCGATGCCCTGCGATATGCCATCGGTGGATTGATGACGACAATGGCAGACTCATTCGCCATATTCGCGCCCAACGTCAATGCCTATCGCCGCTTCAGGCCCCACACCTATGTGCCGGTCACCAAGAGTTGGGGACTAAACAATCGCTCGGTGGCCTGTAGGATACCGAGTGGATCGGCCAATGCGCGACGGGTTGAACACCGGGTGGCGGGGGCCGATGCAAATCCTTATCTGACGTTGGCGGTGTTGCTGGCCGGGGTACATCATGGGCTGGTGAACAAGATCGATCCCGGACCGTCGTCTGACGGTAACGCCTGCACCGTGGCCGATCCCAACCTGCCTCTAGACCTCGACAAGGCGTTGAACAGGCTGGCAACCTCGACGACACTTGCTTCCTACATCGACCCGCACTACATCGAGCTTTACTGTGCAACCAAGCGCGGTGAAATGGAGAAGTTCAGGCGCCATCTGCCGCCTTTGGAATACGATTGGTATCTGTGATCTCGCGCGCACCTTCGCAACACATCGACTCCTATTACGCTGCTACCGCTATTGGCCTAAAGGACTACGCGCCGCTTGCGGGAGATGTCAGCTGCGACGTCTGTATTATTGGTGGTGGGTTTACCGGTCTCTCTAGCGCGATCCATCTCGCCGAGCGTGGCTACGACGTAAAATTAGTCGAAGCCGAACGCATCAGTTGGGGCGCCTCTGGTCGCAACGGCGGCCAGCTTTCGACCGGACAGCGTAAAGATGTCATCGAGCTTGAGAAGATCGTCGGCCGCGAGGACGCTAAGTTTTTATGGGAGTTAGCAGAGGAGGCCAAGGCAACGGTTAGGGGGCGGATCGCAAGTCATAACATCGCTTGTGATTTGAAACCCGGTGTACTCACCGTTGCCTATAAGCGTAGAGAGAACGCGTACTTCGAACGTTACGTTGATGTCCTCAAAAAGCGCTACGACTACCCACACGTACGTGTTATATCAGGCGATGAGGTGGCAGGGACGCTTGGCACCAATGTCTATTATGGTGGCATACTAGATAGCGGTGCTGGTCACCTACACCCGCTGAATTATGCGTTGGGGTTGGCGCGTGCCGCCGATGAGGCGGGTGCGCAACTTTTTGAAAACTCGCGCGCAAAACGTATCCAGAAAGTATCGAATGGCTCCGACGTCTGCCTTGAACATGGCAACGTTCACGCACGATATGTGGTGCTTGGTTGCAACGCCTATCTCGGCCGATTGGAGCCCCGTATCAGTGGCAAGATCATGCCCATTAATAACTTTATGTTGGCAACAGAACCATTAGGTGAAAACAAAGCGCGCAGCCTCATCCGTGACGATGTCGCGGTGCAAGACACTAAGTTTGTCATCGACTACTATCGATTGTCCGCCGATCATCGGTTGCTTTTCGGTGGCGGCGAAAATTATACGGGCCGCTTCCCATCGGACATGAAGCGATTTGTTCGCAAGTACATGCTGCGCGTATATCCACAGCTCGCAGATACGCGCGTCGATTATGCTTGGGGCGGTACGCTCGCTGTCACCATGAATCGTTTACCGACTTTCGGTCGACTCGAGGGTGATGTCTATTACGCGCAAGGTTACTCGGGTAGCGGCGTTGCGCTGGCCTCGATGGGCGGTAAGCTCATCGCCGAGGCCATCGCCGGCACCGCCGAACGATTCGATGTCTTTAGCCGTATTCCGCAGCGCACGTTTCCGGGCGGCACTTTGCTACGTTGGCCAGGCCTGGTCTTGGGTATGTTGTATTACACGTTGAGGGATAAGTTGTGATTTGAGTCAACTGCGCTGACGATGTATGAACCCGGTCTCGGGCAGGCATGCCACCAGGCCTTCGAGCCCTCGACAACGCCCATGAAACCCAAAGGTGGAAACCATGTCCTCATGTATTTCCAGCCAGCCCCCTGCTAGCAGAGCCGCATATTCATTCTGAGTTCGTTCGCGTCCCGTACCCCAATATATCATGTGGACGCCAAGCAATTTGGCGAAGTGAGTTGACAATAAAGCATAGAACGCCCTAGCGTGGTGGTGGACGGCTGGCCGCAGTTATCACAGCGCTTGTGGTCCGTCCGTTCCACCTTGAGTTAGGCGTCACGTTTTGAAACCAGTGGAACGAAGTCGTAGTCGCCGATACCTTGAAGTGTGAGGAAAGTAGCCGAGGTATTCCCGCCATTTATGACGAGGTGAGGGCGGCGTGGTGGCACGGAATAGGTACCACCGGGCTTGAGCCTAACTTCCTCTTTCGGATCCTGTAGGAAAATCCTGATACATCCTTCGATTACATAGAATGTGTCTTGGATATTGCTATGGTAGTGCCAAGGCACCTTTTGTGTCGGCGAAATCTGAAGTTCGTTGATGCGAAATCCAGGCCGCTCGGCATGACGTTGTCTGCGCTCGACCTCATAGAAATGACTCGCATCTTTTATCGGTTTCATTGTTTGCTCCATCTTCGGCAGTTTTGGGCCGAACTAAGCGATTCGCCCAAGTGCGTTATTAGTCAGCAGATCGGTAGCGCCATGATTCAACCTTGCCACCAGTGACACCGGAAAACTCCGCCAGATCCGGTGTTGTAGGACTCTGGAATAGGTGCGAATAACACTTGCAATCACTGCATCCGAACCCCTCGATCGAAGACATATTCTTCATATGATGCAAGACCTGCGCCCATCGATGCTCAAGATGTTTGGTGTCGTGGCTATACCACGCGCCAAGTGGACTCACAAACTCGCGCAGATAGTCTATGTGCCAGCGGTTGGGCTTTAGCAGACGACAATGTCGGGATACCCGTGCTTGCACGCCGCCCGGCCCCAATGCGCTGCCGACGTAGATATAATATCCCGGCTTGAGGTCGAGCTGTCGCCAACGGCCTATTTGAGCCTTGGCTTTCGAATGACTTCGCAGAATTAGTGCGTATGTTCCGGGGTTCGATTTCATTGCACTAACTGCGTTCCGCAATGAGCCGCGGCGTTTTACGCCCACCTATGCGCCTCGCTGCATAGTGCTTAAGTATCTTACTCAATCGCTTCAATAACATACTGTGGCAGTGCGAACGCTGCTTGATGGACGCCGGGCGTGTAATATCGCGTCGTGATACCGCTTTTTGCATAGCGTTTACGTAGGACTTCAATCGATGTTTTTCTCAGTGAACTGTCGTTCGTTGCCCAGGCGAAGGCCATGATGCCACCGATATATGTCGGTATAGCGGCGGAGTAAAAAGTGTAATCGGCGAACAATGACTGCAAGCGTTTCGCGGTAGTAGTGACTTCATCGAGTTGGCCGAAGGTGCACCCATTCTGTGTTACCAGTACACCGCCCTCACGTAGACAACGTTTGCAGCCGCTGTAGAACCTGCTCGTATAAAGTGCTTCACCAGGCCCGATGGGGTCGGTCGAGTCGGAGATGACGACGTCAAAGGTGTCGTCTGAGTTATTCACGTATTCGACACCATCGTCGATGACGATATTGGCACGGGCGTCATCGAAAGCACCCTGAGAGTGGTTGGGTAAATAGTGCTTGCACATCTCGATGACTTGTTTGTCGATTTCTACCTGAGTCACATGCTCCACGGACTTGTGGCGCAGCACCTCGCGCAACATGCCGCCATCACCACCACCAACAATCAATACCCGACGTGCATGGCCGTGGGCCAGGATGGGTACATGGGCCAGCATCTCATGATAAATGAATTCGTCCCGCTCGGTTGTTTGGATAATCCCATCCAGCGCCATGACCCGTCCGTATTCGGCGTTCTTGAAGATGACGAGGTATTGATGCTCTGTTTTGTGCTCGAAGAGCACCTCGTCGATAGAAAAGAATTGCCCCCAATGCGGATAAAGCGTTTCTCTGAACTCGCGCATATCAGCCTTCTTGCTCGACGACGTTTTGTGCCATCACCTTGGCGAGATCATCGGGTAATGCTGTTTTGTGGCGCTGCTTCAGATCAAAGTAGACCGATATCTTTTCTGATGTGGCTGCGATATCGCCGGTTTCGGTATTTCGCATACGATGCAAGGCAGTGATGGAAGTGTTACTCATGCGTACCAATCCGCTTTCGATCACCAGTAAGCTGCCGACCGGCTGTTCAACTTTGTATTCGATGGTGTCTTTGACATCCACGAACCCGGTGCCCTGTTCTTGCACGTAGGCACGTGTAAATCCCAACGCCGATATATGGTGCCAACACGCCATATCGAACATGCCCACATAGTGCATGGTGTTCAAATGGCCTTGGTGGTCACAATGCCATGGATACACTACGCCGCGGTACGTTTCAATGAAACCCTTCATAGTTTGCGCCCTTTCCAGTACGACCTACGATTTATGCGAAAATGGTGTTGCGCGGGTCGAACCTGTCGCTATCGTGAATTATCATAGGGTGTCGATTTACCAAGGCGAGCAGCCTACCTATGGATATTGCCTTTAGCAAAGATGTTCAGGCGTTTCGGCAAGAGGTTCGAGCGTTTATTCGTACCCATTTACCCGATGATATCAAACACCGCGTAGAACGCGGCGAGGAACTCGACCGCGAGGGACACATGGGCTGGCATCGAAAGCTTTGCCAAAAGGGTTGGACGGTGCCGAATTGGCCAACCGAGTATGGTGGTCCTGGCTGGAGTCTGGCGCAACAGTACGTATTTCATGATGAATTGGCTTTTAACTGTGCGCCCAGACTTCCGTGGTACGGCTGGGACATGATCGGACCGCTGCTCATCGAATACGGTAGCGACTGGCAAAGGCAGCGCTTCTTGCCGCCCATCGCATCGGGCGAGGAGTGGTGGTGTCAGGGTTTCTCCGAACCCAATTCCGGGTCTGATCTGGCATCGTTGCAATGTAAAGCGGTACTCGATGGTGAACATTACGTCGTCAACGGTTCGAAAATCTGGATCACGGCGGCGCACGTTTCTGACTGGATGTTCGCACTCGTGCGCACCGACAGTTCCGGCAAGAAACAACAGGGCATCACCCTGCTGTTTATAGATATGCGTTCGCCGGGCTTGTCGCGCCGTCCCATCATTACCTTTGACGGTGGCCACGAGATCGACCAATGCTATTTTCAGGATGTTCGCGTACCGATTGAAAATCGAGTGGGCGAGGAAGGGAAAGGCTGGTCGTATGCCAAGTATCTGTTGAGCGTGGAGCGTATAGGCACGGCCGACGTCGCTCGTTCCGGTACGATGTTGCGGCGGCTGAAAACAATTGTGGCAAGCGAACGGGCGCAAGGCAAGCCGCTGCTTGAAGATCCTTGGTTCGCAGATCAGATCGCCCTACTCGAGATCGAACTCAAGGCACTCGAAGTCACCGAGCTGCGATACTTATTTGAGACCGAAGCCGGTAGCGATTTAGGTCCCGAAGCTTCCATCCTCAAGATCCGCGGTACAGAGATCCAGCAGCGTATCACCGAGCTTATCGTCGATGCGCTTGGCTACTATGCGTGTCCCGACCTTCGTCCGGCGTTGTGGCAAGATGCGAATATACCCGCGGTTGGCCCTGACTATGCAATGTTGGCGTCAGCCAGTTATTTTAATCTGCGCAAACTGTCGATCTTCAGTGGCAGTAACGAGATTCAAAAGAACATCGTCGCCAAAGCGGTGCTCGGGTTATAACCATGGACTTTAGCTTTGACGAAGCTCAACAACTGTTTCGCGACAGCGTCGACCGATTCGTTGCCGAGCACTACGATTTCGAAACGCGACAACGTATTGTCGCTACCGACGATGGATATCTACCCGAACATTGGCAGCGGTTTGCCGAGCTCGGCTGGCTCGCGCTACCATTTCCTGAAGGTTACGGCGGGCTCGATGGCACGCCGGTAGATACCATGATTATCATGGAATCCTTTGGTCGAGGGTTAGTTGCGTCGCCTTACCTCAGTAGCGTTGTCGTGGCCGGGCACATCTTGAATCGGGCCGCGACCGAGCAGCAAAAACAAGCACTACTGCCAGCACTGAGCGATGGTTCGTTACGGCTCACGTTTGCTTTCGCCGAGCCAACGTCGCGCTTCGACCTCGCCGATGTCTCGACTACTGCGACCGAGGATGGAGCTGGATACCGACTGAACGGATATAAATGCGTAGTACATTACGCGAACACGGCACATAAAGTGTTGGTTTCCGCGCGTACGACGGGCAACCAACGTGACCCCATGGGCGTGTCACTGTTTCTGGTCGATATGGGCGCGTCTGGAGTTAGTGCGCGACATTACCCGACGATCGATGGCCAGCGTGCGGCCGATATCAAGCTCGATAATGTGCGCGTGGACGCCGATGACCTAATCGGTGATAAGGACCATGCGTCAGCGTTTATAGAAGAGACCTGTGACCATGGTATCGCCGCCACCTGTGCGGAGGCAGTGGGGGCGATGTCGGTGCTCTATGAGATGACACTCGAATATATCAAGACGCGCGAACAGTTTGGAAAGACCCTTGGCAGTTTTCAGGCGCTTCAGCATCGCATGGTCGATGTATTTATGGCCTGCGAACTTTGCCGGTCTATGGTCTACGCCGCTACTTGTAGATTGACGGAATCCACCGCGGAGCGGCAATGCACCGCTTCTGCTGCTAAGGTGCAGGTCGGCAAAGCGGGGCGGCTGGTCGGGCACGAAGCGATTCAGCTACACGGTGGTATGGGCATGACCGATGAATTGCCCATCGGCCACTATCTCAAACGTTTGACGATGATCAACACCATGTTTGGCGACATTGCCTACCATACGGCGCGGTTTCGACGAACCGCTAACTACTTCTCGTTATAAAGCACAGCCAGAAAGTGATCCATCGCGGCCCGTCCCTTGGTCATACACCGGGGGTCGGCGTGGCCGGAACCGCGATTGGTCCAATCGCGTCGCACTTCTTCGGCGGCGGCCGCACGATCAATCTGCGCTGCTGATGAGGAAGTTTTTCCATCGTCGATAAGACGCATGATCTCGATACGAAAACCGGCGGTAACATCATAGCTATCAAAACCACAGTATTTAACAATCAAGAAGTCGCGAATGACGTCGCGATGCGTACCGTTGTTGGCACCGACATCGACTGACGTAAGTGCTAGCGCAATCAGTAGACCCCCACAGGCTAGGTATAGTCTCGACATGCCACACTTCTTCGTGGAGCGCGCTGTTTTCACTCCATCATGATACAAGAATCCACGGAAGGGCTCATTCAGTTGCGAGTTGGACCCGTTCCCGTTTAAACGGGATATCTCTGATCACGGCTTGAAATTCACGCGCCGCGAGATGGCCAGAATGAACAGCAGCAGCGATTATACCCGGTGCGTGACAATCACCGATTGTTCGTACCGTCTTAATACCCGCTGCCGCCAGGGCGTTTGTGTCGGCTTGTAGTGCTTGATAGAGCGCGTCATTGGGGATACGTTCGGTTACCAGCAAGACGCTGTTACACGCATGCCATCTCGACCTGCTCGTAAATACACAAACTAGTTCAACACGATCCGGTGCGACCGAGCCAACCCTGGTTTGGGGAACGATATTGACACCCATGTTCAAGAGATGAGTCTGGATGCGCTCTTGTTCCAGCGTGTTATGTGTCCAGGTCGAAACGTCGGGGGCTGGGGTGACGAGGGTAATTGGATGTCCGTCACGTTTAAGTTTTTCGGCGAGCACGCCGCCCAGATAGTAGTGATCATCATCATAGACAACGACATGGCCATGCGGTTTAACCCCATCCATGATGTCATCCGGCGTAAGCGCTTGCATTTTCTCAAGACCAGGAATCGGGTTGCGGTGTTGTCGCCCCATGCCATCACGTCGCCAGGTCGAGCCGGTCGCCACGAACACGTGCGACAGGTTGAATTCACGCACGTTGTCGACCGTCAAACGGCTTTGTTCGTAAATGGCGACATTGTCCATCTGCCGTATCAGAGAAACACGATAGTCGCGTACCCGCGCCCATACGCTCAGTCCCGGCAGGCGCGACTCACGGCTCACACGCCCGCCAAGCTCATCCGTTGCCTCCGCTAGGGTGACTCGATAGCCACGATGCGCCAGTGCCAGCGTGCATTCCAATCCCGCTGGCCCGGCCCCCACGACTAGTACGTCGTCGTCGGATCGCTTAGGTTCGATCGTTTCCGGGTGCCAGCCACGCCGCCATTCCTCGCCCATGGTCGGGTTCTGAGTACACCGAATCGGTGCGACCATCATGTCGCTAGCCACGCAGATGTTGCAACCGATGCATTCGCGGATTTCATTTGTTCGACCTTCCTCGATTTTCTTGGGCAGAAAGGGATCTGCGATGGACGCACGCGCGGCACCAATAAAGTCAAGCACACCGCGCCGTATCTGGGATACCATGGTGTCGGGTGATGTGAAACGACCCACGCCCACCACCGGCTTGGTTGTCATGGATTTGACGAAGGCGGTGTACTTTTCCTGGTAACCTTCGTCTTCGAAGCGTGAGGTGGCGGAGTCGTTCGTCCAGTCACTTACATTGACGTCCCAGAGATCCGGCAGTTCGGCTAGCATTTCTACTACTTCCCGACCTTCGTCTTCGTGGGTGATGCCCTGCGGGCCGATTAACTCATCGACGGCGAAACGCACCGCCACCGCGCAGTGGTCACCGACGGCTTCCTTAGTTTCTTCGATCAGTTCGCGAAACAGACGTACTCGATTCTCGAGTGGGCCGCCATATTCGTCAGTTCTTTGATTGAGTCGTTTGCAGATAAAATGCATCGGTAGCGCCAGGTTGTGGCCGGCATAGACGTAGATGATATCGAAACCGGCTTTTTTGGCGCGCAATGCGGCGGCTCGATGCCACTTTCGTACAGCCTTAATGTCAGACTTATCCATGGCGCGGGCTTGTACCGGGTCGCGGCTAGTGACTGAAATGCTACTGGGCGCTACCGGCGGGATGCGGCTGAATCGATTGGGTGCGGCATGGCCGTTATAGACGAGTTCTATTCCAGCTAAGGCGCCGTGGATGTGCACCGCTTCCGCCGTTTGAGCCATGGCTGGAATATCACTGTCATCCCATAGGCGACCCTCTAGACATGGCGCAATCTCGCCGCTGGCGTGAATCTCTGTTTCTTCCGTACAGACTACGGCCCAACCACCCTCGGCCTTGATCCCACGCATGGTCGCAACCGACCGAGGTAGGGCGTGGCCCATGCCATTGCAGTGCGGTACCTGGTAGAAACGGTTCTTGGCGGTCTTTGGACCAATTTGTATCGGTTCAAAGAGGATTGAGTAGCGATCGTCCATTGTTACGATCCAGAAGTTGGTCCCGGTCCACTATACCCGAACTAGTTAGTGTCGCGTGCAGGATACCCTAATCTCGGTATGTCGATGACGTGCGTTGGTGGGCACGATGTTAATCCTTACTATGCCAACCAAACGCGTGCGTATTGGCGGTGAGCAAAAATCTATGTGTCCGCAATCCGGCCGGCGGGATCCCTGTTTTGTAAGACGGGAGCGTCAATTCCGAATTAAGGTGTCTTACGAGATGCTCTGCGCCATCCGGCAGGCAATTTTCAGGCGTCAGTCGAGAAAACCTGCTTTTTTCAGGTCTCCGGCCGCGTTACCCACGCTCTCGCGCAAGATCTCGACCATATCATCGACCTGTGCAGGCGTAACGATCAGCGGCGGCGACATAACGTTAAGGTGGGCGACAGGCCGTACGATCAAACCACGCGCCTCACACGCGTCGGACACTCGTTTGGAAATGTTAGCTTCATCAGGTAGCAGTGCTTTGGTCCGTTTGTCGGCTACATATTCGATGCACATCATAAACGCCCGGCCACGAACATCACCGACTAGCGGTAAATCGCACAATGTTTGCAGTTGCTCCTCAAAGTATGGACCGACTTCCCGTACGTGCTCGCAGATTTTCTCGCGTTCGATGATGGCGATGTTCTCTAGCGCTGCCACACAGGCCACCGGATGGCCCGCGTAAGTGAAACCGTGGGTAAAGAATGCATCCGGGTCAGGCGCGCTAATTACTTCGAAGATCTCATCGGAAAAAAGCGTTGCTCCCAGGGGAACGTAACCAGAGGTAATACCTTTTGCCGTGACAATGATGTCGGGTTGAATGTCGAATACCGCTTTAGTGGCGAACATGTGGCCCAAACGCCCGAATGCGGTCACTACCTCGTCTGAGATGTAAAGAATGTCATAACGCTTGCATATTTCCCACATTCGTTGGTGGTAACCAGCTGGCGGCACGATCACACCACCCGCGCCCTGAATCGGTTCAGCAATAAATGCGGCCACCTTGTCGCCGCCCACTTCGAGGATCTTCTGCTCGAATTCTTCTACTAGCGCATCACAGAAGCCATCGACCGTCATACCCTCGGGTCGACGGTAGCCATTCGGTGATGACACGTGATGGATGAAGTCATCGATGTAGTGGAAGTAAGGGGAGCGGTCACCCATCTTGCCGCCAAGTGACATACCTAAATAGGTACTGCCATGATAGGCATCCTTGCGCGAGATGATGTGCCTTTTTTCAGGTCTTCCTCGACGACTCTGGTAATAGTGTGCGAGCCGGACGGCGGTGTCGTTTGCGGCTGATCCGCTAGAGCTAAAACTGACATGATTCAGTGAACCTGGCGTCAGCGAGGCCAACTTAGATGCGAGCTCGGCCGCTGGCGGGTTAGTGGTATCGACAAAGGCTGAGAAGAAGGGCAGGCGCTTGGCTTGGTTGGCTATCGCGTTGACCATGTCATCGCGCCCATAGCCAATGTTTACGCACCAAAGACCGCCGATACCGTCCAGATAGCGTTTGCCCTCTATATCGAAAACGTAGGGGCCTTCGCCCCTGTCGATTATTAACGCCCCTTCTTTCTGGAAGGAATCAAAATGTTGCCAGGGGTGCAGAAAATGATGCTTATCCTTTTCCCACAACTCGTTGGCATAGCTCGATCGAAAAATAGGCATGAATCGCTCGCTTTCTCCGAATTTTGGCCGCGTTATTTGTTAGCCGCAATGGCAAATTGGATATCGCGCTGGCGGATCTTCTGCTGCCGGTGCATGAGGTATCCGGCTGCGATGACGCCCATCGAAACTAAGAGCACGATGATGCTGGCGAGTGCATTGATTTCCGGGCTTACGCCCAAACGTACTTTCGAAAACACGACCATGGGCAGTGTGCTTGATCCGGGACCGGAGACGAAACTTGCTATCACCAGGTCGTCCAGCGACATGGTGAACGCCAGCAGCCAACCCGAGACCAACGCTGGTGCAATGATTGGAAGCGTGATCACAAAGAACACCTTCGCTGGTCGGGCGCCGAGATCCAACGCGGCTTCTTCCACCGACTCGTCTACGCTGGATAGGCGCGATTGCACGATCACCGCTACGTACGCCATGGAGAATGTAATATGGGCGATAGTGATTGTGGTAATGCCCCGCCCTTGTGGCCAGCCGATCAGATCTTGCATAGCCACGAACAAGAGCAACAAAGACAACCCGGTAATAACCTCGGGCATCACCAGCGGCGCGGTGACCATACCCGTGAATAACGTACGCCCACGAAAACGTCCGAGCCTGGCTAAGACAAAGCCAGCCAAGGTGCCGAGCGCCACCGCGAAGCAGGCATTGACAAAGGCGATACGTAGACTTATCCATGCTGCCTGCAGGATCTGTTCATTCTGCAGCAGCGCCCCGTACCATTTGGTCGAGAAGCCGGCCCAGACGGTCACCAGTTTCGATTTGTTAAACGAGAAAATGATCAACGAAAGGATAGGCACATACAGAAACGCAAATCCGAACACCATGCAACTGATCAGAAAATAGGATCGGTTGTTGTTCATGCCCCTGCCTCATGTGCCTGGAATCGTTGAAAGATCACGATCGGCACCACTAACAAAAGCAGAATGGCGATAGCAACAGCGGACGCTACCGGCCAATCACGATTGGCAAAGAATTCATCCCACAATACGCGCCCGATCATGAGGGTGTCTGGCCCGCCGAGTAGGGCTGGGATGACAAACTCACCGACGGCGGGGATGAACACCAGCAGCGAACCGGCGATGATGCCGGGCAGCGATAACGGTAGGGTGATGTAGACGAACGCCTTTATCGGTCGACAACCGAGATCGGCCGCCGCCTCTAGCAACGTTCGGTCTAACCGTTCCAGGTTGGCGTAGAGCGGCAGGATCATGAATGGCAAATATGAGTAGACAATGCCTAAATACACGGCAAAGTTGGTCTGCATCATGACAATGGGTTCATCGATGATGCCCAAGCCCATCAGGATATTGTTTATGATGCCGTTGTTCTTCAGTATGCCGATCCAGGCGTACACCCTGAGCAGAAACGAGGTCCAAAACGGGAGTATGACTAACAGCAACAACACGTTACGCCAGGAAGGATCAGCGCGCGCCATGCCATAAGCCATGGGATAACCAATGACTAAGCAAAAAAAGGTGGAGATTAACGCCACCTTGGCGGAGTTTAGATAGGCGGTCCAATAGAGATCATCTTCAATCAGGAACTGATAGTTGGCCACGTTCATCTTGATGACCAAGTAGGCCTCCTCGGTCCATTCGAACAGCGACGAATACGGCGGCCGTGCGATAAGCGCTTCGGCCAGCGAGATCTTTAGTACGAAAGCAAACGGAACGAGAAAGAATAGCAATAGCCAAAGATAAGGGATGGCAATAACGGCGGAACGACCAGTGAATCCCATCCGTTGCAGCAGTGTCACGCACCAGCGGTAGGGTGGAAAGCGCCATAGGATTCGGCTAAGTGGCTCGGCACCGGCAGCCACACGCTCACCCAACGGTACATAGCCGGCGCGACTCATGCCATAAGCACCACGCCGCTAGAGGGGCGCCAGCTTAGATAAACCTGTTCATCCCAAGTAATGGCATCGCTGACCCCACGCACAAGATTCGGCATGGTTACGCGCACGCGCTTACCGCTTTCGAGCTCGACGTGATAAATGGACAAGTCACCCATATAGGCGATCTCTTGCACCGTGCCGCTGGTACAGTTTTCGTCAGCATCGGACTTGTCCCTAGAGATCGCTATTTTCTCCGGCCGCACTGCAAACCACACTTTTGCGCCAGAAGTCGTGGTAACACCATGATCGATGTATAGGCTACACCCTGCCTCTTCAGAGTCGATACGAACATGGTCGGCTTCGTCTTCGGTGATCCGCCCCTCGAAGATATTCACCGAACCAATAAAGTCGGCCACGAACCGCGACCCTGGATATTCGTATATCTCTGTCGGCGTGCCGGTTTGTACGATCTCGCCAGCATTCATGACTCCGATACGTGAAGACAGCGTCATCGCTTCCTCTTGGTCGTGGGTGACCACCATAAACGTGACGCCGGTCTGTTCCTGAATGTTTACCAACTCAAACTGTGTCTCTTCGCGCAGTTTCTTATCTAACGCCGCCAGTGGTTCGTCGAGCAGCAAAAGCTTAGGCTGTTTGACAAGGGCACGGGCGAGCGCGACCCGTTGGCGTTGACCGCCCGAAAGCTGGTGTGGCCTGCGCTGTGCAAACGGGCTTAACTGAACTAACTCGAGTATGTCTTGCACGCGTTGAGTAGTCTGTGTCTTCGAAATGCGATCTTGCTTGAGGCCAAAGGCGATATTGCTTTCTACTGTCATGTGTGGAAACAGTGCGTAAGACTGGAACATCATGTTTACGGGACGGTCATACGGTGCCGTGCCTTCCATGTCTGTGCCGTCAATGTAGATCTTTCCACTCGTGGGCGAATCGAAGCCCGCTAACATCCTAAGCAATGTGCTCTTGCCGCACCCCGACCCGCCAAGCAGGCAAAAGAATTCATTCTGATAGATATTGAGTGAAACATTGTTGACAGCAACGAAGGCACCGAATTTCTTGGTGACATTCTCTATGCGGATGTAGGGCTGCGCGTGGGGATCGTTCCAGGGCTCCTGCGCCGGAGTTGCTCGTGTCGATTGTGCCATGCTTACGCGCTCGCTGCTGCCGGCAACTGACGATAGGCTCCGGCGGGCGGGCGCCCACTGGAGCAAGTTGCGTCTATTATTATGACTCGGTGCGGTTTATCACTTACCGGACTTAATGCGGGTCCACGTGCGCGTGAGTTTGCGTGTGAACTTGGCCGACCTGGCCTTGTCCGGAAAGAGCTTTTGCTGCACCTTGGCCGGTGGGTAAATCGCCGGGTCGTTTTTGACGTCGTCACTCACGAATTTGGTAGCGGCGGAATTCGGATTCGCATACCAAACATAGTCCGAAATGGCAGCCGCGACTTTAGGCTCCAAAATATAGTTGATCCACTTCTGCGCATTCTCGGGATGCGGCGCATCGGCCGGAATCGCCATCATGTCAAACCAGATCACCGCCCCCTCTTTCGGGATGACGTATTCGATCTCGACGCCCTTCTTAGCTTCCGCCGCACGGTCGCGGGCGATGAACATATCGCCGCTCCAACCCATGGCGATACAGATCTCACCGTTGGCGAGGTCGTTGATGTTTTGCGACGAGTGGAAGTAACGAATATATGGGCGAATGCTCTTGAGCAGCTTCTCCGCCGCCTTCAAGTCTTCTTTCTTTTCACTATTGGGGTCGAGTCCGAGATAGTTCATGGCGGAGCTTGCGACCTCGGTCGGCGCATCGAGCAGGGTCACGCCACAATCAGCGAACTTCGACACGACTTCCGGTTTGAAGATCATGTCCCAGCTGTCGGTGGGTGCATTCGGCATACGCTTTTTGATCATCTTGGTGTTAAAGGCGAAGCCGGTGGTGCCCCACATGTAGGGCGCACCATGGGCATTGCCGGGATCATGCAATGCGACACTGCTAAGAATACCTTTGTCCAACTTTGACCAATTACTGAGCTTACCCTTGTCAAGGGCGCGGAAAACACCGGCCTTGATCTGGCGCTCCATGAACGAGGCCGAAGGCACCACCACATCGTAGCCGCTGCTACCGGCCAACAGCTTGGCCTCTAGCACTTCGTTGGAATCAAATACGTCGTAATTGACCTTAATCCCTGTCTTCTTTTCGAAGTTGGTGATCGTATCTTCGGCGATATAGTCAGACCAGTTGTATATGTTGAGGACCTTCTCCTCGGCGGCCCAGCCGGTGCTTGCGAGCATTGCGCCGGCGATGACCAGCATGGTTTTTCTGACAAAGCTAATCATTGATTTCTCCTCCTGACCTCTGCACTTGACCGCTAGCTGCGGTATGGGTTTAGCGTACCGCGCCGGCCCGCATTTTTGAAGCGTCCTGTAGGACGATCTGGTACGAGGCAAAAATGGCTGGCGGCTTAAGCAAACTGTGCCTAAAATCGCCGCCAATCCGGTGTCGATAGCTTCGGCTGGCCGCCGTAGCTAGGGGGGTATTGCCATGAAGATCGTCGACGTTAAGACCTATTCGGTGGCGAACCCGCCGCCCCATTATGGCGGGCGTTACTGGGTGTTTCTGAAGCTCACCACCGATACCGGCGTAGAGGGGTGTGGCGAGGCCTATGCGGTGCCATTCCACCCGAAGACTGTTGTACGCATGATCGAGGACGTGTGTGAACGGTATGTCCTGGGTTCTGATCCGTTCAAGATCGAGCGGCTGTGGCGCATCGTGTACTCGAGCTGTTATACCCAACGCTCTGATCTTTCGATCATGGGTGTGCTCAGTGCCATCGAAATGGCCTGTTGGGATATCGTTGGCAAGGAGTTGAATAAACCAGTCTACGAACTGTTGGGCGGCCAGGTTCATGAGCGATTGCGGTGTTATACCTATATATACCCAAAGGCGTCGGACAAGACCGATGTATACACGGATGCCGATCTGGCGGCAGAGCGGGCGGTGGAATACGTCGCGCAAGGCTTCACTGCCGTAAAATTTGACCCCGTCGGCCCCTACACGGCGTTTGATCCCAGACAGTTGTCGTTGGTCGCATTAGATAGGGCGGAGACATTTGTCAGCAAGATCCGAGACGCGGTCGGCAACAAATGTGATCTGCTCTTTGGTACGCATGGACAAATGACAACCTCGAGTGCCATACGGTTGGCCAAGCGGCTAGAGCCGTATGATCCCTTATGGTTTGAAGAACCGGTACCGCCCGAGAATGTCGAGGAGATGGCGCGCGTCGCACGCTCAACTAGTATTCCCATTGCGACCGGTGAAAGACTGGCAACGAAATATGAATTTCGCGCGCTACTTGAAAAGCAAGCGGCGTCGATCTTGCAATTGGCGCTGGGGAGATCGGGCGGCATTCTTGAAGCCAAGAAAATCGCCGGCATGGCGGAAGCGCATTACGCACAAATCGCGCCACACCTATATTGTGGTCCCATCGAGGGCGCGGCAAACATTCAGATCGATAGCTGTAGCCCGAACTTTCTGATTCAAGAAGGCATAGGAAAGTGGGACGGGTTCCATGCCGAGATCTTAAAGCGACCGATAGATTGGCAGGAAGGCTATATCATCCCGCCGACCGAACCGGGATTGGGGGTTGAGCTCGATGAAAAAGTTGCGGCGAAACATCCCTACACTGATGACCAGTTACATCTCGAAATGTTAGATAGGCCGGTGGTCTAGTAACGTATCGATTAAAGTTTCGGAGGATTGGCAAATGAAGATTGGTTTTATCGGGCTCGGCAACGTCGGCGGCAAATTGGCAGAGAGCCTGCAACGCAATAACTTTGATCTGGTGGTACGCGATTTGGACAAGAAGGCGGCGACACCATTTGTCACGAACGGCGCGACCTGGGCGGAATCACCCAAGGCATTGGCACAAGCCGTCGATCTGGTGATCACTTGTTTACCTTCGCCGGCGACGAGCGGCGAGGTCATGGAGGCAAGCGATGGCGTGCTCGCCGGCCTTGGGCCAGACAAGATGTGGTTGGAGATGAGCACGACTGACGAAGCCGAGGTCAAGCGACTGGGCGCACTCGTAGAAGCGGCGGGCGCGATACCGATGGATGGTCCGGTCTCTGGTGGTTGTCATCGCGCCGCCACCGGCAATATATCGATTTTCGTTGGTGGCGAACGCGCCGCCTTCGAAAGGGCGTTGCCGGCGCTCAAAGTCATGGGCCGGCGTATTCTTCACGTCGGCCCCCTTGGATCTGCTTCGATTCTCAAAGTAGTGACCAACTACCTGTGCTCGGTGCACCTGGTTGCCCTGGGCGAAGCCTTGACCGTTGCCAAGCAAGCGGGTATGGGTCTCAACAAGACCTATGAGGCGATTCGTATTTCGTCTGGCAATTCTTTCGTTCATGAGACCGAAAGCCAGGTGATCTTAAATGGGAGCTATAACATCAACTTCACAATGGATTTGGTAGTGAAGGACATGAGTCTGTTCGACCGTCTAGCGCAAAGGCTGAACGTACCGCTAGAGATTTCACCATTGGTGCTCGATATCTTTAAGGACGGACAGCAACGTTATGGTTCCCGCGCCTGGTCCCCCATGATTGTTAAGCGCTTGGAGGAGGCGTGTGATTGCAAGTTACGTGCGCCTGGCTTTCCAGCAGAGATAGTCGATGGTGAACCCGAAGTCGCTGGAGCCGAGGTCGTCGTCGAGGTCGGTGGTTGAGTACCGCGGCAAAGGTAACGCGATATGAAAGCAGCCATCTGTTACGAATTCGGCAAACCGCTGGCGATCGAAGACATAGACATCGATCCGCCACAAGCCGGCGAGGTCAAGGTAAAGCTCGCCGCTTGTGCGATTTGCCATAGCGACATACACGCCATCGAGGGTGCTTGGGGGGGGGTCGCTACCAGTCGTGTATGGACACGAGGCGGCTGGCGTCATTGAAGCGGCCGGTGCCGGCGTGACATTGGCGAAACCCGGTGACCATGTCGTCGTCACGCTTATCCGATCCTGCGGGCGTTGCTATTTTTGTGCACAAGGTGATCCCCATCTGTGCGAGGGTACTTTTGGTTTGGACAAACAAAGCCGGCTCCGTGCCAAGGGTGGTCAATCCATTCATCAAGGTTTTCGCACCGCCGCCTTTGCCGAGTACGTTGTTGTCGATCAGTCGCAGGTGGTAGCGGTGCCTGAGCAATTGCCATTGGAGAGCGTTTCGCTACTCGCTTGCGGCGTAATCACCGGCTTAGGAGCCGTGGTTAACACGGCGCAGGTCCCGTCGGGTAGCAGCCTGGTTGCGATCGGCACCGGCGGTGTTGGCCTGAACACTATTCAGGGAGCAGCGTTATCTGGCGCGCATCCAATTATTGCCATCGACATCTCGGACAACAAACTCGAGGCGGCCACCGCGTTTGGTGCCACCCATACCATCAATTCCAAGACGCAAGACGCGCAAGCGGTGGTGCGTTCACTCACGCAAGGGCGTGGCGCGGACTATGTGTTTGTTACTGTCGGCAGCACCAAGGTGATTGAGCGAGGTATCGGCTTACTGCGACGGGGTGGAACCTTGGTCATCGTCGGTATGCCACCGGTTGGCGCCAAGGCAGGAATCGAAGCAGTCGATATCGCCGACAACAGCCAGCGCATCTTGGGTAGCAAGATGGGATCCACCCGG
Organism: Gammaproteobacteria bacterium; assembly: GCA_029861845.1. GTDB lineage: Bacteria > Pseudomonadota > Gammaproteobacteria > Acidiferrobacterales > SPGG2 > SPGG2. The sequence goes on along the minus strand of JAOTYM010000012.1, from coordinate 6,278 downwards.
CTGCGGGTGGATGTACCAAAGCTAGTCGAGTTTTACCAGCAACACCGCTTGAAGTTGGACGAGTTAATCAGCAAGCGCTATCCATTGGAAGACATTAACGAAGCCATCGCGTCCGTCAATCGAGCCGAGGCATTGCGCAACGTGATTGTATTTTGAAACGCACTGGCGGGTGCACGTAGTTGAAGGCCTTTAACCGCGCGGAGTTGCGCACATTACTTCGCATCAGTACACCACTAGCAGCTGCGTATTTGGCGGAGATCGCGATGGCGTTTACCGACATGGTGATCGTCGGCCGCCTCGGCAGTGTCGAGCTTGCCGCCGTCGGCTTGGCGGCAAGTGTGTTCTTTGAGCTGCTACTTGTCGCGGTTGGGGTTGTATCCATTGTCGGCGTGCTTGCGGCTGAGGCGTTCGGCGCCAACAACGAAGCAGGGGTGAGCCGTGCCACCCGCCAAGGTCTTTGGATTGCGTTGGTTTTGTCCATCCCTGGAACCTTAATCGGCTGGTATCTAGCACCCATGCTGGCGCTAACGGGTCAGGATATGCGGGTTGTTGCGTTCGCAGATCAATATCTGCATGCGGTAGCTTGGAGCTTTCTGCCGTACTTGTGCTTCATGGTACTGAGAAACTTCGTTAGTGCATTGGCGCGCACTAGTTCAGTAATGGTTATCGCGGTGGCCGCTATCGGCGTAAACCTATTTTTTACCTATGGATTGGTTTTCGGAAAGCTTGGTTTGCCTAAGCTGGGAGTCGCCGGCGCGGGCTTGGCGACCACGATCACAGTCTGGTCAATGTTGGCTGCGATTGCGATCTACACTGCGTTCTCTAAACATTTCCAGGCTTACCGACTGTACCGCACCAGCTTCAGGATAGAATGGCCGATGTGCGCGCAGATCTTTCGGTTAGGCCTGCCGGTAGCCGGGATTACTGCTCTGGAGGGCGGTCTCTTTGCGGCGTTGTCGATCTTCATGGGGGTACTCGGTGCCTTGTGGTTAGCGGCCAACGCTATCGTCATAAACGTATTGGCAGTAGGCTTTGTGCTGGCGTTGGCGGTGGGAGAGGCAATCGGCATTCGTATTGCCCAAGGCATGGGCGCGAATGATCGATTAGCGGTACGTCGATCCACCGTCACCGGTCTCGTGCTTGGTCTGCTTGTCATGGCCTTCATGGCGAGTCTGATGTGGACGTTTCCGGCCACGCTGGTCTCGATCTTTCTGGATATCGATGATCCACAGACGGCTGACGTGTTACCACTCGCGGTGGTGCTAGCCGGTATTGCTGCCGTGTTTCACGTCTTTGATGGCTTGCAAGCAATCGCCACGCGTGCGCTTCGTGGTATGAAAGACGCAATCGTACCGTTGTGGGTTGCGGCTGTCGGCTATTGGCTGCTTGGCGTACTCGGCGGTTGGGTGCTTTGTTTTCCACTCAAATTCGGCGCCCTCGGATTGTGGTGGGGCTTGGCGCTGGGGCTCACAGTCACGGCCGTCGTACTCTTGTGGCGTCTCATGTTCCGAACGCGCATCGAGGTGCTAGCTTAATTGTTTGAATCACAGAGGTGTCGGCAATGAAAATCAAGAGCATCGAGACCTTTAGCAATGAATTCGTCAGCATGGTACGGGTGCGTACCGACGATGGTGCCGAGGGATGGGGGCAGATCTCACCCTATAACGCCGACATCTCTGCCACGGTAATGCACCGACAGGTGGCACCGCATGCACTCGGTTGCGATGCCGGCGATATCGATGCCTTGGTTGACGATATCCTTGAGAAGGAACACAAGTTCCCGGGCTCCTATCTACGCCGCGCGTTGGCGGGTCTGGACACGGCCCTTTGGGACTTGCGCGGCAAGGTCGCCAACGAGAGCGTTTGCAAGCTCCTAGGCGGACAGCCGCGTCCTTTCCCGGTGTATGCATCGAGTATGCGTAGAGATATCACGCCTGAAGACGAGGCCGATCGACTCGTACGCCTTCGAGACGCGCATGGCTATAATGCCTGTAAGATTCGCGTCGGCAAGGAGTGTGGGCACGACGAGGATGAATGGCCCGGTCGCAGCGAAGCGGTGGTAGCGGCCGTACGCCGCGCGGTTGGTGACGAGATGATGTTACTCGTTGATGCCAACAGTTGTTATACGCCCAAAAAGGCGATTGAAGTGGGCGCTATGTTGGCCGACAATGGTGTCTGTCATTTCGAGGAGCCGTGCCCATACTGGGAATTCACATGGACGGCGGAAGTGACTTGCGCATTGGAAATTCCGGTCGCCGGTGGCGAGCAGGACAATTCATTACCACTGTGGCAGCATATGATCGCCACCCAGGTTGTCGATATCGTACAACCCGATGTATGTTATGTTGGCGGTCTCACTCGCGCACTGCGGGTGGCAGCCATGGCGAAGGATGCTGGCCTACCATGTGTTCCGCATTCCGCTAACCTGTCGATGGTTACGGTGTTTTCGCTACATATGATGGGCGCGATCGAGAATGTAGGCCCTTATGTCGAATTCTCGATTGAACCGACCACTTATTATCCTTGGCAGGAGGGGTTGTTCAGTCCCGCGCTAGAAGCCAACGATGGAAAGGTACAGATCCCCGACGCCCCCGGTTGGGGGGTCGAGATCAGTCCGACATGGTTAGCGGCGAGCGCGCATCGAATCAGCGAACTTGATTGAGTCGAGGCTTACAAACTGACGTTGGGGGGACACCTATGAAAACAGTAGAGCAGATCTTAGATGCCAAAGGGTCGGATATTTGGTCCATTACACCAGACGCCACGGTGTTTGAGGCTGTCAAACTGATGTCCGAAAAAGAAGTTGGCGCACTGCTTGTAATGACGGGTAAAAAGCTGGTAGGCATCGTTTCCGAACGGGATTATGCGCGCAAGGTGATACTCAATGCGAAATCATCAAAAGAAACCTCCGTTCAGGACATCATGACGACCCGAGTTGTCTACGCTTCACCTGATCAAAGCATTGAGCAATGTATGGCGCTGATGACCGAGAAGCGTATCCGCCATCTTCCGATTATGGATGGAAAACGATTATGTGGCATGCTTTCTATCGGAGATCTCGTGAAGGCGATCATCGCTGAGCAGAAATTGGTGATCAAGGAACTCGAACGCTATATCAGTGGTTGAAGCAAACTCAGTATCAGCCGTCCGGATCAATCACGGAAATTGACGAATTGTAGCGGCAGGCCGACTTTTGCTTCTCGCAGCAAGGCCATGACTCTCTGTAGGTCATCCCGTTTCTTGCCGCTAACTCTCAGCTTGTCTCCCTGGATCGCTGCTTGCACTTTCATTTTGCTGTCCTTGATGATTTTCACCAGTTTACGTGCCAGGTCGCTTTCGATGCCCCGTCTTACCGTGACGATCTGGGTGGCCCTATTCAGCGTTTCTTGGACCTTGCCTTCCTCCAGTGCTTCGACATCGATGCCGCGCTTGGTCAGCTTTAGCACTAACATGTCCATCATCTGCTTGAGCTGAAACTCTACCTGCGCTTCCAGGGTTAGGACATTGGTTTCCTGTTTTACTTTTGCATTAACACCCTTGAAGTCGAAACGATTTCCAATCTCCCGATTGGTCTGGTCGACCGCATTGGTTAATTCATGCATGTCGATTTCAGACACTACATCGAAACATGGCATCGCCTATTCTCCAGTACTAGATTCTCGTTCTAGCCGTCGTACGGGTAAGTTCAATACGATATATTGCAACAGGCGCGTTATGCGCAGCGCCGACGGTTACTCTTGACGCATTTGCTGCACATGGACTCGCGTCCCGCCCGTTGTCAGTGTATCAGACTGCCGTCGACTACCACATATACCATGCGCTCGGTATCACTCTGATCGGCGTCGTAATCAACGTCTGGCCGGGCCCTAGCCTCATACGCTGGGGGGCCTCGATCATGCTCGTGAGTATAATTCTGTTGTGCGGTAGCCTCTAGCTTCCAGGCGTCAGTGGCGTACGCTAGTCGAGCGTTAGCACGCCCTGCGGTGGCTGGCGTTTATCATCGCGTGTTCCGTGGAGGTCATATGGTGGCGCAAGAACCAACGCCCACCCGTATGAAAATACGCGGCCTGCGATGACAAATGCGCTTGCGAGCTAGTTTTTTAGGTTGGGTCTAATGACGACATCGATGCGCCGGTTTTTTGTACGGCCTGAATCGGTTTCGTTGTTAGCAACTGGTTTCGTTTCACCAAAGCCGACAGCGGCCACCTTCGACGGTGGTAGGCCCATGTTGGCCAACAGGTACTGCTTGACCGCTTCCGCTCGTTTTTCTGACAGCGCAAGATTGGCTTGGTCGCTACCATACGAATCCGTATGACCCTCGATCGTGAGGGCGCTTTCAGGGAAGACGCGAATCGCATTTTGCACTTTCGTCAACAGTTTAAAATGTTTCGGATCGATGGTGGATCGACCCACAGAAAAATTTAAACCGACGAGACGAATAATGACGTCGTTCGATTCACGTAGTACTCGAGCCTCCTGGCGAGAAAACATTTTTTCGATCTCATCAAACTGCTTGCGGACTCGAGCCTGGGCCTGCAACTGCTGTGACAGCGCAACTCGTTCCTCTGCCACGCCACCCAGTGTAGTTTGCGTTTGTCTGAGTTGTGACTGCAGTTTGTCTAACTCCTGCTCTAATTGCTTGCGGGTACCTGAGAGTGCCGCCTGTTTTTCCGTTGCGCCGCCGAGTGCGAGTTGTAATTGTTGATTCTCGGTTTGTAGCATGCTGACCTGTTGCTCCAGCTTTGAACGTACTTCAGTTTCGGCATCTAGACGTTGCGATAACAAACCGTGTGCCTCCGCCACACGCCGCAATTGCTCGACCTCTGCCAGCAATTCGCCATTATTCTGGCGCAGTTTCTGCGAGCTGGACTGCTGATCTTCGATGTATTCGATTATTTGCTTCGTAGGCGCCTCATAACCATCATCAAATACTGCACGCATGTCAGCCGCTGCTGCAATTCTTTCGATCGGTAACTCCCACTCTCTAATTAAGTCCTCGGTGCTCAGTTTTTTGTCTTTTGTGCTACCGATAAAGCGAGCTAAGTAAATCGCGTGTTTTGCCTCGTAGTTGGCCTGCTGGGCCAGGCTGCGTGGACGATCTAGATCATAGCGGTCTTCATTAAGCGCCTTTTCCGCCGCCAGCAAGTTGTCTTTCGCTCTCTGCACAGTCTTGGGCGCGTGCTTGTGTACCTTGAGTTTCTCGGCCTGACGAAGCAGCGTGCGGGTTTCGCTAAGATAGGTGGTCTTTATCGTAGCCAGTTCCGCATCCCGATAGATTTTCTCGGCCTCACTTGCCTTTTGTTTCGCAACTTTAGTTGCGCCACGCTCAAATTCTATCGTTGCTTTAGAAAATGTCTGCTCGGCCCGTCGCCACAACTCCTTTGCATATTTCGGGGCATCGACCTTTTTCGCATCGGTGCGTGTCTTCATCACGGCGGCGAGTTCAGTTGACGCTGCGGCACTCACCTTAGCCGCGTTTTGGAATAGCTCGGTGGCCACCGCTAATTCGTTGCGAATCGTGTCGATATCGCCACCACCGCCAAACTTGCGTTCGGCGTTTTGATAGCGTTTTATCGCCTTACCATAAGTCTTGGGCGCAAATAGCTTGGCCCCCGCCGATTCTGCCGTTTGGTGTGCGGCCGTCGCCTCTCGGAACAGTGTGTCCTTGATTCCCCCGCTGGCAAGCACGCCGGTGGTAACCAACAGCAGCGACAACATCGCTGCCAATGTATTGATTTGCTTCCATGATTTCATGATTTGGCCCCCGTGGTTGTTATTCCCGCCGCAATGCTCGAGCCGATCGTGACCCTGTTGGCGTCATGATAGATTAGGCGTATGTCAGCAAAAGTCTGACCCGACGAGCGGTAGGTGATTGCTGACATATGCGCAAGCTGTCGGTGCGAGCGACCCGTAGGGGCGGCGCTGGGCTCCATCGCGTCGAAACATTCACAGCCGTGCCAGTAGCGGGCATACTTAATTTCGTGTCGCGTCGCGGGTCAGATCCTATACGATGGGCTTTAAGCTATTCACCTACGGGGTGTTGAGGCACCCGAAATTGCTAGAGTCGCTAACCGGTAGGGCGTTTGTGACCACGCTCGCGCACCTGCCCAACTACCAGCGCTACACCCTTAAGCAAGAAGGCTGGCCACCGATACCGGCAATCGTGTCCGAGTCCGGTGCCTCGGTGTCTGGGATCTTGATCCATGATTTCGACGAAGGACTATCAGAACTTTTGGATGATTTCGAGGACGTTGATCTGGGTTTGTATGTAAAAGAAT
>JAOTYM010000210.1 GCA_029861845.1 Gammaproteobacteria bacterium | reverse complement strand
GACGACAAAGCACGTGAATCCCGCAGAACGAACGAGGGATTGAGCCGCAGAAAAGCCAGGTTGAGCATCAGCGTTGCTATGAAGATTGCCGCCATTCCGAGTAACTCAATCATGTTCGGAACATTCCATCCTGTAACCAGTTCGGTTGCTACGACGGCTGCAACGATGACACCGAGGCTGGCGGCAAACACGCGGCGCAGTTTTAAACGACTCTCTACAACATCGTTTTCTCGCCCTCTCCAGACGATAAATATCGCGCCGATCGCAAATCCCAGTTTTGTCAGCTGCACAGGGACGAGCAGGTAAAGATTCACACCCGCGTTCGTTGGGCCCCTCTCGAGCCCAATCCACAACGCCGCGACAAGGTAGAGCGCCGCAATCAACCAAACGAACAATGGCGGCTCCCGGTCATCCTCAAACAAATCCCAGGTGAAGAAGAACAACAAAGGCGGCACAGCGTCAGCCGGCAGAGCGATCCATGGCCAGAACTCCATGTTGATGAGGCCGAAAGTGGGTGGTGTAACCAGGTATGAAATGACGCCCAGCATCAACGCAATTCCGAGCAAGCGTGTCCGATAAGGGTTTGCAGAAATCGCCAGCGCGATCGCCGAGAGCAGTACCTGGGATGTGGCCAGTATCCGCAGCACCAGGATGGCAGTGGTCATTGTTGTCATGAGACCAGACTACACCTAGCTCAATACGGACGCATCGACAGATCTAAGAAGATGTCGCCGAATGGCCGGCCCGTAGTCCATCGAACCACCGACACGCGGATTTTTAGTCCGCGCCCCTATTCCTCCTCAACCCGCTCCGCATGATCAATCTCGTAGGGCGGCGGCTCTCCGCCCTCCCCTTTGAGGTAATGATCCATCCAGCGCACCAGCCGTTACGCGTAACTACGGATTGTCGCCTGGCCTGGCCACCCTCATGATTCCTTCAAGAGGCACAGAGATGCGTATTCCCCTGATCGTATTCTGTTCAATGCTGCTGAGTGCCGGCTCTCAGCTGTCCTCTGCAGATGATTGCGCACCGCCGGATGCCGTCGCCGCTTTCGAATTCGGGCAAGAGTTTCTACAGACTGGCTTCATCCGCGAGGGTGCTGGCCAGATCGAACAGGCGGTACGCATGTACCCCGATTTCATTGATGCGTGGAAAGTTTTGCATCAGATCTATTCGGACGTGGGGCAGTTTGACGGGGCTATTCGGGCTGCCAAATCCCTCAAGCGTCTCGATCCCGGCATGGCTGAAAGCTATGACTGGCAGATCAGGCACTATCGCTCAATGATGGCCACGCCAGCAGCCGCAGTGCAGGCTTTGGAGAAATGCCGGGGTCTCGAGACAGGTAGCGAGGAGGCCATTGCAGCATGCGAGGAGGCCGTTCGCATCTACCCAGACTATGTGGATGCGCGCTATACCCTCGGTGTCGAGCACATCTACGCAGGTGACGAAAAGGCGACGAAAGAACAGATTGCCGCTTTGATCTTGCTGGATCCTGATGGCGCGACCCCGAACCTTATTCACGCAATGGCCGAGATCAAGCCGGACTGGTTCGATGACGCCTATCAGCAGGAACTCGCTGCGCTGTTTGCAGCGTCCAAGCCAGAAGATGCCCCGATTCCGCGGCACCAGCGCGAATACCCGCGATTCTCCGATGATGAGGTCGCCACGATCCTGGTAGCCTACAAGGAACAGATCGCAGAATTTCGATCCTTCCTGGACGGGCTTCCCGAGATCGTTCCTGAAGATTGCAGCGGGTATCCGACCGAGGAAGCCCGCGACGAGCTCAAGCAACGGTTCGAAGCACTGTCGATTACGCATGCCTACGCCGAACGCCAGGGATGCCCGGCCCACAAGATCTACATGTTTCTCAATGAAGAGCCTGACCCGCTGGCGTTGACAGAAATAACAAGAATCGGTGCTGATGAAAATTGGAGAATTGGCCTTCGGCAACACTGGGTCAGCAAGCAGTACTGCAAACCGACGTGCAGCACATCTGTTGAATTCAGGGTCGACACCGAATTCTACGGAGACCCGTTCAAGTTCCAGTTTCGTACGGCGCCTCTCGAGAAAGCCGCCGAGGCCTGCCAGTGCTTCGGAAACTACGGCGACAGCCCACTATTTAAGGAATGGTAACGAATCGACTCTGAAAATCGAACCACCGGCACGCGAATTTTCAGGCCGGACGCTGACATCCAGTACGGCGACGTACGGTTCTCCATCCATGCCGAAGAATCGAGGCTTCATCTGCAATCGCTACGAGCTTTGCAGCTCAACAATGCTATAGAATTTCCACTCTTTATTAATCGCTGAGTGACATGCTATTCCTTGTAAGTGGAACCTCGAGGTCTGGAAAGACACTCATCGCCAGAAAAATCCTTGCGGACAAACAGATTCCGTACCTGTCGCTCGATTGGTTGATGATGGGGTTTAACGATGGGATACCCGAATATGGAATTCATCATCTACTGTGGCCAAACGAAATCGCCGAGAAGATGGCGCCTTTTTTGGTGGGCATGATCGACAGTATGCTCGTTGATGGCATGGATTACGTGATTGAGGGCGAAGCAATGCTTCCTCAGTTGGTTGCCGATTTAGTCGAAAAGCATCCTGAGAAGATCAAGGCAGTGTTTGTGGGTTACACCGAAATCAGTGTTAAGGACAAAGTTGCGCTGGTTAAAACGCATAGCGATGCGGAAAACGACTGGCTGACGAACGAATCCGATGAATACATCAGAGACCATATCGGAAATATGATTGCTTATAGCAAGACGATCAAAAACGGATGCGAAAAACACGGATTGTCTTACTTTGATACTTCTGACGATTTTCTGGGCGCGATTGAAGCAACAACAGACTTTTTGCTTGGGGATTCGAATTGAAAAGAACACTGCAAACGAATCGGTGCAGCGTCAATTCTTTTGGAAATGGTGACCAGGGGCGGCGTTGAACCACCGTCACGCGGAGTTTCAGTCCGCGCGCCTATTCCCCCTCAACCCTCGCCGCATGATCAATCTCGTAAGGCGGCGGCTCTCCGCCCTCCCCTTTGAGGTAATGATCCATCCAGCGCATCAGCCTTAGCGAGAAGTCGTACTGCGCGGCCGTGTTCTTGTTGCCGTGAACCTCGTCCGGGTAGATCACGAGTCGCACAGGCGTGTCCGTACGAATCTTGACGAACCGGTACATCTCCAGCGATTGGCCCGGGTGTACCCGTGGATCCTTGTCGCCACCCATAATCAGCAACGGCGTCTTTGTTTTGCCGGCGTGGTAGATCGGGCTGCGCTTGAGCATCCACATCCAGTCGTCCCAGGGCCAGGCGCGTGAGTGCACGTTGTACATTTCGTAAGGGATGTCGCCCGTGCCGAACTTGGATATCTGATCGGAGATGCCGACAGCAGCCACCGCCGCCGCGTACTCATCCGTCAGCGCACTCGCGCTCCACATGCTCGCGTAGCCGCCGTACGATCCCCCGGTGATCCCTACTCGATCAGGATCGACAAGTCCTTCCTCGACGAGATGTCGCTTGGCATCGACGAGATCGTTGAATTCTTCCTCGGCGTAATCGTGTTGATGGAGATTGGTGAACTCAGTCCCGCGCCCGGTACTCCCACGGTAGTTCGGGTACACGACGGCGTAGCCGTTAGCCGCGAACACCTGCCCGGGTCGGCTGTAGCTTGTCATCCAGCCGTTTGAGAAATTCGATTCAGGGCCGCCATGCGCAATCACTATCAGCGGGTTGCCGCCGCGCACGCGTGCCGCCGGATGTATCAGGATGGCTTCCAGTTCCAGGCCATCTCGAGCCTTGTACGTAATCGCTTCCTGCTTCGCCAGCTCCCGCTCGCCCAGGAAGGGATTCGAGTTGGTCAGCCTGACGGGGTCTTCACCGTCGCGTAACAGGTAGAGCTCCGGTGGATGTTGTGGTGTATCCGCGATGGCCGCCACGACATCCTGCCCCGGCTGGCCATGCACGTTACGAATGATGGGACCCGACTGCGGAGCCTGCCCGGGCGATCGACTGCCTATCACCGACGCAGTCGCCCATTCTCTGTACACACCACGATTCCCGAGCCAGCGGACGTTGCCTTCATCGCCCCAGACAAAGTCGGCGACATGCCCCATGTACTCGGGCACGAGTTCGCGCCGCTCGCCCCCGGATGACGACGCCACATACAACCGACCCTCGCTCGGATCGTTGATGTTCACACTACCGACGTACGCGATGCGCTCTCCGTCCGGCGAAAACGCAAACGCGCCGAGTTTGCCGACCGAGCCCATCTTGTTTTCCAGCTTTCCGCGCGCGGCATCGACCACGTGAATATCGCGCGAGGTATAAGAGTCATCGACAAGCGGTGTCGGTGCC
>JAOTYM010000091.1 GCA_029861845.1 Gammaproteobacteria bacterium | reverse complement strand
CCACCATTTGCAAAGTCTTATGTCCCGAGATACGTTGGACCGTCGGCAAATCTACCCCAGCCTGCACCAAGTGCGTGATCGCCGTATGCCGCAGCGTATGTCTAACGACTTCTCTTGGGTCAAGTCCTGCCGCAGAGACTACCCTGCGGAAAGCTTTCTCGACGGCCATTGTGTAGCCTGTCTTGGCCTTGGAGGCGGGAAATAACCACTCCTGGTCTGGATCCGCGGCTTCAATGTCACCTCTCAGAAAATCAGCGAGGTGCTGGGTAATGGGCTGCTCCCTGGCTCCAGCTTTTGCGTTCGGGATGTAGATAACCCGTCTGTCCAAGCTGATATGCTCAAGCCGAATAGAAAGTATCTCCATACGGCGCATAGACGTTTCAAGAGCAATCACAATGAAGGGGTAGACCTGCAGATTCTGGTCCTGCTTTGTCGTTGCAACATCATCCGCTTGCCCCTCACCGACGTAAATGATGCAAATGCTTCATACCAGAAGACACTGCTCTAGCACGCGTTGACACGCCGTCGGCGAAGGCCGGTGCCAGATGACAACAAGGAGTAGATTGCTGCGTCGCAGCAGGGATACTTCCTTGCCGTGATCCCCCTCTGTCAGGATAGTTGTCGTCTCTACTGAATCATTGTAACGGAATGGAGGGGACGAAGAGAGTGAGAGTTGAAACGCTATTCAGCAGAAAGGAAAGCCTCGGTTATCGAGAAGATGATGCCACCGCATAATAGCCCGATCCCTCAACTGGCAAAGGAGACCGGCATCTGCGATGTGACGCTGTACAATTGGCGTAAACAAGCCAGATTAGAGGGGTTAGCGGTGCCTGCCGACGGGAAGAATCCAGAGCGATGGTCCTCTGCGGACAAGTTTGCCGTTGTGTTGGAGACAGCGTCTTTGAATGAAGCCCAGCTTGGCGAGTATTGCCGTGAGAAGGGTTTGTACGTTGAGCAGATCGCGGCCTGGCGGGAAGCCTGCCTTCAAGCCAATGCCGACGGCGAGACGCAGACAACAGCGCAACGGGAGCAGGCCAAGAAAGACCGTAAACAGATCAAGCGCCTGGAGCGGGAACTGCACCGCAAGGACAAGGCGTTGGCGGAAGCCGCAGCGCTGTTGGTGTTGCAAAAAAAAGCCCAGGCAATCTGGGGGGACGGCGAGGACGAATGATCAGTACCCCGGATCGCCGTCAGGCGGTAGCGCTGATCGATGAAGCGATCGCCTCTGGTGCGCGCAAACACAAAGCCTGTGAGATTCCGGAAATCACTCTGCGCACCTACCAGCGCTGGACGCAGGCCGGGGATGTCCTCAGTGATCGCCGTCCCGAGGCACAACGCCCGGAACCGCTCAACAAGCTTCGCCCAGAGGAACGAGAGGAGATCCTCAAGGTGGCGAACAGTCCGGCGTATCGCAGCCTGCCGCCGAGTCAGATTGTACCGGCGTTGGCCGATGAAGGGCGTTATCTGGCCTCGGAGTCGAGCTTCTACCGGGTACTACGGGCAGCAGGTCAGCAACACCACCGGGGCCGCAGTGAGGCGCCGCAGCGCAAAGTCCCGAGCACGCACTGCGCTGCCGGCCCCAATCAGCTCTGGTGTTGGGATATCACGTGGTTGCCGGGACCGGCCCGCGGACTGTTCTACTATCTCTACCTGATCCTGGATCTCTACAGCCGCAAGATCGTGGCCTGGGACATCCATGAAATGGAAACCAGTGATTTAGCGGCGCAGCTGGTTCACAAGGCCTGCCTGGCGGAGCGTATCGTTGCACAGCCGCTGGTACTGCATTCGGATAACGGCAGTCCCATGAAAGGCGCCACGATGCTGGAGACGTCGCACCGCCTGGGTGTGACGTCCTCCTTCAGTCGTCCACGAGTGAGCAACGATAACGCCTATGCAGAATCGTTGTTCCGCACTTGCAAGTACCGGCCGGACTACCCGGTTAATGGCTTTCACACGATTGACGCGGCCAGAGCCTGGGTACTGTCATTCACTCATTGGTATAACACGCAGCACAAACACAGTGGGTTGAAGTTCACGACCCCGGTACAGCGTCATACGGGCGAAGCTGACACGATACTTGCACACCGCAAGCGACTTTATCAGGAAGCCAGAAAGCGCCATCCCAATCGCTGGTCGGGTGACATCAGGAATTGGGCATTGCCAGCCAGGGTCTGGTTGAACCCAGAGAAAGAGGAGCCTGACTTGAACAAGGCTGCATAGGTTGGGGCGACAACTATGTTGACAAACACCGTGATCGATGTTGTGAAATTCATTAAATTGAAGTTTTATTGATCTAGATCAGAAAAACGTTACGGTACTTCGCGTAAGGGTGTCCGTGAAGGTGCGCGGACATGAATGTAAATGTCACCTCTGCTGTGATCGGCGTCGCTGTTCTTGCAACAGGCGCATTAGTATATGTCGTTGATCGCGCCCCAGAACTGTCCCTGGTCGGTAGCACCGTCAGTTTTTTCCACCTCAAGCTTACGGCCTTTGGTGCGATCGGGCAGAACCTTCCGTCGTTTGCCCATGTCTTTGCGTTCAGTCTGTTGACGATCGCGCTCCTCGGCGGTGGGCGTCGTGCCGCCATTGCCGTTTGTAGCGGCTGGCTTTTTGTGAACGCCGCGTTTGAGCTCGGTCAGCACCCAACCATCGCCACTAAGCTTGCGCATCTCACACCTACATGGTTCGAGGGGATACCGATTCTGCATCGAACGAATGATTTCTTTCTCGCCGGCACCTTCGATGCCTTCGATCTGGTTGCCATGGCGCTCGGTGCACTCACTGCTTACTGGGTGATGCAACGAACGCAATTACGGGGGACGAACCATGACTAATGAAAATCCCGTAATGAAGGCGCTTCGTCGCCTGGCCCTCGTTCCATTGATTGCCTTTGGATTTCTCTCCATTCTGGCCACAGGCGGTGGCGGTGGCGGAGGCGGCGGAGTCGGTACTCCTGAGAGCCCAGCTACGATCACCACCACCAATGCCGCGGAGCTGATCAACGATGTCATAGGCACGAGCGACCCCACGGGCGGCATTGCTGCAGCCAGCACCCAACAGGGCACCACCGATGGGCAGTCGCTCTCCTCAGCGCGCGCGTTGGCCCAGCGTCTTGAGACGGTTTATCAGACCACCCTAAGCGGGGCGCAGGCCGCCAGCCAACGCTTCGCACCTGCTATCGCCGTCGACGAAACCGAGCCTTGTGATTTCGGTCAGGGCACGATCCATTCCACCGGGACAATCAATAATGATGGCACCGGCACGCTGAACGTGACCTACAACAACTGCCTCCTGGACGGATTAACGCATAACGGGCAAGCCACGTTGCAGGTAACTGCATTTAATCTGACCTTTTTTGTCCCCACCGATTTCACATTCTCGATCTCGAGCCTGACGATTACGGGGCCGGGTGTAAACCAGACTGTAAGCGGCTCGCTACGAGATCAGTTGAACCTTGGCACCGACACCGAGACAACGACCTTTGACTTGACAACCACGGACAATGTCAGCGGTAAGACGATCAGGACCCATAATCTGGTCTTCGTCTTTGTGTACAACGATATCTTTTCTCCGTCCTCGTATACGTTAACCATGACAGGACGTGTGTGGGATTCACTCTATGGTTACGTGGATGTCTCGACGGTAACGCCGTTCGTATTCTCGAGCATCAGCCAACTCTTTCCAGACAGCGGTCAGATCATTTTGACCGGAGCGGGCAATGCGAGCATACGGGTGACGGCGTTATCGTCCGTGCTGCTTACGGTGGCGCTCGATCTCGATGGCGATAGCGTCTACGAGCTGACTGCGACCCTTACATGGACAGACCTAGACGGACCCATCGGTGCTGACCTGGGCGATGATGACGGCGATGGGATGCATAACAGTTGGGAGACCTTCTACGGGTTGACCCCATCGGATCCGGTGGACGCCGGATCCGACGGCGACGGTGATCTTTTTGCCAACCTAGGAGAGTATCTGAGCGGAACCAACCCTAACAACCCCACCTCCATACCTACTAACGCGTTTTCCGTGAGCGGTACAGTAGCGGGGTTGGCAGGCTCCGGTCTCGTTCTGCAAAACAACGGCGGCGATGACCTCGCGATCTCCGGTAACGGGGCGTTCCTGTTTGCGACCCCGCTCGCAGATGGAGACACCTACAACGTCACCGTGCTATCACAGCCCACGAGCCCGGCGCAGACATGTAGCGTCACCAACGGCAGCGGCAGGAGCAGCGGCGCTAATGTCACTAATGTTTCCGTCAATTGTGTGCCTGCACCCACAGGAGTGCGCGCGGTCAGCGGCAACGGTCAGATAACCCTCAGCTGGGAGCCGGTGCCCGGCGCGAGTTCCTACACGATCTATTTTGCGAACGAGACAGGGGTTACTAAGCTCACCTATCTTGGCCTCGCGGGGGGAGCAAAGATTGAGGGCGTAAGTAGTCCACACGTTCACAACGGTCTTACGAATGGCAGCACATATTTTTACGTTGTCACCGCCACCAACGCCTTCGGCGAGGGCCGCGAATCACTTCAAATCGCAGCGCAGCCCCTCACCCATGGTTGGGAGTGGCTCGATCCAAAACCAACAGGCAACGATCTCTGGGCGGTACATTTTGTCGGTGCTAACACCGGCTGGGCGGTTGGCGATGCCGGGACCATCATTCACACGAGTGACGGTGGCGTTACCTGGGGCGCCCAAGTCAGTGGAACTCCAAGCCGGTTGCACGATGTCCATTTCGTAGATGCGTTGAAGGGCTGGGCGGTCGGGGGTCTTTTTGTCATCGGTTCGACGCGCCACGCAACGATTCTCCATACCGAAGACGGCGGGGTGACGTGGCACATCCAGGCAAGTGGTAACGTTGAACCCTTAGCTGGAATTCACTTCATCGATTCATTGACGGGATGGTCCGTGGGCGGTGACGGAATGATCCTCCATACAACCGATGGAGGTCGGACGTGGAACCCCCAACCCAGCGGTGTGACCCAGGCCCTTTGGAAGGTCACGTTTGTGGACGCACTGAACGGCTGGATAGCCGGGGGGTCAGGCTTTGACGGCGTGATTCTGCGGACCAGCGACGGGGGCGCGACATGGTCCGCTCAGGTGTTTGGGGGCCAATTGTTCGACTTGGACTTTGCGTCCGCTACGTTAGGTTGGGCTGTGGATCCCGCCAGTGCCGGACGGATCTTGGCCACGAACAACGGCGGGTCCACCTGGGGTCCTCAGCCGACGAGCACAGGCGCTTTTCTCAGGGGGATCGATTTCGTGGACATCCTAACCGGATGGGCCGTCGGTACGGGCGGTGAGATCCTCAAGACGACAAACGGCGGCGGCCTTTGGGTGGGGCAGTCAAGCGGTACGACCCGGCATCTCAACGCGGTTGCGGCCATCGACGTCCTGACAGCATGGGCGGTCGGCACGGAGGGCACGATTGTGCACACCGCTGACGGTGGCACGACATGGGTGCCGCAGCACGTCCGTGCGCTGGAACTACCGGCAGGGGCACCGCTCACCCTGGACGCCATATGGTTTACAGACGCGACGACTGGCTGGGCACTCGGTGGCGGGGCCTCCGTTTTCCGCACAAGCGATGCAGGCGTAACGTGGATTGCACAGCCTACCTTTGCCAGTGAGACCCTGCATTGGATCCAATTTGTCGACACCTCGACTGGTTGGGCCGTTGGGGAAAACGGAAATGTGTATCGGACCATCGATGGCGGAAACACCTGGACGCTCCAGGGCAACATCGGCGTCGCTCAAGTTTGGAGCGTGGACTTTGTTGACGCCACAACGGGGTGGGCTGTCACGCCAAGTGGAGAGATACGCAAAACCGTCGATGGCGGGGTCAGCTGGACGTCACAAGCCAGCGGGACGCTTAACGCTCTGACCCAGGTCAAGGCGGTCAATGCTTCGACCGCTTGGATCGTGGGCATGGGTGGGCTGATTCTGAAAACAACGGACGGCGGCGCAACGTGGCTGGGACAGATTAGCGGTACTAGTCAGGACCTGCGGGGAATCGCGGTCATTGACGCCATGACCGCGTGGGCCGTTGGAGGGGGCTCATCAGCAGGAATTGCCCCCATCCTGGCGACCACAGACGGGGGGGCGACCTGGGTCTCCCAAAATAGCACCATCACCCATTGGTTCAACGATGTCTTCTTTGCGAATGCCACAACGGGCTGGGCGGTCGGGCCAAACGGGCGCATCGCGGCGACAACGGACAGCGGAGCTACGTGGGCGCTACAGAACGCAGATGCAACCCTAGATCTGTTCAACGTGCGAGCTGTCGATCCCTTAACGGCGTGGATTCGTGGCAGAGGGCTACTCAGGACTACCACCGGAGGCAAATGATCGGACAAGAGTAGTCTTGTATCGTCATCGGCGGTGAGCAAGGTTTCGCCGCCGCGCCGTCGTCACGATCGCGCATCAGATGCCCCTGGGTGTCGAGCATAATGTCGAGCATAATGCGGAGTGAAACGGCTTGTCGGAACGTCCGCTAATGGCCCTGCTGGAGCGGTCATTCACGAACAGTACGAATGAGCCGTGCGCGTCAGTGCGCTAGAAAGTAGATTTCGTTTAGGTTTCAGCGCCTCACGGTCCTACATTACTTTCGTAATCGGCATCTCTCTTGACAAACAATTTCGCTAATAGAGCGGCGATTGGTCTTCCAAAGCAATCAAATCGACGTTTTATTGATCGAGATCAAAGCAATGGTGCACCGCCTCGTGTCACTCGATTAAATTAAAATTGTGCTGGGCGGGTGCGAGAATCTAGTCCACCCGCCAGTCGCTAAACCTTCCGCCTTTTGTGAGGGCTTCCCTAGACCAGGCTGAAAAACAACAGTGAAGGGGTTAAAAGATGCGATCGTCAAAACTGATAACGAGCGGAAGTTTGGTTACTTTTACGTTACGCCTACGCCGCCTTTTGATGGATCTTGTTTCCTTTCCTTCGTGTCTGCAACACCAAGTACTCGTCCGTGAGGCGAAAATTCTCTTGTCAGTTTTCAAATGGCGTTTGCGGACGGTGGTGCCGGTGTTCGTAGCTGTTCTGTCGTTTATGTCTCCACCGGTCGCAGCGCAGTCCGACTTAGGCACGCTCTTCGGCCCGGAAACCTTTGTTCGCAGCAAGGGCCAGCCCGTAACTGTGGCGAGAGAGTTTTCTACCGTGGGTTTCCGAGGTCCGTTTGTCCTGCACCTTCGGAATGGGGATGAAGGTGGGAAAAATCGTGTCTCAACTGCTGAAGTGTGGCTGAACGGACAACAGTTATTCGGCCCATCCGATTTCTCGCAGAACGTCTCCGGCTACGATCTTGAGGTAGGCCTGACAGAGTCCTCTCACCTGCAAGTGTGGATGGCGAGTGCCCCCGGAAGCGAGCTCACGATGTGGATCGAAGGCGAACCGACTGTCGTCCTTGATGAGGCAAGCCGCGTCACCGCGACGCTCACCCCAGTCGGTGGCACGATCACAACAACGGGAACCGACGGAGCGTTTTTTACGTTGGAAGTCCCCGCCGGTGCACTATCCGGCCCCGTCGATGTATCCCTTACACCGGTATTTTCGATTCCAGGCATGCCCTTGAACGAGGGCGTCCTAGCCGCCGCACAATTCAGCCCTGATGGGCTGCAGTTAGCGATACCTGCCACGTTGACGATCGCATTGCCAGGGCTTGAAGTCCCCCCTAAAGCTGTCGGTTTTCTATTCCAGGAAGGCGCTGCGGCCTTGGAACTACTCCCCGCCCAGATAAGTGACACTGCTGCCAGTTTCCAGCTGACCCACTTCTCTGAAGGGGGTCTCATGAATTTGCTCGACGAGGACCTAGAGGCTGCAGCGATTATTACCCAGGGGATTATCATATACACGAGGGTGCTAGCCGCATTGCGGAATGCTTCATCTTGTTCCCAATCGGCCGGCCTCGCCAACGAGGTGGGCAATTTTCTATTTACGACTGGCGACATACTTGCAGACAATCCGCGCTTTACGTTCGGGCCAATCAACTGTACAGGTCCCGATCCTACTCAGCCTGAGCAGTGCAGCAACTTCTTTGAACTCAGCGAGGCTCTGCGCTTCGATCTTGAGGACGCCATCGAGCGACTTTTCTCGGTGGCCGATACAGCCTGCGCGGGCGATCCATCGCAAGAACGGATCGCGTTTCGCTGTATCAAAACGGCGCAGGACGCGGGGAGTGGGGCTTTTGTGCCGAATCCATTTCTAGACAGAGCACTGGCGGCAGCGAAAAGCTGTGGGATTCACTCGCTCGATATCTTTCCAACGCAAATGGCCTTAAAACTCGATGAAACGGGCGAGTTCGAGGCGATCGCAAAGGATATCGCAGGCACAGTACTGCCGGATAGGCAATTTGTCTTTGGCGCAAGCCCGAGCAACATTGCCACTTTGGAGCCCGGAGGGTTAACTGCTGAGGGCAGCACCCTAGAGCTCGCGACTTGCGTGGAGACAGGCGTCACGGACCTTGTTGTGGGCGACGCGCTCGCTGCCGAAGAGGGGGTTTTTCAACCGAGGGGCGCGTTCAGGAACGACGCGGAGCTATCTTGCATAGATGCCGAAGTCAGTATCGACCCGCCACGCGTCTTTCTGTTTGAGGGTGAGAGCGCTGATCTAGAAGCCACTGCGACCGACACCAACGGTGACCCTATCCGTATCGAGCCCGATTTGTTTTTTGCCTGGGAAGCGAGCGACGAGACGATCGCGGCGGTCGAAAGGACGGATGCCCAAAACAGCAGCAAAGCCTCGGTTGCGGCTCTTCAAGAGGGCACAACCTCCGTTACGGCGACCTTGATTGGGAACAACGATCCCTTCCCGACGGTAGCTGAGGGATCCGCAGAGATTAACGTGATGAACCTGACGGGCACCTGGAACTTGGTTTATACGTCGACGGACAACGACTGCGTGCCACCGGGCCCCATCCCGCCTCCCGAAGATGTTCAGGTAAATCACCAGTTAGCGGACAATATAATTACCGTGCAGCAGGCGGACTTCGGTGCTTCGTTGGCTGGATTCATTTCCTTCCGGCCATCCCCGGCAGAACTCCCTCGTATTTCGCTTGAGCCAGCAACATCAACGGAGAGCGCAAATTGCAGTCGCTTTTTCGCAGACGTATGCGGTTTTCTTGACTTTGGAGCGGGGTGTGAAGAGCGGGTTATGCCGATCTCCTGCCAAGAGTCACAGCGTGCGGAAGTGTCACTGACCGGTGCCGGTCGCTCTGCCAGCGGCCGATTAGGCTGGCTAGTTGGCTGGACCTATGAGTTCACGGACAACTTTGGCGTGCGAACGTCGTTCAGCGATTCGTGTGAAGGAATTGATGTGTTTGAAGCGACGAAGCAATAACATCCAAGCATCGGGTGGATTGTGGACGAGTGGTCTGCTGGGTCGGTATATCCTGGATTGGGGAAGTCAGTGTCTGCTTTCAGGCTTATTGTGTTGAAAAAGTCGGTTGCCAAAGAGGACAAAAAATCTTAAGCCCTTAGGCGGCGTTAACTGATTCCGGATACGGGGGGGTACCGGGGAGACGCGAAGTCTCGACAGGGGCCCCTAGTTAAACCGTATGTGATATCTACATGACATTCTTGCAAAGCAAGCTATTTGGCAGAAAATCGGCCTCTTCGAAGTTCGGACTTTTTCAACACAATAAGGCTGATAGCCGTCGTCCATTTCGAGCAACTCGATCGACTGGTATTGGGCCGGTTTGAGCCGTTGCGGGCCGCGCCGTTTTGATCGATTGAATGGCCGCTATCTGCAGAAGCAGCCTGTCGAGGCTCGATCTAATCGGGCAACGTCTGTACGGTCGGGTCTGAGCCATTACATCTTAGGTGTCCGAGGAATAGCGTGCTACATGCCTAAGCAGCGAAGTCGGCATACTTCCCAACAGCCGTGCATCCTGGCGCTTGATTTCGGCGATGATGCGTCTTCGACCTCGGTGGCGGGGTAAGTCTTGTGTGCACTCCAGGCGATTCTGAAGCCGTTCCTTACGTGCCAGTGCTCGATCACGAACCTCACGCTGACCTGATGCGTACGTAACTTCTAAGCAAGCGCCACAGTTTGGTATCGGGAGTAACACTCAACTCCTGTCCCACTAGCTTTCTGTAACGGGCGCAGGACCTTTGTTGTGGGCGATACCAAGGCGGGCTCATCTCTCTCCTTTTTTAGGTGTCCACTTTGCGCGGTTCACCCGTGCGTCTGTGTAATTGCTGTGTAATCGAGCAAGGAAAAGTGTCGAAAAAACGGGAATCCGTCAGTACTCCTGACACCCGCCATGCGGGGTAAAACTCTACCCGTAGAAGTACTTAGAATAGGCCGGATATATCGGGGAACGGTGCATCGAATACTCTGACTCCGTCAACCGAGGTTCGAATCCTCGTCCCCCAGCCAGTAAAGACGCCTACATCCTCATATTGAAAGGAGTTTTGGCTCAAAATAAAGGCGAACATCTCTTATATCGGTTAGCCTGTGATGCGTGTAGAAACACTATTGATCGGAGTGCTCATCATTACTCCCGCTGTGGGGGCTGATAATTCATGGGTGGCGGACATAGAGAATACAACTGGGTCGGCGACTTCGGAGTCCACCAGCAATCGTAGCAGCCAGGCAGAAACGCGTGATAAAGAGTATCTCGAACAATTTCATCTAACTAAACTCAGTCTGAATTCCCTCGACGTTAATGGCGAATGGTATGCACAGATCCGTGACCCAGAGGGTGCAACACACGACGTTAGGGTTGGCCAGTTTCTGGGAAAACACTTTGGTAAAGTTGAGAAAATTGATGCAGAGGCAGTCTATGTAGCTGAAGTACGGCGAGGACGTAACGAGACGTGGTTTTTACGGGAGGTGCGCATCCCGTTGTCGAGGCAGCCGCTAGAAGAGTTTGATCTCTATCGCTTGAATCTCAAGAAGGTAGGGAAGGACGAAAAGGGTCAAGCTTTCGCAGAGATCATTGATCCTAAGGGTCGCCATCATATAGTTCGAAAGGGCGACTTCCTGGGCATTGAACATGCGGAGATTTTTGTCATAGAGCCAGAAGGCATTAGCTCCGGTGGCGGTTACCTGCCCAAATGTCCGTTGAGCAATGAAATAATGAAGCGTTCACTTCAGATAATGGACGCTTTCTTACGAAGTCGGGACGATGTGGATTGGCGGGAAAAGGCGTACAAACTTCTTGGCTGGCAGTGGCCTGTCATTTGGGAAAACGCGATGCTAGAGGCCGCGAACCAAGGTTGGATTCAACCGAATTTCGTTCTGGGTCTTCTACACAGTAATGGCCACCTCGTAAGCGACGATCCGAATCTAGCAGCTCAATACTACAAAGTCGGAGCAGAAAAAGGATATCTGCCGGCGACGGTCAAATTAGCGGATCTCATATTGAACGAACACATCCACTCTGTAGAGCGGCAAGAGGCGGCGAAATGGTTGTACGAAGTTGGTATGTTGTACAAGAAGGGGCACCGGGTCGCGAAGAATCAGCACAGGGCGCGCCGTTATCTCGAGGCTGCACGTGAGAGGGGCACCTGGATGCATCTAAATGAGTTACAGGAAATGGCCCCCGAATGAGCATCTTAGCAACGCCAAGAGTCGACCTGCCCTCACACCAGCTCTCCAAAGGAGTCATTTACATCGCTATTGTGCGAGAAAGAACTGACGACGTTCCTCCGCCGTGAGTGCTCGTCGACTAGGGGGGAGGATAGATCGCGCATGAGCAATCAGGGCTTGGCCACTCGGAGGCAACTTCCACACCCGCACTGTATCGTCGCCGGACGCTGTCACGAGTCGAGTGCCGTCCGAGCTGAATGAAGCATAATAGACCGAGCTCTTGTGGCCTTCCAAGGCGTGTAGCGGGGCGCCTGTCGCTGCATCCCATACCCGTGCCGTGGCATCTCCACCCGAGGTCACGATCCGTGTGCCATCCGGGCTGAATGCAGCGTGCCGCACGCCCCGTGCCACAATTGATTCTAGGTCGGGCCCTTCTCGATGTCCTTTGAGTGTATAGAGTAAAGAACCCGTAGCCGCGTCCCACACGCCAGCGGTGTTATCCATGGAAGCCGTTACGACACGTGCGCCGTCCGGGCTGAAGACGACATGCTGTAGAGAGTCCTCATGCCCGGCTACGACATGAAGTAGGCCTCCAGTCGCTGCATCCCACACCCGCGCGGTATTATCGTCAGATAACGTAACAATCTGGCTGCCGTCCAGGCTGAACGCGGCGTCGCTTATAGAAAGGCTCGGGGTTTTGTCATCATGTGACGGACAGCGCGCCATCCATCTATTACCCGAGCGTTTGCCGTTAAGTGCTGTTGCGATTCGCTCAGCCTCCATCATGGCCTGGCGAAATGCGGTGGATACATCCATCTCACGTCCCAGATAATGGCTGATTTCGTGCGCGCTTTGACGGCCTTAGAAAGTTTCGGCGCGACGATCATTATTCATCATGCCTGTGCGGGTCTGGCGCACACGCGACTTGATCCACGCATCAACCTCCCCCTCAAGCCAGCCGACGGCCCGGGCGCCAAGGCTCACCCGACGCGGAAACTCGCCGATCGACTCACGCCGGTAAATCTCGCTGCGCGATAGTCCGGTCCGCTGTTTCACTACAGGAAGTCGTAGAATCGCTTCCGCCATGTATGGTTCCCCTGGCCCAGTGTGGGCCGTTGTTGTACATCACAAGATGTAAATAACACGCAGCACACAAGAAATCGTGGCCAACAAATACGACACTTTGCGAGCAACCCCCTGACTACCGGACGGCTGCGTTCCGACTGATGGCTGCTATAAAAGGGAACAGCGTGGGTGGGAAGCCAGTACTAGCAGGAACTTGGTTCTTAGAGGCGGCGAGTTTTCCCGGGAAGCTTTTTGAACCAGGCGAGCGATTTAAAAGGCTTTATGGTCAAAATGTGCTTACCCGCCGCGTCTACCTCTACGCCAAGATTAATGTCCATCGCTCGAAGCTTGCCGATGAGATTGCGATGTTTACCGTAGTATCGCCGGATCGATCTGGGGCAGGGAGCTTTGTGTAGTTCTTCGTCTAGTTCTTCGCTCACTTTCTTGTTGGCCTCGTCTAGTTCTTCGCTCACTTCCTTGTCAATCCTTTCATAACGCGCCAGGTCCCCTCTCAGTCTAGGTCTAGAGACCTGCTGGTTTACCATACCCTGCTTGCGTAAGAGCGCAGCAACAATTTCCTGCTCTTCTTTGTCTTCGGTTCGCTGTCGGCCGCGTGGGCGACGGGGCGTCAGAATTGCCGCACGCTTCCGCAAGCTTTGCAGGCGTGGGTTCAAAAACCTCTGCCGCATCTCTGTAGAAAGACCCAATTCCAGCTCCGTCAGAAACATCACCGCCTGAAGATCCGGGGGATTGCGTTTACTGCCACACGCGGCATAGCTAACGTAGCTTAAGAGCGCCTCCGTCTGGTCAACCTCGCCTTGTCGTGCTCGTGCAATCACCGCAGGCAAGTCGTGCTCAAGCCGGTTCATCGCGTTACTTTTCACCACGTTACGTTTCTTCAAGTCTTTGATGCGAAGATCCACGACACTCTCCAACGTAGTAGCGCGAGACACTATCCCGCGCATGGGCATCCAACTATCCCTTCGCCGCTCCGATCGTTCGCACCTCGGCACCCTGCATCCACTGCTCGACCATATCGGCCCACTGCTGCAGCATTAGGCGGCGTTGCTCGGCGTACTCGGCGCGGTTGTACACGCCCCGCACGCCCCCAATAGCGTGGTTAAGCGCCTTCTCAATCACGTCCGAGGGGAAGCCTGCCTCATGCAGATGCGTCGAGGCAGTACGACGCAGATCGTGAATTACAAAGCCGCGGCTGCGCGTGATGCCGAGCGCCTCCAGGGCGTGGTTCAACGTACTTGCCGCGATGGGCTTCTTTGGGCTCGACCGGCTCGGCAGCACATAGGGCGAGTCGCCAGCCATGGCTTGCAGTTCCTCAAACAGCCATTTGGCTTGCTCCGACAGATAGACAATAAGCGGCTTGCCGCTCTTGGTCTCCGGTATGTGCCACTCGCTGTGCTCCCGGTTGACATGCTCCCAACGCGCCTCGGTCAGCTCGGTCTTTCGGACCATCGTGATCAATAGCAGGTGCAGCGCCAGCTTGTTGGCGGTCCGCATTGAGGAACGGTAGATCATTCGCATTACGTCGCCAATCTCGTCTCTCGTAAGGACGCGATTTCGGGACCTGGCGGTCGCGATATAGCGCGCCTGGATCGCCGCCGCCGGGTTTGAGTCCGCCACTTGCCGGGCGATGGCATAGGCGAATAGACGTTTCACGACGTTACGTACAACTAGGGCCGCCTGTTCCGAGCCGCGAGCCTTGATCCGATCAGTGATAGCAAGAACATCGACAGGCGTGACATCAGATAGCCGTTTGTGCCCAATAGCCGGAAACACTTCACGCTCAAGGTAGCGCCGAATCTGCTTGGGGTCCTTCCGGGTCTTCTCCACAACATCGACAAGCCACATCTTGGCGAAATCCTCTAGGATTTGAGGCGTCTTCGCCGCGAGTGTCGCGGCCTTTTTCTCTCGCATCGGGGAGCGCGCATCCCCCACCAATACGGCGAACTGCATAGCCTTGGCCCGCGCCTTGGCGAGGGAAATAGCGGGGTACTTGCCAATGGTGACCTTTTCCCGTCTGCCGTTTAGACGGTAGCGATACCGCCACGCGACGGTGCCACTCGGCATTACTTCCGCTACAAGGCCAGCACCGTCAGTTAACTCGTAAGGCTTCGTCCTAGGTCTTGATTTTCTTAGCTGGATATCTGTCAGCGCCATGTGGCCCCAAATGTCTCCTCTGGTGACCCCAGAAGCGTATTTGGGGCCAAATTTGGGGCCTATTCTAGCCGGCTTCAGCGGGATCGTCTAGGACCGCAGGGGACGATTAACAGCTGGAAATGAAGGGTGAAATGCTTCCCTTGGGACGCCCTAGGACTGTGTGGGACCTCACGCTACTTTCCGATACAAAAGCTTGCGAAAATACGTCCTAGTAGATCTTCGTTGGTAAATTCGCCGGTTATCTCATTCAGTGCCTGTTGCGCCAAGCGCAGCTCCTCTGCGGCAAGCTCACCCGCCCGTGTTTGCGCAAGACAACCATGCCCGGCTTGTACATGATCGCGCGCGCGACGTATCGCGTCGAGATGACGCCGACGAGCTACAAAGCTGCCTTCGCCGGCCGCCTGAAATCCCATACAGCGCTTAAGATGCTCGCGCAGCTCATCGAGTCCGTCGCCGGTCCTGGCCGACAACGCCACCTCGCTTCGCCCCTGTGTTTCCTGGGCGCCCGCCGCACGACCGCTGAGATCGATCTTGTTGCGAATAACCGTTACCGCAAGTCTTGCTGGCAATTGCTCGAGCAGGCCTTTAAGCACGGTGTCGTCAACCGAATTGTCATCGATGACCAACAGAATTCGATCCGAGCGCTCCATGGCAGCACGGGCACGGCGCATGCCCTCTGCTTCCAGGGCATCACCACTTTCACGTAGGCCGGCCGTATCCAGCACGTGCATGGGCATACCATCTATATCGATGCGCTCCCGCAATACGTCGCGGGTGGTGCCGGGTGTGGTGCTAACCATTGCCGTGTCTTGCTCGGCCAGCGTGTTCAACAGGCTTGACTTGCCGGCGTTTGGCGGGCCCGCCAACACCACGGTCATACCATCGTGCAGTAAGCACCCCTGGCGCGCCGATTCAAACAGATCATTTAGGCTCTCGGCAATTACAGAAAGCTGGTTTACGATCTTCTCGTCGGCTAGAAAATCGACCTCCTCTTCGGGAAAATCGATGGCCGCCTCGATATGGGTACGCAACGTGATCAATTGCTCGACGGTTTGATGCACCCATTCGGAGAACTTGCCGTCCAGCGACCGCAACGCGCCGCGCGCCGCACTCTCGGAACTGCTCTCTATCAAATCGGCGACCGCTTCCGCCTGCGCCAAATCGAGCTTACCGTTGAGAAAGGCGCGTTCTGAAAATTCCCCCGGGCGCGCCATCCGGGCGCCAAGCGCGAGTACACGCTTGAGTAACATATCCAGAACTACGGGCCCACCATGGCCGTGCAGTTCGAGCACGTCCTCACCGGTAAATGAGTGTGGCCCCGGG
>JAOTYM010000090.1 GCA_029861845.1 Gammaproteobacteria bacterium | reverse complement strand
GGCGCGGGACTTCAGTTCTTCTATCAGATAGCGACAGGCGTCAAATGCGGCAGCCCGGTGCGCGGACCAGACGGCAACGAGAACGATGGGCTCGTTGGGTTGTAGGTCGCCAACCCGATGAATGATCAGGCTATCGGCAATGTCCCATCGTTCCAACGCCTTCTCACTGATTTCATTCAAACACTTCTCAGTCATCCCGGGGTAATGTTCAAGCGTCATCCGCTCAACGCGATTTCCTTGATTGACGTCGCGCATCGTCCCTACGAAGGTTGCGGTAGCGCCATATTTGCCTGCCTGGGCAGACATCTCGCTTTGAAAATCACGCACTGCTTGCCACGGATCGAACGGTGTGTCGCGTACTTCGACTCGCATACTAGCCTCCGGTCACCGGCGGTAGGAACGCAATTTCATCGCCATCCTTGACCTCGTGGTTGGCATCCGTGTATTCCATGTTAACCGCAATAAGAGTACTGGGCGGCAATGGTTGGTCTCCAGAGACCCGTGCCCATATATCGGCCACCGTAGCCGTACTACCGACTTCAACTGTATCCTCGCTACGGCCCATACGTTCACGCATGGCGGCTAAGAACTTCACGTGTATCGACATCAAGGCCTCTCTATTGACTGATGTTATACGAATATTTCGGCCGATGTTCAAGGTTCACGCATTCTACTGGGCGGTCTTGGTACCGGCGCTGCCCTGCGAAACATGAGATAAACCGGTGCGTAGCTCATAATGGGCGGCGATTTCCGCCAGGGCGGACGCGGCATCGTATCGACTAGTAGAACGTATTAGCGCGTCGTGCCGTACAGTATCACGCAGTAAGTCATCGAACCCGGTGTGTTGATCAGGTTCTAAAGTATTCTGTTGCGAATGGAGCACACGAAAATCCTCGTCGGCAAAAAACCAACAGAGTCTTTGTTGTTCGGATAGCAGCTTCAATGCATCGAAATGAGCTCGCGCACCACCAGGGGTCAGTAGGATTTCCGCCGTCAGCGGATCATCGGCTAAGGTGAACACCTCGGCGCGTATGGTAACCACGCCGGCGTGCTGCAGTTCCAACAAGTCGGTTTCGAGGGTTATGGGTAATGGTTTTGACGTCTTTGCAAGAACGTAGCGATCTCGTTTGCACTCGGGTCCCATGAGGCGGAAGAACAGCGCGGTTTCCCAGATATCAGATTCGAGTTTAACTGGCAGGCACGTAACCGCGCTGCCAGTCGCGCGCATGGCCTCACACACAGCCCTAGGGAACGATTTCATGCCCATAGCCGGATTGTAACAAGCTCGGATCCAGTCCAGGTAGGACGACAAACAAAGGCCGTCTGCCCGCCATACGCGGGAGACGGCCCGTTGCTATCGATTGTGCAGAAAAACTTATCGAGCGAGGGGCCGGTTAGCCCTTTTTGGCCTGCTTATACCACAGGTCGTGATGCTGTTTTGCCCATTCCTCACTGACTTGGCCACGCGTCATCCCCTGCAGCGCGCCTTCTGTGGCCAGCCCCAAATAGATGTGTCCACATATAATTCCAATCCACACAATAGAGGCGACGGCATGGATAACGTTAACCAGTTGCATCGTCGCTCGCATTTGCTCGCCAATCCATCCGATCAACATAAATCCGGTAATCGAAACTATGGCGCCAAGTACGATCAGGCCGAGCCAGAACACGAAGACCTTCTCACCGGCGTTGAAACGTTCAGCATGCGGGTGCTTGCCTTTGGCCAGAATTCCGCCAACACCTTCCTTAAACCATTGCCAGTCGGTTGCAGTCGGAATGTTGTCTTTGATCCAGGCAATCACTGCGAGCACAACGCCTACCGTAAAGAACGGGCCCAGGTAATTATGCAAAAGAATCGAAAAGTTGGCCCAATCGGAAAAGCCAGAGTAGCCGAGTATGGGAATCAAAACTGCGCGCCCGAACAGTAGGCTAAGGCCGGTAATCGTGAGAATAATGAACAGGATGGCGACATACCAGTGGATAACCCGTTCGGCTACGTTATATCGCGTAACTGTACGACCGGACAGCGTACCCTCGATTTTCATTGTGCCGCGTAACAGGAACAGCAGGCCTAGTGATAGTAATACCAGTGCCAAAAACCAAGGCGAAATATTGGCAACCGGGCCATTGCGCCACTGGCGCCAGTTTTGGCCACCGTTTTGGATCAGCGTGTTGGTCTCTTGACCCATAACTGCGGTATAACCCGTATTACCTTGGCGTACCGCGCGCCAGTAGTTAGCACGCGGATTGGTCTGCTCTTCTGCCGCCGCCTGTGCCGATAGCCCGCTATACAGATAACCACCCAGCGGCAATAACACCACACTGGCCAGAAGTATCGCGAAACTCGTTAGTACAATACGTTTACGGCGTGCCACCGCTTTCGGCGTCTTATCTTTGATGAATCCGCACATGATCGAGTCTCCTCTAGTTATCGTTCGATCTGACTTGTCATGATTCGGCGCCGCAAATCCTGCTGCTGCTCCACCGAACGGGAACGCTCGTCTCGTAGTTGCTGATCGCTAGACACCCATGGCTCCTGGATCTTCGAGCAACCTAGGGTTGCCATCGCAACCACGATGAGAGCGAGACTTATCAGGCCGCTTTTCATGGTACTCCCGAGACGACGCGCTATCGGTCGGGCTGAACCAAGGCAAACCGTTCACGCAACGTCTGTTGCTGCTCGGGTGCGCGTTGCTTTGCAAGAAGCGGATCCCTCGCCCCTTTGTAAACGCCGGGTTTGTGTACTGTCACGTCGGTCGACTCATAGCATGCCGTAAGCATGACAGCCGCCGCCAGCGTAATAATCGCTCTGGCGTACATATTGCCCTCCTGTTACCTCCGTTCAGACAAAGATGCGGGGGAAGGCCTATGCGGCCTTCCCCCATTTATGCCTACGATTGATAGGCCGTTTCCCAGCCCCAGGTTTGAGGCCTACCGCCACGTCGAATCACGCGTTGGCGATAGATGTCGGCTACCAGATCGCCGTCACCGGCCAGGAGTGCTTTGGTTGAGCACATCTCTGCGCATAGTGGCAACTTGCCTTCAGCGATGCGGTTACGGCCGTACTTCGCATACTCAGCATCGGAGTTATCGGCCGTTGGCCCGCCGGCGCAGAAGGTGCATTTGTCCATCTTGCCACGCACCCCAAAAGCAGATTGCTGCGGGTATTGCGGGGCGCCGAATGGACACGCATAAAAGCAGTAACCACAACCTATGCACAGGTCCTTGTCGTGTAACACGATACCGTCGTCGGTAGTGTAAAAACAATCTACCGGACAGACGGCAGCGCAAGGCGCATCAGTACAGTGCATGCACGCCACTGAGATGGATTTCTCACCGGGGACACCGTCGTTCAAGACTACGACGCGTCGTCGGTTAACACCCCAGGGAACCTCGTGCTCGTTCTTACACGCGGTAACACATGCGTTGCATTCGATGCAGCGCTCCGCGTCACAGAGGAATTTCATTCTAGCCATTACTCTATCTCCTCTCCGTAATTAGGCACGTTCGATCTTACACAGGGAGCACTTGCTCTCCTGCATCTGTGTTACCGAGTCATATCCATAGGTAAGCGCCGTGTTGGCTGCTTCGCCTAATACGAATGGGTCGGCCCCACTTGGATATTTGGCTCGACGATCTTCGCCCTGGAGGTGCCCAGCAAAGTGGAATGGCAACCAAACCACGCCCTTGGCCACACGCCGAGTCACCAAGGCCATCACTTTAAGCCTTGCGCCCTCAGCCCCCTCGACCCAGATTTGCTGACCATCTTTTATGCCATGGTCATTGGCGTCGGCTGGATTGATCTCTGCAAACATCTCCTGCTGCAGTTCAGCTAGCCATGGATTGGATCGAGACTCGTCACCACCGCCCTCATACTCCACCAGACGTCCGCTAGTGAGGATCAGCGGATATTCCTTGGAGTAGTCCTTGGCCTGGATAGACGCATAGCGTACCGGCAGTCGGTAGTGCGACTTGCGATCTTCGTACGTCGGATACTTCGCTACCAGGTCATAGCGTGAGGTGTAGAGCGGTTCCCGGTGAATAGGCACCGGATCCGGGAAGGTCCATACCACCGCGCGAGCACGTGCATTGCCAAAGGGCGCGCACCCATGCTTGATGGCCACCCGTTGGATACCGCCCGAAAGGTCGGTCTTCCAGTTTCGGCCTTCGGCCGCTGCCTGCTCGTCGGCACTCAGGTCATCCCACCAGCCCAGTTCCTTAAGCAGTTTGTCGCTGAACTCAGGATGGCCGTCACCGATCTCATTGCCGACCGGATAGGAGCCGTCCGCCAACAGGCTCTCGCCGTTACGCTCGACGCCAAACCGCGCGCGGAAGTTGAGCCCACCCTTGGCCACCGGTTTGCTGGTGTCATACAGTATCGGCGTGCCGGGATGTTTCATCTCCGGCGTACCCCAGCATGGCCACGGCAGACCATAGTACTCACCGTCAACCGGACCACCTTCCGCCTGCAAGGTATTGGGATTGAAGGTATGCCAGTTCTTCTGGTGTGCCTTCAAACGCTCGGGGCTCTGGCCAGTGTAACCGATGGTCCACATGCCGCGGTTGAACTCGCGGGTGGCATCCTCGATCAGCGGCTCATCATCGTTCACCTTGATGTGCTTGGTGAACTGCTCAGCAAAGCCAAGCTTCTTGGCGAACTTGTACATGATGGTTTGATCGGGCAGCGACTCGAACAGCGGTTCGATGACCTTGTCACGCCACTGCAGGTTACGATTGGACGCGGTTACTGAGCCATAGGTCTCGAACTGCGTGGCCGCCGGTAACAGATACACGCCGTCGCTACGATCGTGCATAACGGCACTGGCGGTCGGATAGGGATCGATGATCACCAACAGGTCCAGTTTCTCCATGGCCTTTTTCATTTCCAGGCCACGGGTCTGGCTGTTAGGAGCATGACCCCAGAACACCATCGCCCGCAGATTGTCCTTCTGCGCAATATTGGCCTTGTCCTCGAGCACGCCGTCGATCCAACGCGACACCGGGAAGCCCTTGGTGTTCATGGGCTTGACCGGCTTGCCCTTACTCTTCTCGTAACTGCCTTGATCGAAGCGCGATTGCACCCAATCGTAGTCCACATCCCAGACACGCGACCAGTGTTTCCAGGCACCGGCCGACAGGCCGTAGTAGCCAGGCAGCGAATGACTGAGCACACACATATCGGTGGCGCCCTGGACATTGTCGTGACCGCGGAAGATGTTGGTGCCGCCGCCGGATGTGCCCATGTTGCCGAGCGCAAGTTGGAGTACGCAGTAGGAACGGGTGTTGTTGTTGCCGATGGTGTGTTGCGTACCACCCATACACCAGACATGCGTGCTCGGGCGGTTCTCGGCCATAAGTCTGGCCGCTTCTTTCACCGTCGCCTCATCGGCACCGGTCACCTTCTCGACCTCGGCCGGGGTCCACTTGGCTACCTCCTCGCGGATCTGATCCATACCCCAGACGCGCTGGTTGATGAACTCCTTATCCTCCCAGCCGTTCTCGAAGATATGCCACAGCATGCCCCAGGTGATGGCAACATCGGTGCCAGGCCGGATGCGCACATAGTGATCCGCATGTGCCGCCGTGCGGGTGAAGCGCGGCTCGACCACGATCAGCTTGGCCCCGCGTTCCTTGGCGTAAAACATATGCTGCATGGAAACGGGATGCGCCTCGGTAGGATTACCGCCGACGATCATAATCGCCTTGCTGTGACGCATATCGTTCATGGAGTTGGTCATCGCGCCGTAACCCCATGTGTTGGCAACACCCGCTACTGTCGTCGAGTGGCATATACGCGCTTGGTGGTCGCCGTTGTTGCTGCCCCACATGGCGTAGAACTTACGGAACAGATACGACTGCTCGTTGCTAAACTTCGCCGAGCCTAGCCAATACACCGAGTCGGGACCGGATGTCTTGCGGATTTCGAGCATCTTGTCGCCGATCTCATTGATGGCCTCGTCCCACGATACCTTTTGCCACTTACCGCCGACGAGCTTGGTCGGGTATTTCAGGCGTCGTTCCCCGTGTCCATGCTCGCGCACGGATGCACCTTTCGCGCAATGGGCACCGAGGCTGAACGGATGATCGAACGCAGGCTCTTGCCCGGTCCATACCCCGTTCTGTACTTCGGCATAGACGCCGCAACCCACAGCGCAGTGTGTACAGACGCTTTTTACTAATTTTGTATCGACGCCGGCCTTGGGTGCCGTCATCGACGCCTGTGCCTTTCGCATCATCAGTGGCGGTAACGTCGTCGCCACTGCCGCCCCGCCTAAAGCGAGGCCGGAACGGCGCAAGAAAGTGCGTCGATCGATCGCCTCACCCGCAAAACGGGATCGGCTGGACGACACTTCTGCAGCCTTTTTCCTAATCAACTTCATGGCTTGTCTCCTATAAAGGACCGATTCTCACCAATAAACGGGTTAGGCGGGACTTAGTCCCGTAGTTTCTCGTAGTACGCCCGAATATGCGGTGTCACATGATAGCCCTTCGACTTTTCAGGGGCTGTGGCCACCTCATTGGTACGCTGCACTTCGGCAGCACCTCCTTTGGCCACTACGGCCAAGGTTGCGGCACCGCCTACCACCGCTGCCCCTTTCAGGAACTGGCGGCGACTGCTTTTGACCGGCTTTGTTTTCTTGCTCATAACAGTCTCCTCAACTGACTTCGTACATACGTTTATCTCTACAGAGCTTCACTTCTAATCTAAACGACAAAACTAAAACCCAGGCTTTACGTTAGCATTGCCAAATACTGGTTTTCGATTTCAATGAACTGCTGGCCAAATTGCCCAACCGATCGGTAGAAGCGAGCCGCTTTGGCCCCTTGCAGATCAACAAAGAATCTTCCTATCCAAGTTCCTATGTGGTCGTTAAAGAACTTGCGCTGTGTCTCAAATGGAATCTCGTCGCTATCGATAATCAAACTCATGGTCTCGCACAGCGCGGCCGCGTGATCTTCGGGTTCACGGATATCTTCCTGGCGTTCGAATCCCAGCGCAGTGAGATCTTGGCGCAACACACTGAGGGGTCGGTCCATGAGAAACCCGGTCGTATACCAAGAACCGTAGGGAACGAGTTCGCCCCGACCCAGGCCGATAAACAGATCGAAATACTCATCGGATACGTCTTCGACCGTGGCGCGTTCACCGGCGAGCCGTAGCGACTGCCAACTCACGGCCATGCCGCTATCACCATTGTCGGCTGGTGCATCGATTTGCTGCAACAGGGTGAGCACGTCTTCGGACGGCGCTGCCGCGAGTAACGTCGCCAACAGCCGATAGGTGTTAATGCGAACGGCCTGATCGGCATTCAGCTCCATCCTAGTACCACCTTTCGTTGTTGTTCTTGCCGCCGTGATCTGGGCATCCATCTGATGGACCATCACCTCATGTTATTGCCGAAGATGGATAGCAAGAAACAGACCAGGGATTTCGGGAAAAAAGCACCGAGAAAGGGCGAGTTCGGGTCGTTATTGGCAGCCCCGGGCGGAGGCTGAAACCCGTCTTGGGTCAAAATGACGCAATTGTATAGATCTGGCCCAATGACCTTACGGCTCCTTGTGGGCATCCATCAGGCCACCTTCTTGCATCAGCATGTCCTTGACCCGACATTCGTCGCACATCTCCATGCGCCGACGTGTTTCTGCTTTCTGGTACATCCAGTGCCCTTTAAGCTTCGCTTGCATCTTGGCCATCATATTTTTGGTGGCAAACGGTTTGCCGCAAGATACGCAGCAGAACGGCTCTGCCTCGTTTAGGGTGCGGGTGGCGCGCCGCATTTCGGCATCGTAGAGAAAACGTGGTACAAGCGTGATGACGTCTTCAGGGCAAGCGGTTTCGCAAAGGCCGCACTGCACACAATTCCACTCGTCGAACAACAACTGTGGCAGTTCGCCGCCGCCATCCGACAACGCCGCGTGCGGACAAATCGAGGCACAGGCCATACACAGGGTACAGCCACTACCGTCAACCTCGATTTCGCCAAATGGCGCCCCCCGAGGTAGGGTGGCGACTGCGGTTGGCGCCGGCGCGTGGGCGTGAAGGTGGTCGACGGCGAGACGTATGGTGGTGCGCTTCTCGTCCAGTCCGGCGAACCCCGCTGGTCGGGGCGGGGAGAATTCGGGCAGCTTAGCGAGCGTTTCGAGCACCGCATCATCGTCCTCGCTATCTATAAGTTGCAGCTGCTCGGCCGGGTAGCCCATGCCCTCGAGAATCGCGGTGGCGTAGGCATGTTGCGCACGAAGCTCATTAAGCACCGACGGGGTTGCGCCCGCACCAAGGACGGCCACCTGGCACGCACCATAGGCCAGCGTCGCCAACCACGTGTCTAGCCCAACCGATCCGGCTTCCTCGACCTCGACCGGAATGACCTGCTCGGGGAGTCTTGCCGCGATACGTTCCAGTAGCGCCTTACTCTTTTCGCGATCATGAAACAGTATGCAGGCATGCCGTCCCCCGGTCTGGCGATAGGCCTTGAGCATGGCACGCAGGCCGTCAAGCAAATCACTAGTACTCGGGTATGCATAGGTGATGGCGCCGCTGGGACAGGCAGTGGCGCAGACCCCGGCCCCCTGACACAGATAGGGATTTACTTCTATCGAGTCGCCAAGCGAGCCGATGGCCAGCGTCGGGCAAGCATCGAGACAGCGCCGACAGCCTATCAACCCGCTACCACCATGCGCACAGATATCCGGGTTGTAGGCAAAGTACTTCGGCTTTTCAAACT
The DNA here is from genome assembly GCA_029861845.1 of Gammaproteobacteria bacterium. Lineage (GTDB taxonomy): Bacteria > Pseudomonadota > Gammaproteobacteria > Acidiferrobacterales > SPGG2 > SPGG2. The sequence continues at coordinate 7,484 of JAOTYM010000090.1, read as the reverse complement.
CACCCATCAGATCCGGTAACTCATCGAGCGCCCGGGTGAGGGCCATCGTGTCTCGACCGGGCGCGTAGTAGCCTAGCGGTAAGGTCTCTTGGCGAAAGTGCGCCGGTACCGTAAGGTCAAGCACGAGATCGAAGTGCTGCTTTGCCATCCCAAGGTGCTGCGTAAGTTTAACCGGCCCGCTGGGTGTCGACAGATCGGCGGCAAAGTTGCCTAGATAACCGGTGAGTTGGGCGAGTCGCCCGACCGCCACCCTAACCCCGCGGGCGGCTAACGCCGGCTCGGCGTCTTCCTTCACGCCGGTAGACGCGAGGCCGCTGATGAGCACAGTGCAACTCAATCTATCACCCAGTTCGTTCGCCAGATGCAAAGCCCGTTCTTCATCACCTACTGACTTGAATTGATCGATAATCAAGAGCTCTCCCGATGACCGATACTCCACTAGCGAAGTACTCTTTTCGATCGCCAACGGCGCGGCCCTAAGCGCCGCCTCACGGGCGCGCCCATTTGGAGTTTCGTTGGCGAGGCGACTCATCAGCTCAAAAGCAGCGGTAGGCGGTGCAGTCGTTGCCTCATTCATGACTTAGGCCCGAGGCGTATCTTCGCCGTCTTCATCCGGCTCAACTTCGCTGGATTCGTCATCTTCGATCGCGTCGTCATGCGACGCCAATTGAGCTTGCTCACCATCCTGGCTGGGTTGATCAGCCGGCGTTTCCGCAGACTCATCATCACCTAGCTCTGCCAACCGCCGCCGTTCCTTTTCTTTCTCGCGTTCCATGTGATGACGCATATCTGACGTAATTATGTTCCCCAACGGCTCGAACAATGTGAAATCGTCGTCGTAGTCATCGAGTCCGTCCCTAATATTGAATCCCGTCTTATGAAAAAGCTTGCGCAAGGCGACGCTACGCAGTTTCTGACTTACTTTGGGCGACAAGAATGGACTGTAATCGCTGTTCTCATTCAGCGTTTCGATGGGTGGCATATCGGCATCGGTCTTTTCGCTCGCGGGTTCGAGCGCATCGCGCGCTGGTGTGGGCGCAATCCTCTGTGGATCGGCCCGCGCAGCGACATTCGCCGATTTTTCGGGGGCAATCGCTTCTCGTTTACGCCGTGACCAGCGCGAGAGAAAGCCCTCGTCGCGGCTGGGTGTCGAATCTCGCTCAAGGGCGCCGCGGTCGCGTTGTTTCCGGTCTTTGGCCATACTGTGAATCTTCATTCCAGTTTTTTCGTTTACGCCGCTTCTTCTCTTGCGGTACGTAATTCTCGACGACATAGCGTTCCAACCACTGGTGGACTTCCGGCGGCATCGGTACCGAAAACACGAGGTCGTCGGCTTCCTCATGCATACCTGCCTCGGCACTGTCAGCCGTGACCAGAACCGGGGCTACCTCGTGGGTCTCGTCCTCGCAGCTGCAGGCAACATATAGTGCCGGCTTATCGCCCGAAAGATTGAACCAATATGCCTCGGCACCATCCTTGAATAGCTCTAATGCCAAGCCCGTCCACAGGTACTGCTCTCGCTCATTTTCAGAACGAATCAGGGTTCGCTTGATATCTTGCGTTGCCATTTCTTCGCCCGCGACCACGCCCACTACCTCCCACTTAGGTACCGTCCAGCGACCCTGGCGGACCACAGAGCATTCCATGATCACGGAAACTGGAAATACCGTCGTCGATGTAGTCTGATAGGGTGCTGTCATTGTCGGGCGTCTCTCGTACAGGGATAGTCCATGGTAGCATAGCGCCGATTGGCGGGCCGAAAGTTGCTGTCTGTAGCCCAGCCGCCTGGCGCGCCGGGCGACATAACGACCAGAAATATCTGGTGTAAATTGAACCACACCGTCTCGAGATGCGTCAATTTGACCCACTGGATTTACATGTTTGCGTCCAGTTCCCGAAAAAAGAAGGTGCAATTGCCGGGTACGTATCTTGCAATAACGCGATACCTTTCGCTAACGATAACGTAGCTATAACAGAGATGGCTCGATGACCCAATCAATGGCTGGTAAACGCAGTTCGCCGGTTTCGCTCGCCGACCCTTCGATCGCACCTGCCGCCGGCCGGGTGGCTAGCGACACTCCGTCACGATTCATGGGTGTGAAAGAGGTGGCTGAGTACCTGCATCTCAACGAGAAAAAAGTGTACACGCTGGTTAGCGATGGAAAAATCCCCGCTACTAAAGTCACCGGCAAATGGCTATTTCCGCGCGACCTTGTCGATCAGTGGATGCTGGAATCCAGCCACGGTGGCGTGCTCACCGATCGCATGGTACTCGCCGGTAGCGATGATCCGCTGGTGTATCGAGCCATTATGCAATTGGCGAACGAGATTCAGGCACGTGCCCTTATTAGTTATACCAGCACCGGCACGCAGTTGGGACTCTCGCTATTGGCGCGTCACCGCGCTGATGTATGCGGTATGCATTGGGGCCGCGCAGATGAAAGTGGAAATCGGCACCCAGCGTTAATCAAACAGTATGCGCAATATCATGATTGGGTGTTAGTGCGAGCATTTTATCGAGAACAGGGTCTTATCGTCGCCCCCGGATATTGTGAACCCTCGGCCGACATGGATAACCTGTTTGCGCCTGATGTACGTTGGGCGATGCGCCAAGAAGGCGCCGGCTCACAGCGGTTCTTAAAGGAGACACTGGCCGAGCACAAGATCAATCCTTCGAATCTTCGAGTCACCGCTCGTGCTTACTCGGAACGAGAGGCGGCATCGATAATTGCCATGGAGCACGCAGATGTTGCGCCCGGTGCGCGTAGTGCCGCAACCGAGTTTGGTTTGGATTTCTTATCGATTGGTTGGGAGGCCTATGATTTCGCGCTGTATCGCAACATATACTTTCGCAGATTGTTCCAAAAACTGTTGGACCACCTAAAGGGGATGGAATGTCAACGTCTTGCACAGTTACTAGGTGGATACGATTTCAGTGATATCGGCCAGTTGGTTTGGAGTGAATAACGAGAATAACGCCAGTGCCTATGAAAAACGAAAATTCCCAAGTTACTGATACATTCGGCCGCGCGATACATGATTTACGTGTCTCGATCACCGACCGGTGTAATTTTCGTTGTGTCTACTGTATGCCGAAACAGATTTTTGGTAGTGATTATCAGTTCTTGGACCATAAGGACATCCTGACCTATGAGGAGATTACGCGAATTGTTCGTATTTTCGTGAGTTGCGGCGTCAAGAAAGTACGCCTCACCGGCGGCGAGCCCTTGCTTAGGCGCGAAATCGAAAGACTTATCGAAATGCTGGCAGGCGTGTCGGGTTTGGATGACTTAACGCTCACCACTAACGGGTCACCCCTGACCAAGGAAAAGGCCCGTGCTCTTAAACGCGCCGGGCTGCGACGTTTGACGCTAAGCTTGGACTCACTGGACGATGCTGTATTTCAGGCGATGAACGATGTTAGTTTTCCGGTAGCGCGTGTACTGAAGGCGATCGATCATGCGGCAGCCGCGGGGCTGTCACCGATCAAGATCAATATGGTGGTAAAACGCGACCTCAACCAGGACAGCATACTTCCCATGGCGCGTTACTTCCGCGGCACCGGGCACATCGTTCGTTTCATTGAATATATGGACGTCGGTGCAAGTAATGGTTGGAGGCTCGATGACGTTGTGCCGGCAGCCGAGATAGCAGAAATGATTAACGTCGAATACCCGGTCGAACCGATTGATTCGAATTACCCAGGGGAAGTCGCAAAGCGCTGGAGATACCGGGATGGTGGCGGTGAAATCGGTATTATCTCGTCAGTAACCCAGCCTTTTTGTGGCAGCTGCAGCCGCGCCCGGTTATCGGCTGAGGGCTCACTCTACACCTGTCTTTTCGCCACCAACGGCCATGATTTGCGCCAGGTGCTCCGCAGCGATGCATCGGATGAAGAAATAAAGCAGCTTCTCAGTAACATTTGGTCACGTCGCAACGACCGTTACTCTGTGCTGCGTACGGCACAGGCAGTGGCACTACCGAAGATCGAAATGTCTTATATTGGCGGCTAACCGTTTCAACCCGTCCCCGTACGTAGCCCGTCCCACGAGAGGCCGGGCAATAGCTGAAACCCACCCGCTCGAGCTCCGGATCAATGCGGTCTACAAAATAGCTAGAAAGCACCTTCAGTAAAATTTGTAAATTTCTGATTATAAATACATAAGTTACAAGTCAACTGTAGACAAGCACGGTTGTGCTGTGTTCCAGGCAAATTTTGAATACTCCCTCCCCATGTGGGACTGCGATGCGAGCAGGGCCGCCCAGGCGGGGTCAACTTAAGGCGATATCTCCGTCAATGCTGAAGTTCAGCCCAAGCTCCGCTATTTCCAATGTCATCCTTGGTTTTAGCGATCCTTTGCCGCTGATTCGACCCTTTTCTAAACCGTCTCGCACCGCACGCTCCAGTTCGCGCTGCGAGGTCACCCCCACCTTTTTTAGAAACTTACGCACTTCCATATTGAACTTTTCCTCGTCAAATGTAGTCGCGCTCATGATTCCTCCGTCTGTCGTAATAATTTGCACCGAAGTCTTCTGGCTCGGCGCCTCGATCCACCAACACCGGTTCTTCGCGCAGCCATACGTGGAATACGCTGCCGCGATCGAGTTCCGACTCGACCGTGACTTCACCGCCGTAGCGCCGAATTAGACCATAACTCACAGAAAGGCCTAAACCTGTGCCGTGACGCGTGTCAGTCGTATAAAAGGGATCGAATACACGGCCGAGTTTCTCCGGCGCAATGCCAACGCCATTATCTTTGACCGAGACGACAACACCCTGTTGATTCCAATCGGCAGTTATCACTTCGATGATGCCGGCGGCGGACACGGCCCGCGCCGCATTGAGCAATAGATTTATCAGTACCTCTTGTAACTCGTAGCGTCTAATTCGAACCCTACGGGTCGCATTAAGTTGGATGTGCACGGTTGCTTCACCTTTCTCAACCGCATGCCTAACCAACACCAGCGTATCTTTGACGGTGCGATTAATGTCTACTTCTTCTATATCGGTGTTATCGGCAGGACTGGATGGTCGAGCGAACTGTAGCAACCCATCGACAATATAACGTATTCGATCTACTTGTTGGATGATCATATCGACTTCGCCTTGTACAGAATTGGCGGCATCGCCAAGCTCAGCCACAAGCAAATCGAGATTTCCGATTATCACAGCCGTCGGGTTGTTGATTTCGTGCGCGATGCCAGCCGCCATTTGACCGAGCGCCGCCAGCTTCTCGGCCATTACGAGTTGTTGTCGCATTTCGCGTAGTAGTGTTACCGTCCGCTCCAAATCGGTATTCTTTTGCTCGAGCTCGCGGGTTCGATCCTCGACCTTGGCTTCTAGCTGCTCGGCGGCACGACTGATTTCTTGATTTCGGCGCTGCAGCAGATCGAGCATGGCATCGAATTGAACGGCAAGTTCACCGATCTCATCTTGCGAATCGATCTTGCCCATTGGTCTGTCGATGCCGGCCTGTGTCGCACGTACTACGCTGGTCATCTGCTCGATGGGCTTGAATATTGAACGCGCACCGCGCAATACGACCCAGGTGGCCAGGGCAATAATACCGATAAAGATGAGAAGTAACGACGCGGCGGCCCGATAATGGGCGTTGCGAAATGGTGCCTCGAGAATGCTGCTTTGTAGCATGCCAATCCCTTGGCCATCGGCGTCGAATACCGGTTGGTAGGCTGAGATATACCATTGCTCGCCAATCAGGTCCCGTGCGACCCAAGTGCTACCTTCGCCTAGGACCTTGTCTCTCGTTTCGCTAGACACATTGGTACCGAGCGCTGTGTCTTGCTGATCGAGTGTCAGATTGGTGCTAATACGTACATTATCGAGCAGTAATGCGATGGCACCTACACCACCGCTAGGCAATGTTCCCGGACCATAGACGCGTTCGCGGAGCTCTTCGATGTTTGTATCATTCCCGTTCAATGCGATACCGCCGTCTAGCAACGCTAGGACTTGGCCACCAGAATTCCGGATGGGATAGACCGCGCGTATAACCACAGTTCGATCTTCATAAGCACGCTCTTGCGCATCGGCCAACGGTACGCGCATACGCTCGATAAGGGCCGGGTCTTCGCGCTGTAGATCATCCGGAGTAAAGACCTCTAGCGCGGCTGACGGGCGTCCGCGTATGGCGCGATTGGTCAGCGGACTAGGCTTACTGCTGCCCGGCGCTTCTTCGTGTAACCAATTACCTAGCTCATCGGTAAGGTGTACGAAGGTAAATCCTTCTTCGTCAATCAAACTCGCTAGTTCACTTTGCAGGCCATGCGCATCACCGTTAGTAAGTAGTAAGCGAAAGCTATAGGAATCGGCGAGACGTTGCAGCGCCGTGCCATAGCCTTGTTGCAGCTGTCTGAACGCATGTTGCGCAACCGCGAGGTCGCTCTTAACCTTTAGAGATAGGTTGTCGCGGGTAAAACTATTAAACCAGTATATGGTTAGACCCAGGGTTGCGGGCATGGCCAGCAAGGTGGGAAACAAAACGAGTAGCAGTAATTTATAACGAAGGGTTGATCGAACAAGCGTTCGTAGCGATCGCCATGGTGGAAAAACGCTCATGATTTGCCGACCTAGGTCTGGGCTACGGCTGAGTCAGACCTTAGCTTGCGTTCCAATGTCTTGCGTGAGATGCCAAGCCGGCGGGCTGCCTCCGATTTATTTCCGCCTGCACCCTCGAGCACCCGTCGCATGTGGCTTTTCTCCACCTGCGCCAATGTCCACTCGCCAGGAAAGGGAGATGTCGTTGGTGCCCGCCCTGGGTCCGACGCCTGACTGGGTATGATGTCGCTCGGTAGCCGGCCGAGCAAGACCGCGCGTTCGATGAGATTTCGTAGCTCGCGCACGTTGCCAGGCCAATCATAGGCCTGCAACGCCTGAATGTCTTCGCGACCGAAGGTTAGGGGCTGTACGCCAAACTCCGAGGCCAGGGCCTTAGCGAGGAAATCGACGAGTTCTGGAATATCTTCGGGGCGTTGCCGTAGGGTCGGCATTCTTATCATCACAACGTTGAGCCGGTAATACAGGTCTTCACGAAATCGACCTTGTCTTACTTCTTCCGCCAAGTTCTTATTTGTGGCCGTGACAATACGCGCATCCACCGGCAACTCTCGGTCGGATCCTACCGGACGGATCTTGCGACTTTCCAGAACCCGAAGCAGCTTGGCTTGCATGGTGCCTGGCATTTCTGAAATCTCGTCAAGAAACAGGATGCCGCCACTCGCAAAGCTGAACAGGCCATCGCGCGCCTGATGCGCCCCGGTGAATGCGCCCTTGGTATGCCCGAATAACTCGCTCTCAAATAGATCCGGTGAAATCGCTACGCAGTTGACAGGGACAAATGGGCCGCTCAGATTACTCAGCCTATGGAGGGCGCGGGCTGCAAGTTCTTTACCGGTGCCGGTCTCGCCTTCGATCAGCACAGAAGTAGGTGTTGGTGCAATCTGTTTAATGATCTCGCCGACTTCCT
>JAOTYM010000209.1 GCA_029861845.1 Gammaproteobacteria bacterium | reverse complement strand
CCATAATGATCGCCGCAAGGTCGGGCCATTCACGATCGACAATTCCGGAGGTTGTATCGAGATCGTTATACGGGGCCATGAGCACCAAATCGCGAATTGCCCTCGGGATCCCGGCCGAGTCGGGTTCCGTTTGTGGCTGCTGTGACGCCGCGCCCTTGGGGCCACTCCAAAGGGCATAGTCGCTGTTGCCGTGATAGGAGCCTTCGAACTTGAGGATCTTGTCACGACCGGTAAAGGCGCGAGCCAGGCGCAGGGAAAACATCACCGCTTCGGACCCTGAAAGGGCAAAGCGGACTTCCTCGACCCAGCCCACGATCTCGCGTATACATTCGGCAAGTTGCAGCGCCGGTACGTTGAGTATGCTAACGAACTGGGTGGCGCGCGCCGCCTGTTCTTGCACTGCTTGCACGACCGCCGGATGGCTGTACCCCAGGATGAGAGAACCGCCTGCACACGAATAGTCAATGTACATTCGCTCGTCGATACCCGTTATCCGCGCACCCTGACCGGAGACCGGCAGGTGCGAAAAGCCAGGAGGATAACGATGACGTCCAAGCACACCGCCAGGAAACACGGATGCAGCCCGGGCCTCGATTTCAGTGGATACAAAGTTCACATAGCACCTCGCTCACACGAATGCGCGACTTGGGTTTCCACAAACCGCTCCCGCATCGCCCCTAGCCAAAAATAGGGCTATTGCCGATGAAGACGGAGGTTGTCATGTTCATCACGTTCGAACGACCAGCCGGGAAAGACAACGGTCGTGGCACCCAATTCCTCGATAATGGCCGGCCCTTCGAGTTGCTCTCCTCGCCGAAGAAGATCCCTGTCGTAGATCGGAAGGTCTTCGGTCAGCCGGTCGAAGTATACTGGAGGATTTCCGCCGAGACGATGGTGACAGAGGCTCGGACAAATCTAGCCGGATCTAGATATAGTCGACTGTCGACAGCATACTGTGTATATTTTGCGAAGGCAACCTACGTCCTCGACGGCCTTGAAAAAGTCGCTCGTCGCTAGAAGCAACAGTCACAAACGGGGCCACCTGAAATGCTTGCACACGATCGTTTCGGCAATGTGATCGATCGAACCGTCGGTTACGCGCGCGGGACTATCTTGGCGAGCTCCCTGGAAGAGTCGCAACGGCGCGCTCATGCGCTAGAGCTGATACGGCGACGCATTGAGGACTGCGGTCGGCATGCCATCTTCAACTTTACTGGACATCGGCGCGGGTTCCTTGCGCGATGTGCTGATCTCGGTGATGACCTAGCAGAGGAATGGGTTGGCTCCGCACTGGTCGAAGAGCGGCTCGCTCAGCTTGCACGCGTTCACTTCGGCGCTTCTGACAACGACCATGTCGCACTTTTTAACCGTTCGGCAGCAGGAATAATAGCGCTGCTCTTGGCGCTTGTGCCTGAGAGCAGGCGCGTCCTTGCGGTCGCGCCGCGGCGGCGTACCCATCCGTCGGTGCGCCGCGGCATCGCGCTTGCCCGAGCAGTGCTAGATGAGCACGACCCTGAAGAGTCGTTACGTAAGAGCCAGTTCCTCGATACCAAGCTCGTGGTCATCACAAGGGTAACGAGCGAATTAGACATCATGCCGCCAGACGCGGTGGCCACGGTCATCGCCGCTGCACATGAAGCGGGCGTGCCAGTATTCGTAGACGATGCCTACGGGACTCGGGTCGCACCCATCCTTTTAGCCCAGCCAAAGAGTCTCACTACAGGTGCTGATGTGGCGATCACGAGCTGCGATAAAGCAGCGCTCGGTGGCCCGCGTGCAGGACTGATGGTTGGATCGGCCGATCTTGTCGAGCGCGCCTTGGCCAAGGCAAGCGAGATGGGTTTAGAGGCACGTGGTCCACTGATGCTCGGTGTGCTCAGAGCACTAGAGGGATTTGCTGCGCAGATGCTACGGGATGACGCAGATATGGCGAAAGAGATAACTGTACGCCTGCGTGCGAAGTTCCGCACAGAGTGCGTGCTGGATCTGCCTATGGGGCCTACGATTTCCGAGGAAGATATTCTTTCGATAGCGTTGGACACGGGGCAGCGGATAATCAACCAGCCGATCTTGGTGCCCGCTGAAGCAACCTGCCTTCTGGGCATGTCGCTTCTGGAGCGGCACGGCATCCTGACAAGCAACGTCGCAGAGCGACCGGGAGCACGGCCCTCGCTGCGGCTGCGCCCGACTGCCGAGGAGGTGAAACGTTTCGGTGGACCGCAAAAGGTGGTCGATACAATCGCTGATGCATTCGCCCACCTCCGTAGGCTAATCGAGGACGTAGGGGGCGCGAAACGGATGATCCTTGGGCCCAACTAACTTTCTGCCGTTAAGAGAGGCGTCTGCCAATGTCGTCCTTTGATGTTGCTGCCTGGAGAGAGCAATTCCCGGTTACACGCGAGTGGACCTACCTCGATCTCGCCAACAAATGCCCGCTGCCAAGCGCTGTATTCGAAGCTTGGCAGTCCTTTCTCAAAGAAACGCACGAGCGGCCCGGATGGAAGGAAGAGTGGCGGGCCAAGGGCGAAGCCCTTCGTGCCAAGATCGCCAAACTTATTGGTGCAACGCCTGCCGAAATCGCGTTTACCCAAAATACATCGGACGGATTAAATCTCTTTGCTAACGCTATTGACTTTGCGCCTGGAGACAACATAGTCGTTCACGCAAAAGAACACCCTAACAACTTGTATCCGTGGCTGCATTTACGCCGTAAGGGAGTCGATGTGCGGATCGCAAAAAGCACGGAAGGCAAGATCGACTTGAAGGATCTTGTTGCTCACATTGACAGATCCACTCGGCTCGTCGCAGTCTCGTGGGTCAGCTACTGCACGGGTACGCGGATCAATCTGCGCGCGCTGAGTACGCACTGTCGAGCAAATGATGCGCTTCTTGTTGTTGATGGTATACAAGGCGTGGGGATTCTGGAGATGTCTGTCGTTGAGCAAGGGATCGACATGATGGCCTGCGGGCCCCAAAAGGGTCTGCTCTCAACGCACGGCATAGGCTTTCTGTACTGTCGGCAGTCCCTGGCAGCAGCGTTGACACCCGCCTATGTGGCGCGTTCCAGTCTCGCCAGTTTCGGTTTTGACGAACCTTTGCTCGACCTTGCTCCCGATGCGCGGAGATTCGAACATGGTAACCAGAATTACGGGGGCATCTACGCGTTAGATGCAGCTATCGATCTGATCGAGTCGATCGGTATCTCCGCAATTGAATCGCGTGTGCTTCATCTCAGCGGGACACTAATCGATCTGCTCACGCGCAAGGGAATCGCAGTAATCACGCCGGCAGACGCCGAAGAACGGGGAGGAATAGTCGTATTTGCGACGCCTCATGCGCAAAAGACCTACGCAGAATTGAAGAATCGACACATTATCGTGAGCGTTATAGATGATGATCGAATTCGGGTGGCACCACACTTCTATAACACTGAAGAGGAACTCGAAAGGTTGGTGGCCGTGGTTTGACGAAAAAATGCACCTATTCAACTTATATTTAAGATCCAAAGAATATGAGCATGAAAAAACGATATCAGTTACTCATAGGCGGTAATTGGACCGACGCCGTCTCAGGTAAGACATTTAAAACACATAACCCTGCCACCGGAGAACTGTTGGCCGAGGTGGCGGAGGCCGACGCAGCAGACGTCGACGCCGCTGTCCGCCATGCGCGTGAAGCCTTTGAGAATGGCCCGTGGTCACGGATGGCCGCCGCCGAACGGGGTCGCATCCTGCTGCGCGCGGCCGAGGCCGTCAGGGCACGGGAAGGCGAACTCGCCGAGATGGAGACGCGAGATAACGGTAAGGCGGTGCGTGAAACCCGCGCCCAGGTGAACGCCGCCGCGGACTACTTCGAATATTACGGCGGCCTTGCGGATAAGGTAGGAGGTCACGTGATCCCGGTTAAGGGTAGCTTTCATACTTATACCGTGCGCGAACCTGTTGGCGTTGTCGGCCAAATCATTCCTTGGAATTCTCCGCTGCCCCAAGCCGCGCAGAAGATCGCGCCCGCACTTGCCGCCGGATGCACAGTGATCTTAAAGCCGGCTGAACAGACCCCGATTACGCCCTTGGAACTCGGAGCGATTCTGCTTGACGTTGGCGTACCGGAAGGTGTCGTCAATATTCTCCCCGGCTACGGTCCAACCGCCGGTGCCGCTATCGCTGCGCATCCCGGTATCGACAAGATTAGCTTCACGGGCGAAGTGACCACCGGCCAAAGCATCCTGCGCGCCTCGATAGACCGCCTGAAGCGCGTGACGCTTGAGCTCGGTGGTAAGGCACCAAACATTATTTGTGAGGACGCGGACCTCGATCACGCTGTGCGGGGGGTAATATTCGGTATATTTGCTGGCGCTGGTCAGTACTGCGACGCCGGGCCACGCCTCTTTGTGCATCGCTCCATCCACGATA
>JAOTYM010000208.1 GCA_029861845.1 Gammaproteobacteria bacterium | reverse complement strand
GGGTTGTATTGTGCTGTCATCGTCAAACACGTTGACGAAAAAACACGCGGCAAAATCAATATCAATGAACTACTGAGAAACATATGAATCTAGTCGCAAGGTTGAAGTTTGAAGTACCAAGCGAAAGCTACTTTTACTTGCTACCTGTTAGTTGTTACTCGAATTATGGATAAGACAGCTGAGCTGACAATGGCGTTGATGGCACGTCCGTCGATGACGCCGAATGACGAAGGCTGCCAGGATCTCATGGTAGAGCGTCTTAGCCCGCTTGGCTTCGAAATAGAACGTCTACGGTTCGGTGAGGTCGACAACTTCTGGGCACAGCGCGGACAAACCGCGCCGCTGGTAGTATTCGCCGGTCATACCGACGTAGTGCCGACCGGACCCCGTGATATGTGGGATAGCGATCCATTTGTCCCGGAAGTACGCGATGGCCACATCTTTGGACGCGGTGCTGCCGATATGAAGGCCTCACTGGCCGCTTTTGTTGTTGCGATCGAGAAATTCATTAAACAACATCCACAACACGAAGGGTCGATAGGCCTGCTTATTACTTCCGACGAAGAAGGCATCGCCAGTGACGGCACCGTCAAGGTCGTTGATTGGCTCAATCGCCAGGGCAAGAAAATCGACTATTGCATTGTCGGCGAACCCACTTCAGTGAGCGCGATCGGTGATACCATAAAAGTGGGTCGACGGGGCTCATTGAACGGCACCCTCACCGTCCATGGGGTACAGGGCCACGTGGCCTACCCAGACTTAGCCAGTAACCCGATTCACGCCGTCGCCCCTGTCCTCGCAGAGTTGGTAGACACCGAATGGGACCGAGGAACCGCGGACTTTCCGCCAACTAGCTTTCAGATTTCCAATATCCATGGGGGCACGGGGGCTGATAACGTGATCCCATCGACACTAGAGATCCTGTTCAACTTCCGTTATTCACCGGCCGTGACCACGGCCGAGCTTTGCCGGCGCGTCGAGGCCAGCCTGCGGCGACATGATATCGAGTACCGCTTAGATTGGCGTCGCTCTGGTGAGCCGTTTTGGACCGGCAACGGCCCCCTGCTTGAGGCGATCTGCAGTGCGGTGCAAACGGAACTCGGGGTCACGCCCCAGCGAGCCACGACCGGCGGCACGTCAGATGGGCGTTTTATTGCACCGATGGGGGCCGAAGTGGTCGAGCTTGGCCCCATAAACAAGACCGTCCACCAGGCCAACGAGTGTGTGCGCCTGCAAGACCTGCCACGGTTGGTCCAAGTCTATACCAAGACGCTAGAACTTCTGCTGGTTGAGAAAGATTAATCCCGCTTCAAATCAATATATTATGCGCTATAATTAAATCTAATTCTTATCAGACTGACGCCACCAAACCCCCACTACCAATGGCTATAATAATTATCAACTTAGCCTACGGTGCACCAATGAGAACAATGGGATGTTGAAGCGAGACTGGTTTCTAGGCCTTATTGTCTCCTTAGCATTCGCCGCCACCACTTTGTATGGCGCTCCGTTTCTACAGAATATGGAGCGCTTGGCCTACGACACTGGGGTTAAGCTCACCCCCGGTGATCCCGCCGCCACCAAGCAGATTGCCATCGTCGCCATTGACGACGACAGCATTGCGAAAATAGGCCGTTGGCCATGGTCGCGTAACATCTTAGCGGACATGATCACCCAACTCTCCGAGGCAGGCGCCAAAGTCATAGGACTACAGATATTCTTATCGGAAGCGCAGACCGATCCAGGCCTAATCTATTTCCGCGAACTGCGGCAGTTTATGAGCAACACCGAGTTTCCACCGGAAGCCGTACCCCAAGTATTTAAGATAAAGGAACTCATCGACCGGGCCGAACAGGATCTCGACGCCGACGCCAGACTTGCCGAGGCGATACCAAACGCTGGCAACGTATTGGTGCCCATGTTCTTCAATGTGCGGCCACCGCTGGGGAAACCTGATGCCGATCCGGCGGGATTCATTCAGCGAAACCGCTTGAGTAAGATCGTTATTCGCCCGGATGTAAATGGTACGCCGAGACAGACGGATAAGATCGACATTGCACCGTTGGCGGTGTTCGGTAATCAAACCGCCGGGGTTGGCCACCTTAACCTGTTTTCCGACGTAGATGGCGGCGTGCGCAGAGAGAGTCTTGTCCTCAAACACTATGAAGACTATTACCCATCACTTAGCTTGCTACTCGCCGCCCGTAGCCTCAATCTCGAGGCCAAGGACATTACCGTTTACTTGGGTGAAAGCGTCAAACTCGGACGTCTACTGATCAACACCGACGAAGACATGAGCATGCTCACGGGCTTTTACTCCGCCGAGGGCGATGAAGAAACGTTTTCCACCTATTCTTTTCACCATGTTCGCGATGGTACGCTCGACGCCTCCGCCTTCAAAGACAAGATCGTGCTGATCGGCCCAACCGCCAAAGGTGTCGGCAGCACCCGGGTGACACCTGTTTCGTCAAACATGTCCGATGCGGAGTTCACTGCCAATGTCATCGCCAGTATTCGTAACCAACACTTTTATATAGAACCCCAGTGGACTAAATTGGCCATCGTGGGCATCTTTGTCGCCGTCGCGTCATATCTCATGTTCGCTTTACCTAATCTGGGCGCCGCCGTTGCTGCGATCGTGTCGCTGTTCTTATTCCTGGGCTTGCTGGGGGCCGAGCAGTATATGCTGATCGACGAGAAGATCTGGCTGCAAACGGTATCGCCAGCACTACTTTTGCTTGTTGGGCATATGGCGCTGACCACAAAACGTTTCTTTGCCACTGAGCGTCAAAAGAGGTCTGTGGAAATGGATTCTGCGCAGACGAACCGCATGCTGGGCCTATCCTTTCAAGGACAGGGCCAACTCGATATGGCTATGGACAAATTCCGTCGGCTACCGGCCGACAAGTCAGTATTGGACTTGATGTACAACCTTGCGCTCGACTTCGAACGAAAACGTCAATTTAGTAAGGCCGTATCGGCTTACAACTATATCCTTGAACACGATTCGAAGTTCAAAGACACCAATGAACGCAAGCAGCGCGCCGAAACGACGGAACGGACAATTACACTTGGCGATCGGCGCATGACCCAGGGTGGCACCCTTATCTTGGACGGCGCCCACCAAAAACCTACGCTTGGCCGTTACGAAGTCGAAAAGGAACTCGGCAAGGGGGCGATGGGTACTGTTTATCTTGGTCGCGACCCGAAAATTAATCGTGTCGTCGCCATAAAGACCATGCCATTGTCCGACGAATTCGAAGAGGATGAGCTCGCAAAGGCAAAAGACCGATTCTTTCGTGAGGCGGAAACGGCCGGTCGGCTAAGCCACCCCAATATTGTGACCATATACGATGCCGGCGAGGAGCATGACCTGGCCTATATCGCGATGGAGTTTTTACATGGTAAGGACCTTACGCATTTGATCAAGTCTCAAGCGCCCCTGCCTGAAGCGTGGGTCTTAGATTTGGTCGCAAAAGTGGCTGATGCGCTCGATTATGCACACAAGCAGGATGTGGTTCACAGAGACATCAAGCCAGCCAATATCATGTACGATGAAACGGACAACAGTATTAGAGTAACGGACTTTGGTATCGCTCGGATTACCGCTTCCAGTCGGACAAAGACCGGGGTTATCCTTGGCACGCCATCGTATATGTCGCCGGAGCAACTGGCGGCAAAAAAGGTGGATGGCCGGTCCGACCTCTTTTCGCTCGGGGTAATGATGTATGAGTTACTTTGTGGCGAGCGGCCTTTCGGCGGTGAAACTGTGGCGGCCTTGACGTTTCAGATCGCCAATAGCAGGCATCCGGATATTAGGCGACAGTGTTCTGACCTGTCGCCGTGTGTCCAGCCTATAGTAGATCGGCTACTGGAGAAGGATGTAGAAAAACGATTTCAGACTGGTGGTGAGCTTAAACGGGCTATTATTGGTTGTATGAAGGCGACAGCGCAAATCGGGTAACGCATATGGCCGACCTAGCAATAGCAGGCAGCACCGATCCGGGCATGATACGGCCCAATAACGAGGACCGTATCTCGACAACGCCCGAACTCGGTCTTGCTGTGGTCGCCGATGGAATGGGCGGCCACCAGGCGGGTGAGGTAGCGAGCGGTATGGCCGTCGATGTCGTGACACGACACCTGATCGATGTCTTCTCGCGTGACACACCACCAGTCGACGAAGAAGTCACTGATGAGTCATCCATCGAACTTAGGGCGGTCGGCGAGGCGATAGCGTTAGCCAATACGGCAATATTTAAGCTTGCGCAATCGAGCCCTAATTGTTCTGGTATGGGTACCACAGTTGTGGTTACCCTATTTCATGAAGATAAGGTATGCATCGGACACGTGGGTGACTCTCGACTTTACCGATATCGCAACGACACGCTAGAGTTGATAACCGAAGATAACTCGCTCGTGC
>JAOTYM010000207.1 GCA_029861845.1 Gammaproteobacteria bacterium | reverse complement strand
CGCGGTAACTCGTTGAATTACAAGAGCAGAATCAATCACCTAACGATCTGAAAATTCACGTTGGAGCGTAGACGGAGCCGTCCGGTGACCTGTGGTGTGTTTTTCCGCGTGTCGGTGTCTTGGGTCCACAGAAGGAAGAGAGACCGGAACCAGCGATTGCGTGCTAAAGGCTATCACGCCCCCCGCCGCTGGCCACCAGATTCCTCAAAGATCACTGTCCAGCCGTTGCTCGTCTTAATTCATTCGGCGTGCAACCATAATGACGCTGAAATGCCCGGCTCAGCGTTCGTGCTGATGCGAATCCCGTGGCATCGGCAATTTGTTCGAACGGCGTGGCAGAGTACTTGACCAGACTATGTGCCTTCATTATGCGCCAATCCGCGATGTAAGCCATTGGGGGAACACCGATGACGTCCTGAAAGCGCCGAACCAATGTCGCTCGTGACATGCCAACCCGTTCACCGAGCGATGTGAGCGTCCAGTTGAATTCAGGTTGCTGATGAATCAGCGTAAGGGCGCGATAAACGCGCCGATCACGAAGCGCAGCAAGAAAACCGGTCGCGCCTTCATTCTCGTGAACGTAGTGATTGAGAAGTTGCAGGAACAGTACTTCGGTCAGTCGGTCAGTAATGCGGCTGAAACGATCCTGATTGCCCTGCATTTCGGCGTCTATCAGCTTTACGACGGACCAGATAGGCCCGGCCGACTCGAGCGTCGAAAAGTGCATCATCTCCGGCAACGCGTCGAGTATCGGGTGCGATGCTCCCTGATCGAAATTCACCAACCCGCACATCAGGCGATTGGTTATCTTCCCTTTTTGAAAAAGCGGGTCCCCGAGTTCACAGGCCTCACCCGCTCTCGCACTTGGGACTAGTTGGCGACCCGGCTTGTCAGCGATCCAGTGGGAGGTTCCGTTTGGCAGCATGATGATGTCCGCATTTTCCGCCTTAACAGCTTCATGCCCGTCGGAGCCCACAAAACACTCTCCGGACAGCATAATGTGGAAGCGCGGGATTCCCGTTTCTGGCAGGGACATGCCCCACGGTGCTGCCAGGTCTGAGCGGAAAAATACGGAACCCCGAAAACGCAGCGTTTCCAGGACGTCCCCAAGCACGTCAAATGCCGGCCCCTGATTGAGTCGCTCAGGCACTCGATTGATCCCCCGGGCTACGCGAACTAAAGGTGTTGTCCCCTATCATTTGCCGCATCAGAAAGGTCGCATCAATTGATGCGCACAGAATCGACGGGAGAGTAATGATGTTCAAACGCACTACCACATTATCCACGGTTTCCAGGATTACATTGGGTCTGATTCTAACAATCGTTGCGGCGAGCGCCATGGCGGAGGAGTACTTCACGATCAATGATGGTCAACTGGAGCGCCCGACCGGGTATCGCGAGTGGGTATATGTCGGCACGCCGGTTACACCGAATGACATGAACGACGGCAAGGCTGCCTTTCCCGAGCATCACAATGTCTATATTGATCCGGAAAGTTGGGCACATTGGAAAAAGACCGGAGAGTTTCGTGAGGGCACCATTCTCATGAAAGAGTTGGTCAGTGTTGGCTCGAAAGTCGCCGTGAGCGGCAATGGTTATTTCCAGGGAGACTTCATTGGTCTGGAAGCCACGATCAAGAGCAAGAAGCATTTTCCGGACGAGCCAGGCAACTGGGCGTACTACAGTTTCTCGTCGCCAGACCATAAGACGCTAGCGACAGAGGCCAATGCGTTTCCGGCAGCGTCGTGCAACGGCTGTCACGCGGGTGCCGCTGCCGATGACTGGGTCTTTACTCAGTACTACCCGGTGCTGCGCGCAGGAAAAGCAGCGGGCGAAGAAGGCACTGGCGGCAAGCGATCTGATCTGTCCGAGGAGAAGTGATCATGCGCCAAATCCGACTAATTGGTATTGGCGCCGCGTCGGTGATCATCGCAGGATTATCGCTATCTGCCATTTCGGCAATAGCGGCAGACGAAGGCTTTTCACCGTACGTGGATGAACAGGGAAATATCAGTTTCCCGGACGGGTTTCGCTCCTCCATGGTGCACTTGGGGTCCTGGTTCGTGCCTGAAGGCGGTGCAAGCGGCTTCCACGATGTGTACACCGAAAAGGAAAGTGTTGAGGCGTATCGCAAGACCGGCAAGTTTCCTGACGGTGCCACAATCGTCAAGGAGCTACGGGCCTCTGATGCTGGCACCTACACCACAGGTACGAACGTTAGCTACGCAACCGACGGCCTCAAGCAATGGTTCGTGATGATCAAAGACGAGCAAGGACGGTTTGCGGATAACCCGATCTGGGGCGATGGTTGGGGTTGGGCCCTCTACAAGCCCGATGATAGAGGGACGAATGTCGCTTCCGACTACAAGGTCGACTGCCTGGGTTGCAATGTTCCGGCCAAGTCCAACGACTGGGTGTATACGGAGGCTTATCCGACCTTGAGTAAGGAGTAGCCGTAACACAACTGACGGCAGACCGTTATTAAGGAGCAATAGCAATGACTACGACAAAGGAAAAATTTAATCGAGAGGATCTGCGATCGCGTCTCACGCCAGAGCAGTATCGTATTACACAGCAGAAGGGAACCGAACCCGCTTTCTCGGGCGAATATGTCGATTGCAAGGACGATGGCACATACTCCTGCGTCGTGTGTTCAAATCCACTGTTTCGTTCCGACACGAAGTACGACTCCGGTTCCGGATGGCCGAGTTTTTGGCTACCGTTGGTGGGAGACAGGGTGCGCACGCACCTGGACGAGAGCCATGGGATGCGCCGCGAGGAAGTTCTGTGCGCCAATTGCGATGCACATCTCGGTCATGTTTTCCCCGATGGACCGCAGCCAAGCGGGAATCGCTACTGCATTAACTCCGCGTCATTGGATTTCGTGGCGGCTGAAGAGTGTGATGCGGTCTCTACTGCCGGAGATTCATAATGCATGCGGTTGACCCTGAATTGCAGGAACGACGAACTCCAATGCCGGTTCCCGAAAGCCATTTTGTTAATGGCACGGAGCTGAGACCACCGTTTCCGGCCGGACTTGAAACGGCCGTTTTCGGAATGGGTTGCTTTTGGGGTGCTGAGAAGCGCTTTTGGGAGCTCGAGGGCGTCTATACCACGGCGGTCGGGTACGCCGGCGGGAGCTTGGTACACCCTACCTATAGGGAAGTGTGTGGTGGAGACACCGGACACGCCGAGGTCGTACTCGTGGTTTACGACCCGGCTGTGATTAGCTATGAAAAATTGCTCAGGTCATTCTGGGACGGACACAATCCCACGCAGGGCTTTCGACAGGGCTACGATATCGGTTCGCAATATCGCTCGGTCATCATCGCATCAACTGATGCACAGCTCAGGAAAGCGCAAGCATCGCGCATGCGCCATGAAGAGCAGCTGTCGTTGGCCGGCCATGATCGGGTTACCACGGAGATCGAACTCGCGTCGCCTTTCTATTACGCCGAAGAGAAGCATCAGCAGTATCTTGCCAAGCAGCAAGGCGGATAGCGTACATTCCTACTTAAGTGCCCACTATGGTGCCCAAACCAGGATCGCTCAAGGTAACCCAGCATCACCTAACGCCGATTCTCACCCTTCGGGCGCCTTCGGCGTCGTGGTTTGTAACGTTGCCAGGTATTAGTCACTCCCCACAAAAATATCCAACGGTAGTACCGCCGTGACACCGACGTTCGGTACGTCAACCAGCTGACCAATACGCATATCCACCGCGATGCTCGCGATCATGTAGGCCTGCGTCCGGTCGTAACCGTACTCCGACATAATGTAGTCAATCATGGCGGCGAGAGCGTTTCGCGCCGCGAGATTGATATCGCTCGACAGGTTGCTCAAGCCCGCAATGTTTGGGGAGTCGAGGTAGGCAAGGTCCGCAGGTACGCTGCCTTTCTCTTTCAGCGGAAAACCGGTCACGGCGTAGAAGCGTTGCGACGGTATCCCGAGCACCGACGCCGGGCCCTCGTAGTGGGGACCGTGAGACAGGTCCGGCGGATCATCGACAACACGGGCGGTGACGGTCATTCTGCCGCCCATCTCGATCGCCGTGCCCGCCACTTCCCCGTCGCCCTGCGCGTAGTGGAAATCGCCGACGGCGAGCCCGCAACCGTCGATGTAACACGGCAGGTAGACGGTGGTGCCGGTGGTGATGTAACGAATGTCCATGTTGCCGCCGTGCTCTCTTGGCGGGATCGTGCGCAGGCACTCCGACGGTTTCGTCCCTTCCGCCCCGCACAGTGCCGCCGGCTCCGCCTCATCCGGGTCGGGATTCAATACGGCGCCGCCCGATTCGAGCAGCTGTGTCTCTCGTGCCAGCACCTCGGCGAGCAACGCGTCGTCGGGCAGCGTTGTCACGACGCCGGGAAAGCTCGCGTTCGGGATGCGCACGCCTGGCAGTGCATCGCTGACGGCGTATTGATC
>JAOTYM010000206.1 GCA_029861845.1 Gammaproteobacteria bacterium | reverse complement strand
CGATTCGGGAGGGCACAAGGAGAAACGCTGGGTAATTCGCACGCCGCTGACCTTGGGACAACATACGTGGCCGATCGAGATCACGTTAACCGCGAGAGACGATATGCGTTTCCGGATGCTTATTGGGCGCACCGCAATGAATGGTCGCGCCCGGGTCGACCCCTCTCGGTCGTACTTGGTCGGCAAGAAACCGAGAAAAAGAAAGTAGGGCGTTGAGTTTTAATGAAATCAAATAATCCAATAACAGTCGGTGATGAAACCGTTGAGCCAGGCCAGCGGATTAGTGTCAATCTCCCAATCGCTGACTTGTATATGGGCACGTCGCTCGGTATGCCCGTCAACGTGATATGTGGTCGCAAGCCTGGGCCCGTCCTGTTCGTTTCTGCGGCGATTCACGGCAATGAGCTCAACGGTGTGGAGATCATCCGGCGGTTACTAAAACGTAAAGGGCTCGGTGCAATTCACGGTACGTTGTTGGCTGTGCCTGTTGTGAATGTTCACGGTTTTCTCAACCAATCTCGATACCTGCCAGATCGCCGAGATCTTAATCGATCTTTCCCGGGTAGCCGTACAGGTTCTATTGCCGCCCGCCTTGCCAACACATTTCTTACGGAGATCGTGTCCAAGGCAGACTACGGTGTTGATCTACATACGGGCGCAATAAACCGGAGCAATTTGCCGCAGATTCGCGCAAACCTTGACGACGAGAAAACGCTTGAGTTGGCCCGAGTGTTCGGCGTGCCCGTGGTGGTTAACTCCGATTCGCTAGACGGGTCCCTAAGGGCCTGTGCTGTGGATCGGGGAATACCAATGCTGATTTACGAGGCCGGCGAAGCGCTAAGGTTCGATGAAATAAGTATTCGTGGGGGAGTGCGCGGTGTCCTAAATGTCATGCACAGTATTGGGATGTTACCCAGTATCAAGGGTAATAAACGAGGCAATCCCGTTGAGGCTCGATCGACGCGATGGGTACGGGCGCCGTCCAGTGGGATTGTTACCGCCGAAGTCAACCTGGGCACCAGCGTTGCCAAAGGGGATTGCTTAGCCACAATCCGCAGCCCACTGAGCGAGCTACAAGATCGGTTACACGCGCCGTTCGATGGTATTGTTATCGGACGCAACAATCTGCCGTTGGCCCATGAAGGCGAGGCACTTTTTAACCTCGCAGCATTCAAAAGCGTTTCAAGGGCAGAATTACTCGTCGAAGAGTTCACGGCGGAGCACGACCCAGAACTCTTTAATGACTAGCCAGCCTTTTCTGGCGTCGTATACCACTGAGCAAGACACCTTATGAGAATTGCCATACTGTCGCGAAACAAGAAGTTGTATTCGACCCGACGGCTCGTTGAGGCTGGCGAAGAGCGCGGCCACGAAATGCCCGTTATTAACCATCAACGCTGCTATATGAACATCACCAGCCATAAGCCAAGCATTCACGTCAATGGGGCGGTGATTGAGGGCGTTGATGCGATCATCCCCCGTATCGGCGCCTCTATATCATTCTACGGTACCGCGGTTGTTCGCCAGTTCGAGATGATGGGCGTGTATTCGGTGAACGAGTCCGTTGCGATTACACGGTCGCGGGATAAGCTGCGGGCCCTGCAGCTATTGGCGCGGAAAGGGATTGGTTTGCCAATAACCGGTTTCGCGAACTCGCCGGAAGACACAGAGGATCTTTTGAAATTCGTCGGGGGCGCGCCCGTCGTTATCAAGCTGCTTGAGGGGACCCAGGGTGTTGGCGTCGTTCTGGGTGAGACGAAGAAGGCGGCTGAGAGCGTTATTGAAGCATTCAGCGGCCTGAAGGCTAACTTCATGGTCCAGGAGTTTATTAAGGAGGCCGGTGGGGCCGACATTCGCTGCTTCGTTGTCGGCGACAAGGTCGTTGCTGCTATGAAGCGACAAGGCAAGGAGGGTGAGTTCCGTTCCAACTTGCATCGCGGAGGAGCCGCATCATTGATCAAAATCACGCCGGAGGAGCGTTCCACGGCCGTGCGGTCGGCAAGGGTAATGGGGCTCAATGTCGCGGGTGTTGATTTGCTGCGGTCGAATCACGGCCCTGTGGTCATGGAGGTTAACTCGAGCCCGGGGTTAGACGGCATCGAAAATGCAACTCAAAAGAACGTGGCGGGAATGATTATCGAGTTCATCGAGAAGCATGCAAAGCATGGGAAGACGCGAACGCGGGGCTCGGGCTAAATACGGCCTAGACGCGTGGCCGCGCTAAATCCTAGCCAGCTTCCGACGCGTCCTCTTCTCGTTTCGGCTCGGTCGGTCCTCGCGATTTAGGCGTTTGAACAGCGTCTTCTCTCGCCTACGAAGCGTTCCTCGGTGCATACGGTCAAGGAATCGTTCCAGTTCAGCATCCTCCCAGAACAGTTCCTGGCCCGGAATTCGGCTTCGGTTAATTACAGCCATGATCGTTTCCTCTCTACATGTCGAAAGGGAAGTCTTCTACGTTGTTGCGCAACGCCCTTAACTCGGCGGCGATTTCGATGGCCTGCCGGGTTCTGTGTCGCAGATTTGGCGGCAATGCCTCCGGTCCTAGAAGGAGTTGGTTCTCCTCGTTATCGGGGTCTTCGCCAAGATATCCAAAAGTACCTTCGTCCCAGTCCTCAGTCGGGTCCTTGTGTCCCATTGTCATGTCCTCAGTGGCCTAACATCTCAGCCGGAATATAGCGCGATTAACCTTGATGTCAAGATAATGAATGTCAAAAGAATCCCGGTTCCGGTAAACTTCATGCCATGAACGATCTTGTAGATGATCTCGTGGGTGCTTGGGCCGAGGAGCGGCCGGAGTTGAATTGTGACGCCCTTGAAGCAGTGGTCCGTATTCAACTGCTGGGGAAGCTCTTGAGTGAAAGTGCCGAGGAGGCTTTGGAAGAGCACGGCCTAAAACTGTGGGAGTATGACGTCCTATCCGCTCTACGCCGGCAGGGTAAGCCTTACGTCCTAGCGCCGTCGGACCTGGCTCGGGAGTCCTTGCTAACGTCTGGCACTATTACCACCCGAATCGACCGGCTCCAGGACCGCGGTCTCGTCGAGCGGACCAGGGATGCCACGGACCGCCGGGCGGTACGGATCCGTTTGACGCGGGAAGGCAAACGGGTCATCGACACAGCTGTGGCCACGCGGGTCGACCGCGCGGAGCGGCAATTGGCATGCCTATCAAATCGCGAGCTGGATACCCTGGCCTCCAAGCTCAGGAAGATCCTGCGGAATTCTGTCGAGCAACAACCGGTTGCTTGAACGGGAGCCTTCGGTCGCAATTGCACTAGCGCTAGCTGGCTGCTTGAGGAACTCGAAGCCTTCCTGTTCCAGTTCTCGTTGCTCGAGTACCGGCGAAATCACGCCGCAGTACACCATTAGTATGATTCTCCATATGGTCTGCATGTCGGCGCCAGACGAGACCGGATGCAGGCAGCAACCCAAACTAGAGGGTGTCGCCCAGCCAGCCCTGAACAAGGTTGCACGATGCTCCTCCGAAAGCCGGAGTAGCGTCTTGCCGGCGGGTGATAGGGTGAGTAATACCGGCCAGGCAATAAACTTGTCCTCGGCCTCCCCCCAATAACGGCGGTCGAGCCAGTAATCCGTGCCCTGGCTGTTGTTGATAGCCTTCAATCCAGGCAACGAACTGATTCGCCTGGCTAGTCGGTCGCGCCACAAGCCGGTGTTTGTCCCTGTCCCAAGGGCGCCCGCGGCGCCAACCCCGCGGAATTTGCCCCTAATTTTGCGGTTGGGCCATCTACGAGACTGCTGAGTAAGGGCGTTCATAATGCCTCCGAGCGTCGATCTGAATCGAAAGCTACTCAAGAAAAACCTTGATGTCAAGTAATTCGATATCAAAATAACATGATAGAAATGGGGACCCGCGACGGGTCCAGGTATAGTCCGGTGTTGTTCCCGCGGCCCACCATTGTGCTCCGCCGAAGCGAGGATATTGGGCCCCATCCCGCCCGCAGAGACCGAGGCGTTGCAGCGCATGCTGGAAAGGCTCTCGGAGTGGATAAGGGCCGCATCGAGGCAAGCGACATGAAACGTTTTGAAAGCAGCAACTTGCTGGATTGCGGTGCCTCCCAATTGTGGGAAATACCCGTACCCTATCTATACGAAAGAACCCCTTAACTACGCTTAAGTCGGTGTTGAATCCCACAGTTTGAAGACAAGAAATTCATAAAATACAGATTGTTAGCTCTGATCGGCCACCTCTCTCCTAAGCGGAAGGTCCCATGTTCGAATCATGGTCGGGGCGCCAAATAATATTTTTTCTTACATATAGTTACCCCGTAATCCTCGAAAGAGCCTAGGTGCGCCTGTGGGATATTTTTGCGGCCGGTGGGATTTATCCAGCGACCGCCTTTTGTTTGCCGGGAAACAGAAACCGTCGGACAGTTTCTATTCAGCGTGTAAATCAGTCTACGAACATCCATCAAAACAGACTGAATGCTGTAGCAAGACGACTTAACGAGAGACCGAGAAAAACGTTAGCCTTTAGAACACCAGCTGAACTATTTAGCC
>JAOTYM010000089.1 GCA_029861845.1 Gammaproteobacteria bacterium | reverse complement strand
ATGTCATCGTTAACTTCTGGCCCGTTGCAGTTGATCTCCAACAATTTTTCCCGCGAACCTCGTATCCGGCGGGAATCTGATTTCTCCACCGGCAGCCATGAGCCCTCGACAACCGCGCAAGAAGCGACGTTCCAGCCTCCTGTGGCCTGTACGCCTCGGGTTGCCATCGTGATTCTGAACCTTGACGGCAAGACTCACACTCAGCGCCTCCTGCAGTCCTTAAGCCGCGTCCACTGTGACACTTTTGATCTTGAAGTGATTGTTGTGGATAACGGCTCAACGGACGGTTCTGTGCCAGTTATCCGACAAGAGCTTAAGAACTTCAGTCAGTCTTACCTGATTGTGAATCGGCTAAACCTCGGTGCGGCCGCGGGAAGGAACCAAGCTATTAGGTACGCCCTGGAAAGAGACGCGGTAATCCCGCTCAAGTACGTTCTAACGCTTGACAACGACACCGAGGTCGATCCCCAGGTCATGGCGGATCTAGTTCGCTGGGCCGAGACGTCACGCCCGGAAGAGGTGGTTTTTGCGCCGCTGTTGTATTTCGCAAATCATCCGGATCGCCGCTGGGCAAACTGGTGGACGGACGGGTGGAGGCTCCCGGTGCAGCTGGAAGCCGATTGGGAATTGCGTGACCCGTACAACAACGGGAAGACGGTGGACGGCGTCAGTACGGCCGCGGCCCTCTTCAAGGCAAGCGCCTTCACTGAACTTGGCCATTTCGATAATCGGCTGTTCTTTGGTCTCGAGGACACCGAGTGGTTCGTGCGTGCTCGGCAAGAAGCATATGAGATTAAATTGGTTCCGGTAGAAGGGAAGGTGCTTCATAACGCGCACCAGAGCTTGGGGGGCGCGGAGAAGGGAGTGTTATCGCCTCAGCGGATCTACTATGTGCTGCGCAATATGGTGCTAATGATGACCTTGTATTCTCGTCCACGTCGCCTGAGACCCATCAAGCTCGTCAAGTTGGGCATGCACATTGGCTTGTATTCTCTGCGAACGCTTCGCTCCATGGACTGGCTGGGTTTCAAGGCCATCTGGGCGGGCCTATATGACGGGCTGTGCCGTCGGACGGGAGCGGGCCGCGGCGCGGCATTTCAATACCAGGCGCCTCCCGCCCCGCAACTGTCGGCGCGTCAAACCAAAACGCCAACAACGGCCTATCTGTATTTTTTCAGCGTCGGGCTCTTAACCACCAGCTTGACCGTTCTCTATGCCCTCACCATTGATTGGTCTCTTTCAAACGTGTTTATCGCTGGCCTTCAGACCTTGTCTATCGGCTACCTGCTGTGGGCGGTGGCGGATGCGATTGTCCAGCTCCTGTTCCTTATTGTGTTTCGGTTGTGGAAGGGGCCCCTGGAGTGTCGGACCATGGAGATACCCGATGGCATTCCGTCCAACCATCGGACCTCGCTTGCGTACATGTTGCGTTCCAATCACCTCTCGGAGTGCGAAGAGGCCTTTGACAACATGTACCGATCCTACATGGACAACCTAGACGTGAACGGCAACCTGACAACGGTGCTGGTCAGCGCATCCACTCCCCTATCCATTGTTCAGCACGAAATGGACTTACGTGATAAGTACCGAGACCGTATCCGTGTCACGTTGCTCTCAGAGGCAGAAACTTGCAAAGAGAGTTATTCAAAGAAAGTAGTAAGGATAGAAGAAGATTGCGCACGTGGGGATTTTTGGTCACGACTCTTCAGCCGTTGGCATGAACAAGGATACGCGGGAGAGGAACTGGACGAAGCCATCGAGACTACGGTGGAACGCGTTGCATGCCGCTTCAAATACATACACCGCACTTCCACGACGCTGAAAAAGGCCGGGCAGTACCAAGATCTGATGCTTCTCGGCTCACGAGGACTTGATAGACCGTTCACTTATCTGGAGGAAAAGCATGGCAACCTCGGCCGATCGCCTGAGACGCCGGTGTTCGGTTTTCTTGCCAATCTCAAAGACGATCAGGGGCTGTCAAAAGGCCATTTCGAAAGTATGGTGCGTGAGTTGGAGGCGCGCGGCGCTCAGGACATTTCGGATCTGAAGCAAGCCGGGCAGACGCACGGGACACCCGAGGACGTCAGCTACCGCTACACGGTCATGCTGGACGCCGACAACCGCGCCCCCGCCGGGTCGGTGCGGTCATTGGTTGAGATCGCCGCCGCCAACCCCGAGCGCGGATTCCTCCAGGCGGGTCTACTCCTCTTCAATATGGACACGTGGCACGCCTTCCGTGAAATCCTGGCTCATCGTACGGTGTCTAAGATGTCGGAGGCCCTCTTCCGCGCCCTGGGGAGATTCGGTGCCTACGGCAAGGGGCTGGCGAACAACGCCATGTTCCTAGAGCGGTTTGTTGGGACCCCGAAGGCACCGAGGGAAACCTTGCCCATCGATATACTCAGTCATGACACCATTGAAGCACTTTTTCTAAATCCGGCCTATGTGCCACACGTATACTTCTACGAAGGGGTGGCCACCAATGTGTTCAGTCGCCAGATGCAGCTGACTCGCTGGGCCCTCGGTGACCTGATGAACGCTATCTTTTTGCTGCCGAGATCGGTTGGCCGCGTTTTTACGCTCGCCAAGAAGCTCTTTCGTAACAGCGGCCGGGAAAACCCCTCCGGCTGTTTCGATCTGCTGGCTCCCTCGGTCACCGCCCGTTATATCGCTCATCTCTCCACCCGGGCTCATTTGCAAGCACCGCTCTTCTTCCTATGGATCTTCATTGAAACTTTCGGGCAAGGTATTTTAGTACACACCAACCCGATACTCATGAGAGCCCACTTGTATTTTATTGTGTTTGGGTTGGTGCTCCTTCCCAAAATGTATGCGCCGTCACTCCATTTCTTGTCGGGGATTAGGCACTGGCTCCGGGATCAGCCTGCCGGAGCTCTTAGAGAAATGGATTCGGGTGTTCGCGGATTCGTCGCTGCATGGCTCGAGATTGTCACCGCCCCTTTTGTCTATATGCCGGACATTCTCCGCGCGCCGGTCCGTCTTTGGCGCGCGGTGAAAAGCTTGATCGTTGGTCAAGCCGCCTGGACGGTCCAGGCGGAGGTCGAGCGAGAAACAAAACACATCTCATTCATGGAATCGCTCAAAGAAACGTGGCGGAGTTCCGCACTAGCGCTCGGATTTACGGTAGCGTTATGGTGGTTTGAGGTACCGAGCAGCATCTTGCTTATCGCCATGCTCGTCACCTGGGCAGTGTTCCCTGTCACCGCCTGGCTCGGTGCAAGGCCCATGTCTCGCAAGCAGCGAGACAACCCCTTCTTGCTTTGGCTCATGAATGACTTCGACTCCGACCGGCTGCAGCGCAGGTCAGTTCAGACCCTGTCGGGTAGCCTTCGGAGGTTACTCGGACCGGAGCGCCCGCATTGTCGCGCACGTACGTCAGCCGGCGAGATCGCCGCGACTATGGCCGCCGCGGCGCCGTCAGGCGCGGGAGAAGGCGTTAGATATGGCTAGTTGCAGGATAAAGCACTAATAGCAGCCCGCTGTACGCCCCAACAACGCCGCACAAGCGCACCGCCAGGGGAGTTGTATCCCTCAGGATTCGAATCGAACGCGGTTCGCAATACAAGCAGAAAAAATCTGCAATGGAAGGCTCACGCACTATGAAACACGTGGCACTGTCGCTCGTCTTCTTGTTTGTCACCGTTACAGCCCAGACGGCGCTAACGAGGAAGTTAACCCGTGCGCTTTTGATTTCGTGTTTTCAACCACGAGGGTTGGGTGCATGAAGGCCAGAAAGCACGGAGGGGCAGCTCGTGCCAAGTCATCAAGGGTGGGATTCCTGCTGTTCGATACCTCGTTCGAACCGATTTATGCCAATGACGACGCTATCCAAATCCTGACCTATCCGAAAGGCCGGCGAGAGATCGAATCACTTGATCGCTTTGTCGCCGAGCAGATCCGATCAGTGCTATTCAACGACCGATCTTCACCCGCCCCCGAGGTTTTATCGGGCAGAAGGCGGTATCGCTGCCAGGCCTTTACGGTCAGATCCAACGCAGCGGACGCGTCTGACGCCACCGTCGTGCTGTTCGAGCGGGACCCACGGAAGCCTATCGACGTTGCGCAAATTCTGGCGCAGTTTGATCTCACCGAACGGGAGCGAGAGACCGCAAGGTTCTTAATAGAGGGGCTCACCAACAAGGAAATCGCCGGACACATGAACATCAGCCCCAGTACCGTGAAGGCCTTCATCAGGCGGGTCATGGCCAAGATGGGCGTCACCACCCGCTCAGGGATCGTTGGGAAGATCGTCAAGACCCTATCCTGAGGCGAATCAATGGGCGTTTGCTGCGGATGCCCCAGCCGCTCACGGACGTGTTTGTACTCCGGACTGCACTGCTGCGTTCAAACCGCGGTCGGAAACTGCTCATAATCAAGCGCTCGGTGCGTATTTGGGCTAACCGGCAGCGCCCTGAACAAGGCCGAATCGGCGCTCACGAATGGCGCGGATTTTGTCTCGCAGCTGGGCGGCTTCTTCGAATTCAAGATTCTTGGCGTGCTCATACATGCGCTTCTCCAACTTCTTGAGCTGGCGGCCGAGTGCATCCGGCGCCATCGCATCATACCCGGCGGCTTCTTCTGCCGCGGCGGGTGTCGTCGGTGCCGCATAGCGGCGTGACCGCGTCGAGGGCGCGCGCGGTTGTACGCCGTCGATAATTTCCTTAACCGCTTTAACGATGCCCTTGGGGGTAATGCCGTGGGCCACATTGTATTCAGCCTGCCGTCGGCGACGGCGCTCAGTCTCGTCGATGGCCTGACGCATAGCCTCGGTTACTTCATCCGCGTACATGATGGCCTTGCCGCGTATGTTACGCGCCGCCCGACCGATGGTTTGGATCAACGATCGGGCCGAACGCAGAAACCCCTGTTTATCAGCGTCCAGGATCGCTACCAACGCAACCTCGGGTAGGTCCAAACCTTCACGCAATAGGTTTATGCCCACGACCACGTCGAAT
The DNA here is from genome assembly GCA_029861845.1 of Gammaproteobacteria bacterium. Taxonomy (GTDB): domain Bacteria; phylum Pseudomonadota; class Gammaproteobacteria; order Acidiferrobacterales; family SPGG2; genus SPGG2. Next base: position 11,843 of record JAOTYM010000089.1, on the reverse strand, counting down.
ACGCCAGCACGAAGGTCACGGATTATCTCGACACGCTCTACCGTATCGATGTCGGAATGAAGATAGCGCACACGCACATCGTGCTCGGCCAGATAATCGGTCAAGTCCTCGGCCATGCGCTTGGTCAATGTCGTCACCAACACACGGTTACCAGCCGCCACCTGTACGCGGATCTCAGAAAGCAGATCATCGACCTGAGTAGCCACCGGGCGTACCTCCAACTCAGGATCAACCAGGCCGGTCGGGCGAACCACGAGATCGATCACCGCCTTCGTTCGGTCATGCTCATACGGACCCGGCGTGGCCGAAACAAAAATCACCTGCGCGGTTAGGCGCTCGAATTCTTCGAACTGCAGTGGCCGATTATCCAGCGCCGAGGGCAAGCGAAAACCGTATTCCACTAGCGTTTCCTTACGCGAGCGATCGCCCCGATACATACCGCCGAGTTGTGGTACCGTGACGTGACTCTCATCGATGACGACTAACGCATCGGCCGGTAGGTAGTCCATCAATGTCGGCGGCGGCTCACCCTCAGCGCGGCCGGATAGATAGCGCGAGTAATTCTCGATGCCGGCGCAATACCCGACCTCCTGAATCATTTCTAAATCGAAGCGGGTACGGCTTTCCAGGCGCTGTGCCTCGACCAATTTTCCTTGGTCACGCAATACCGCCAGTCTGTGTTGCAGTTCTACTTTGATCTGTTCGAGGGCATTGAGTAGCGTTTCGCGCGGGGTTACATAGTGTGTCTTCGGATAGATGGTAGTTCGGCTAAGTGGTGTAATTACTTCTCCTGTAAGTGGATCAAATTCGGCCAACGCGTCGATCTCGTCGCCAAATAACTCCACGCGTACAGCCAATCGCTCTGATTCGGCCGGGAAGATATCGATTACATCACCGCGTACCCGAAAAGTGCCACGCCTCAGTTCGAAGTCATTACGGGTGTATTGCAGCTCCGCGAGCCGATGCAAAATGGCACGTTGATCGCTATGGGCGCCGCGGCGCAGATGCAGGATCATCCCGTGATAGGCCTTGGGGTCGCCCAATCCGTAGATCGCCGATACGGTGGCAACGATAATTGTGTCTTTGCGTTCCAGCAACGCCTTGGTCGCTGACAGTCGCATTTGCTCGATATGTTCGTTAATCGAAGCGTCTTTCTCTATATAGGTATCTGTCGACGGAACGTAGGCTTCAGGCTGGTAGTAGTCATAATAGGAAACGAAATATTCCACCGCATTGCGCGGAAAGAAATCCCGCATCTCTGAATATAATTGAGCCGCCAAGGTCTTATTCGGCGCCAGCACCAACGTCGGTCGCTGGACCTGTTGAATAACGTTGGCCACTGCGAAGGTCTTGCCGCTACCCGTGACCCCCAACAACGTCTGATAGGCCTCGCCACCCTTCAGGCCATCGACAATCGCCTCGATCGCCTGCGGCTGGTCCCCGGCCGGCTTAAAATCGCTTTGAAGCTCAAATTCTTCGGACATACACTATCGGTCAAGCCATGGTTACAGGTATATTACCAATCGTCATCCTCACTAGCATGAAAGGAAAACATTGACCACTACCCACTTAGCCGAGCGCGCCCAGCGCATAAAACCTTCCCCCACCATTGCGGTCAGCCAACGTGCGGCAGAGCTCAAGCGCCAGGGCAAAGACGTCATCGGGCTCGGTGCTGGCGAACCCGATTTCGATACGCCGGACCATATCAAGCAAGCGGCCATCGATGCCATCAACAAGGGTATGACCAAGTATACCGCTGTGGACGGCATTCCCGATCTCAAACAGGCGATCATCGATAAGTTCAGGCGCGAAAATGGCCTTGACTACGCGATGGACCAAGTGTTGGCGTCGGTCGGCGCCAAACAAGCCCTATTCAACCTGTGCCAGGCCGTGCTAGACGCGGGTGACGAGGTGGTGATTCCGGCCCCCTACTGGGTGTCCTATCCCGATATGGCGTTACTTGCCAACGCCACGCCTGTAATCGCCAGCGCTGGCATTGACCTAGGCTTTAAGCTCGTCCCGGAACAGCTCGAACAAGTGCTCACTGAGAAGACCCGATTGTTGATCATCAATAGTCCGTCCAACCCCACTGGCGCCGTCTATACAAAGGCTGAACTAAGCGCGCTCGGCGACGTGCTGCGCGCTCACCCCAATGTGATGATCGCGTCCGACGATATCTATGAACATATTTGTTGGGCGGATGAGCCGTTCTGCAACATCGTCAATGCTTGCCCCGAGCTGTTGGAACGAACGATCGTATTTAACGGCGTCTCGAAGGCATACGCCATGACCGGTTGGCGAATCGGGTACGCGGCTGGTTCGAAACCGGTGATCGCAGCCATGAAAAAGATTCAGTCACAAAGCACGTCCAATCCAGCCTCGGTTTCCCAAGTTGCGGCGGCGGCGGCACTGAGCGGTGACCAAGCATGTATTGCGCCAATGTTGCAGTCGTTCAAGGACCGGCATGACCACGTTGTAGAACGACTAAACCAAATCGATGGTATTCACTGTCTCCCGTCGCAGGGTGCGTTCTACGCCTTCCCCGACATGCGCGAGGTAATAGCTCGTCGCAGCGGTATAAATAACGACATCGACATAGCCGAGTATCTGCTTAATGAGGCCGGTGTCGCACTCGTTCCCGGTTCCGCCTTTGGGGCGGAAGGTTATCTGCGACTGTCGTTTGCGGCTAGCATGGGGGTTCTAGACGAGGCATTGGATCGTATGGAGAGACTGCTTGGGAGACGTGCAGCATGATGTGTTGGTTACGAACCTGTCTTCGCTAGTATAGCCGGCAACAACGATAACGCGGGCGGCGATCCCAAGCGCCGCACGTTAACCACTAGGGAAGACTCAATCGAGGATGCCACAAGGCGACTACGGCTGCGATCGCATCCCAACCGCGCCGGCCAGATTCACGTCCAGGGCTTCACACTATACGAAACCCTAGTAAGCCTTACCCTCGTGGACATTCTTTCACTGGGTGTGATTGGTTTTACGCACCTAGCACCAGATAGTCGTATAGCCACCGGCGTGAACACGCTAGTCATCGATTTAAGTTAGCGCGCATTGAAGCGACAAAGCGTGAGCAGCCCGTCACTATATATGTAAAGGTAATATAGGATCGAGCTGCAATGACGCCAGACGATGGCATGCGGGCCGGATGGTCTTCGCCGACACGAATGAGAGCGGCGAGCTCCATGCTGGCGAGGACGTGGTTGGTGTCGGGCAGAAGCTGAGGTGGGGACTAAGCCACAGTTACAGAGGCAATTACATCATCTGTCAGCCAATCGGCATGACCAAGTCACAAAACGGCACGTTTGGATTCTATGATTCGACCACAGCGCGAACCGTGATCCTCTACAAGACCAGCCGTATGCGTACTTCGACTACCTAGGCGAAGGGTAATCCAATCGATCGCCCGTGACGGCGCTTGTGCCGGCCAGACCCAAACATGAATCTCTTGTTGAGGATAAAGCTAGCTTCGGTCGACATAAGAACGACCAATTCACGAGCTGCGTGCCGTTCGCAAGCTTAAGGGTCTCTTACCCCTGTTACGTGACCTCTTGCGGTTTGGGCGGGTTTTGCTTCTGTTGCAGCTGTTTTCGCTCCTGTTGCAGCTTGTTCATCCGCGCCATGAGTCCCTTCATAGCAACACGCAACCGCTCCACCGACTCCGCGAGCCCTTTGACTTCGTGGCTGCCCCGCACGGGCACCGGCCGGATTATATTTCCCTTGCTGATGTCGACCACAGACTCGGTCAGCTCGGTGATCGGCCTGGCTATTGTCCCTGGAATCGTAAATAGAATGACTGCGCCGATCAGCAGTCCAACGAAGGACAGGCCAATCAAGAATACTTGAATATTTGCGACGTTGTCTTGCACTTGTTCTGAGTGGTCGCGAGCCTGTCGGAGCTTAATATCAGTTTCCGCTGCCGTGCCTTTCAGGAACACCCTGAATTCGTTCTTGGCATCTTGAATAGCCTTATTGGCGTTGAGCGTCCCCTGGATAAGACCACTAGTTACCGCTGCATCCACCTTGTGAAACCCGTTTGCATAGGCATTCAAGGAGTCGTCCCAAGTTCTCGCTTTCGCCTTATCCGATTCGCTCCAAGTACTCTTATGGGACAGCAACAGCGCTAGCCCCTCCTTAAGTTTTGCATAACTCTCATGCCATTCCGAAGAGTACTTCTCGCGCTTCTGCGGATTATCGGCATAAATGAAGTATTCTTTTTCGTAGCGTCGCAGCTTCTGTCCTTCAACCGCCAGACGGGTGAGTGTGTTACTCGCATCATGGGCCTCGATGGCCTCGTTAATCAACGATGCATTGTTGATACTAAAATAATAAACGAGCCCGAACTGACCGAACAAAAAGGCGATGAGCAGAGAAAAAACGATAGTTAATTTATTTCGAACTGAAAACATAATGACCTCCGATGTTAGATCCTGGCCAACAGAACGTTATACTCCTGCATCAATTTATCCCGAACTTCAGAAATCAGTTTGCGTCGGTCTACATCTTCAGGAAGTTTGTAATATAATTTCTTAATGAATTCACTAAGTAGACCGAGTCGCATGTCGTCCTCTACTAAACTCATCTCCCCGAGCGTTTCGTCTACGATCATATCGCCCAGCACCCCGACCTTTTCTGCAAGCACATCAACTACAACGTGACGCCAACCTACAATCGCCATGTCAGTACACCCCAGCAAATTCTTGCTTCGTAGATGACAGGTGAGTTAGCGTCTCGATCACTCTGCGATGTTCAAGTGATTGAATACGATGCGGCTCCCGCGGTTGGGAGTTTGTCCAGCCGTAAACAATGACACTCGGCATCATATGACGTGGCTATCCTTTTGGGTGATGCGGCAACTCTTGGCATCACTCCTTATCGCAAGGACTATGGGTAAAGTTTGCATCTTCCATGCCATGCCACGCCCCAATGTTGGTCGATTTGTCGATTCTTCTTGATCTAGATCAAGAAAAATCGATAGGATGGCTTGGCGCGGGGCCACGTCGACTAAAGAAAGGGCACGCGCCGCACCTTTCCCATTTGCCCGCTAATAGTAGGATGTAAAGCCTTATTACGGCGGGCAGTAGCCGCCGAAGGAGAAGGTGTGTCAGATTTGGGTCAAACTGATATTTGCTGGAACTGAAAATCAACACTTATCGTTATTATGCTCGCGCCTCTAGGCAGCGATTGTTCCCTAGGCCGCCTTGATCGGCCGAAACTGAATGCGATCGTTACTAGTAGTTTTCCATTTCTGGCGAGGATCGCCTATCGGCTGTTGTCTGGGTCTTTTAAGGGTCCTTAAGGTGGCGATTGCTAAAATAAGCATGCCCCTCCCAAACTCGGCGCCCGGATCTCCTCCCATGGGGGCGCCTCTTTTTGCACGTGGACCGGCGGCCAAGACGGTAAATACCCCAGGGCCATACCCACCACGGCAAGCAGTGCAAACACACTGATCGCTCCCGCCCAAACGCCTTCGTGGACGACCAACGTGATTCCCAGCAGCGAGAGGGCAGTGATAACTAGTACGGTCCCGTAGCAAGCCGCGATCGCCAGTATCGTCGCGACGCCCGGCAACCACCCAAACCGCTGTAAGGCAGGTGGTTTGTGTTCCATAGCCCTATCCCCGCTTTAAAGAGTATTAATAGTACCCGTCTCGGGGGAACGAATCCGGTCAAACACCCAGTGCCTTAGCGTTCCATGGACGCTGACTCAAACGTAACATGCTATACTTGCTCGCAATTTCCGACCATTCCCCGGTAGCTCAGTCGGTAGAGCAGGTGGCTGTTAACCACCCTGTCGGCGGTTCGAGTCCGTCCCGGGGAGCCAAACTAAACAAAGAGTTACGTCCCTTTAACTCTCCCCTTCTGAAGCGCGTGTGACGTATTTGTGTCGTGAACTATGACACGCGGCCTGGCGAGCCGGTCCGCGTACTCGGCAAGGTGGTCAGCCGCGAGGTGCGCGTAACGCCGCACCATGTCTACACTCTCCCAGCCACCTAGCTCTTGAAGTACGTTGAGCGGCGTACCCGCCTGGACATGCCACGAGGCCCACGTGTGCCGAAGGTCGTGCCAGCGGAAATCCTTGATATGCGCACGCTCAAGCGCCTTCTTCCACGCTTTGCCATTTACGTGCTCCACCGGCTCTCCTTTGTAAGTGAACACTCGCGTAGGATGTCTCCCTTGTTGCTGACGTAGTACCACCATCGCTTCAGCATTCAACGGTACCGCGATAGCCTTCCTTGCCTTGGCCTGGTCAGGATGAACCCAGGCCCTGCGCTTCTTCAAGTCCACCTGTGACCACACCAACTCCGTCACATTACGCTGGCGCAGTCCGGTGGCTAGCGTGAAATGAGCCATCGCACGCAGATGCTCGGGCAGCTCCTCCAAGAGTCGCTCCGCCTCGTCATCAGTGATCCAGCGGATGCGACGCTTGGGCTCCGGCAGCATGCGTATATAAGGTGTGCGGTCTGTCCATTCCCACTCCTTCGCTGCCCTACGTAGGATCGCCCTTACGACTTCGAGCATTCTGTTAACCGTGGCATTGCTCACGCCTTCCTTGAGGCGGACATGAGTCACACAATCTATTACGTCCCGTGTAATCTCCATCAGCTGCTTACCGCCAAGATGGCGATCCAGCCACCGGAGGTGCGCTTTGTCTTTCTCATGCGTCGCCTTGTGAGCCGTTTCCTTTAACCACCGAACCACCGCCTCTTCCCATACGCGATCAGGTTTGTTACCCAGTCTTGCTACTTTCCACAGCTCCGCCTTGAGCTTGTCGTGATACTCCTGCGCTTTTACGCGCTCTTGAGTCCCAGTGCTTTTGCGTATTCGCTCACCACCGGGCGACGCGATGTCGATCCACCACGTCTTGCGTCTACGGTAGAGTGACATATTGCCTCCTCGTTAACGTTTGTCACTCGCACCGCTTGCCGTGGGCAAGCGTACTGCGAACGGATGTATTCAACAAGATCCTCTTCAACGAACACCCAGCACTTGCCGGGCTTTGCCCCGGGAACCTCACCCGCTTTTGCTTTCTGCCGGAGCGCCTCAGGGTTCATTCGGAGGAACTGAGCCGCTTGATGTAGATCTAGCGTTTTCATGCGCCTCGAATATCGTCGGGATTTGCTAGGGGTAACTGGTCGGAGCCGGCTCCCTTCTCAAGGTTGGCTACCGCGAGTCCATGCATTTCATCGCCCGCCAAAGGAGCTCCATCTGCCACAACACCACACGCGTTGAAATGAGAAACGACGCCTCCCATCACACGCTCAAACGCCACACGGCTGACAATGGGCCATCCGTCTGGGCGTCTCCGGTATCCCGTGATGTCTGCAACTTCTTGCGTTGTAAGGTAAATCGAACTCATCATGGGATTTGCCCGACTACAAAACTCGGCGCCGCAGTTGCCGCAATGCTTTCGCATGTTTGGCTAAGTTCGCGGCCAGCGCACGAAGCTCGCGAGATCGCCCACCATGTTTCCACGCGTTCATGCTTGCCTTACTCTTGCCCGCCGCTGTCTTTGGTCCCGTCGAACGCCGCCAGGGCTTCCAGCGGCGAATCAACCGGGACTGCCTCGCTCGGCGTTCGGGTGTCCAACCGTTCATGTGCTTTTGCCTCCAATAGTTTGTTTGCAGAATCAGCAGAATTTTTCTGAGGAGCAGCCCCCAGATTCACCTGCTGGTTGGTCGCCATATTCTTGATGAACGTGGCACGAGCCGGGTTCTTGATGTCCACCAGGGTCGCTAGGGTTGTCCGGCACTGGTTCTGCGCTTTCAATGCGAGCTGGCCGTGCGCCTGCATCTGATTGAGATACTTGGCTCGGTTCATGCGGCAAGCACAGTTGAGGAACATGACCTGTAGGGTATGGGCTTGCGCGAACAGCATGGCTTCTACATCTTCTAGATTGCCCGCCCCTACCTTTTCAATCTGTGCGCTCAGCTCTTCAGCAAGCTCCGATACGTAATCGCCTTTATAATCGTCAATAAAGGTGGCTGCGTGGAGGCTCGACCGGAGAAGGCCCCGTGCTATCCGCCTTTTTCTTTCTTTCGCTTTGCTCTCAGCGGCAAGCGTAACCGCCTTGTGGCTGCTCACAGGCTTGGTGGCAGCCACGTCGCTCTTAGGTCTTTGTCTCTTTGTTTTGCTCATAGTTTTTCACCTCTTGGTGTTATGTGCGTTCTGCGTCATTACCGTCATATGCGTCACCGTGCGAGTTTCGGGGCAACTCCAGCGCAGGCTCGAGACCCCGGCTAGCGTCATGGCGCTCCCCAATGGGCATCCATGCGTCACGGCGATTGGGCGCCCCTGGTGCAACGGGTGACGCACGTGACGGAAATGACGAACCTTTGCTAATCCTTTCTATTGTGAGGCGCCGCGTAGCGGCAGAGCGGTGCCGCGTGACAGCTATGCCGACCGAGCGCAGCGAAGGTGCCAGTCGGCTCAGCGCGCTCGATAGCGTCCTGGCGCTTTTCGGCCAAGACTTGGACCGAGGGAGCTTTGGGTCGAACAGACTATCTAAATGAGCGAGCAACGACGTGGCGGTTCCGTCCCAGCGCTCTTGCTTATCCATCATCTTACGTAGCGCGTTGGCCACGGCGGAGCCCTCAAGGGCGTCTTCGACCGCCGATCGCCGGCTGGCCGAGTAGGCGGCCATGAACGCACCGTCGTTCAAACCCAGTGCCGGCTCCGCAGCTGTGACCCACTGCGCAAAATCGGCCATGCGAGGCAAGCGGTCCAGACACACGTCGGGCAAACGTCGCAAGGCGGTCACGACCGCATCCAGTAGAGCGCCCAGGATGGCCGGACGGATGCTGTCGTATGCCTGCCAAAGCTCCGTTTCAGGCCTGCGGGCGGTCTCGGGAATTGGTTCAAGATTCACGATGATCGCGCGATCGATCAGGTCATCGCGGGTACAGATATCGTCGATTCCATTCAGAATGCACGGTCGCTGAACCTCAATCAGCACTTCGTCCAGGTTCGTGTAAAGCTCTCGCGTCGAGAACCCGCCACCCGTGGCGAGGCGGCAGAGCGCATCAGACAGCCACAGCGGCAAACCACTCAAGTTATCCAGCGCAATCACCCAGCTGTTGCGCGCCGCAATAAGGAGATCGCTCTCCGTACGCGGGACCGTTCGTACGGGGGCTATGCTCGGGTCCACAAGTGCTCGCAGCATTCTCGCTACCGTGCTCTTGGCGGCGCCCATCTCACCTTGGAGTACCAACACCGGGTAGGGACCCCGGGGTCGCAGTGCAGCTATCAGCCATCCCGAGATAAGGGCGCGCGCTTGCGGATCGGTGATATTCAACAATGACCAAAGCGGGTCGATGCTGCCGTCCCGAGTCGGCTGCGGGAGAGTGACCATCCCTCGCCGACGCACGAATCGCACCGGTGGATCGACCACCCGCCAGCCGGTCGCGGTAATCTCGACCGCCTGCCAGCGTGCATTACATAGGTCGAGGTAAATCGTGTCGTTCCGCCCCGCTACACGCAGCGCAATGGGCCGCTGTGCACCGTCAAACCTCGCTTTCCCTGATAATGTTCGCAAGGCTTCGTCGATGGTTAACCCGCCCGGAGTCCGTCGGTGACGGCGGTAGAACTTTAGGGCTAGGTAATCGCGAAAGTCTTTGCTGCGAAGCGACCAAGTTTCGCGATGATCGCTTCGCTTGAGCGTGACATAAGCTTCGCCATCGTCGCTGTGAAAGAACTCGAGCCCCTTGCACAGTTCGACGAGCTTGGTCGCCTGAGACCCGTGCGCTATCGGGGTGTGTTCCTTAGACGTTATCGTCGCGTCAGATGGCACGGCGTCTGACACTTCGCTTATACTCAATGAGGCGTTCTGGCTATCATGCGCTGGGCACTTGGCTGTCCATTTTCCGTCGCCACCACGCACTTCATCGAGTCGAGGTAAAATTTTTTCAGAAAACTTCATATCACACCTGTATTGTTGAAAGACAGGTGCTAATTTTACCAAACGCACCCCCACGGAAAGCCGGTTTACCGTGGGTGATGACGGCGGAACCATGTGAAGTGCAGACGGGAGAACGTTCCGGTAAGTCGCCAGCCCGTAGAAACGGGACCGTCGAGCAGTCGGAGCGCACCCATTTCTCTGAGACTGCCCTGATTGCAGTCGGTAATTTGGCGTTTGCGATAAACCGAAACCGGCTTCACACAAACGGAGATAGGGATCTTACGTTCGAAGGCGTCGAAACAGCAGGTGGTCTTATAGGGAAGAGGCCCTATTGGCAGGACTCATCGGGAGTCTTTTTGCGAGCTTAGTTTCGTTTGGCACTAACGGGTCCCACGTTTAGCTCGACATTCCCGGATCAGGTTCCCGAGTCGACCCAATGAAACACTCCCTTTCTCGCCATGTCTCGTCTCGTAGTAGACGCGATTTCCGACTTCTTCAACTCGAACCCCATAGTCAAAGTCGGCCTCATCGTGCATGAGTTGCTCCAACACGGATTCCAGGGAGGGCTCATCCATCGCCAGGCAAACCTTGTCAACTGCCTCGGTAAGAGGTTTCCTGATACCCCGTTTCTTCTTGCCCGCTAGGGACGCCGCCTGTTTCCTCGCTTCGGCGATGAGTCGCGTCGCGGCGTCTGGTCTTGGCAGGGATGCGACTACGTCGACGAGTTCATGAACGAAACGCAGGGACTCTTCATGTAAGAGGTGCAAGTTTAGCCAAAGGCGAGGCAGCTGGAGGGCAACACTCGCGGCCAGCTTGTCTTCTTGGCTTGTGTCTGAGGCAAAGAGCAACCGATTCGCAATAGCGTACATCTCTTTGAACTCATAAGTCAGTTTGCAACCTCGTTGTTTCTTGTTAAGTGGACCGGGGAGCTCGCGAAAGATCAGGTGCGTACTTGCCCAGGTTGAGATTTGTCCAGCGGGTAGGTTCTCGTCAAAATCGCTTACAGATATTGCCGCGGCTAGGGCTCCATATTTCAGGGGAACGCGACTACGCTGTTGCTTTACTTCGAGACCGTGCTTCTGTAAGTGCTCGATAGCGTAGGCCTCGAGTCGGTGGAGCTCGGCTTCGATCTTAGCTCGCAAAGCGGTTGGGGCTGCCGCCCGAAAGGCCTTTCGAAGCTTTTTCGCCCATGCTGAGGGGATTTTTGCTTTACTACGTGAAGATGCCTTGGAAGTCATGCTTGCTGCTGGATCCGTTGTATTTCTAGAATCTAGTCCAAAGTCTAGACGCCCATGAGGGCTGGATCGGCAATCCAGACCAATCCGGATCTGCGGGATTTTTATGGCTGTTGGACCTTGCTTTCAGTGGTTGTACGTTCACATAGCGACTAGTACACCTGAGTTCCAGTCTTCATCATCGTCGGGACTGTGCGCGTTCACCCATTCCTCGACCACTCGCGCATAGTAAGTCGCCAGCTCCGGATAAAACGGGGAGTCTATGGAAATAAATCCCATCAAACTATCAAGGTCTGCGCCGCTGTCGTAGTTGAGCTCTAAAGGCTCTGTTATAAGGCCTCCCGGAAAGATGTTTTCAGGAATGTAAGCGCCGTCTATAAGCTGCACCAATTCGGCAAGGGTTAACGGCCGTTCAGACTGGTCAAACGCCAATCGGTACCTCATGTCTTCCACATCATCGTATTCGGATGCGACGCTGTATCGTATGAACCCATCGACCCGTCTTGCCCGAACACTGATTTGATCCGCGGTAACGGAGACGAGGCTAATTCGCACGATTTCGACCTCACCGGCTTCCAGGCTTGGAAGATACTCGCCACCCATAAAGTCGGGCTGTATTGCTCCCCATGCCTCCCTCTGCCCTTCACCGAGCTCCTCGCGCGCCAGAAAACTGTTCAGCCCCCTGAATCCTTGCTCTAT
>JAOTYM010000011.1 GCA_029861845.1 Gammaproteobacteria bacterium | reverse complement strand
ACGGTATCGGCCGGCCGCAACCGCTTGCGGCGATGACCAAGGACGCCGAGATTGAACCCATCACCCCGCCTGCCCGTATCGCCAAGCGAGCCGGTGTTGGCGGTCGTAAGAAGTAATCATCACCCTAGGCATCGTTTGGGTACGCCAAGCACAACGCCCACCAGGCGGCCTCGCCAGAAAAGCGGGCACGCGCGAGCCGTTTGTATGGCGTACAACATCCCCTTGAGGATCCTGTGGCCGCACCAATAATCACAGATACGACCCGCACCGTCTCGACCATCCGATTCCCAATCAAGTAGACAATGCCCGCGCCCGCCCCCGTCAGCTGATCCTGATTCCCACCAGATCGTGCCGGCGCCGGCTCGAGATTCGACGCAATCTCACGGTGTAAAACGGCTAATTGTAAATAGAATTCAATGACTTAGAAAAACGAGATGCTTAGTACGGTATATACTAGTAAACTTAAATAGAGGATACGGAAAAGGGCGTGACACACGGAGTGCGTGTGTAGCTGGCGGTATTCGTATCGCACCTCCCGTTCGGAAGCTCTGGCAAGGATTGGGCCTTGTCGAGACTATCTGTTTACCGGGTCGGCTTCAGGACCACGGCCATCGCTTTGCGTCCCACCAGAGGTTTTAGGGAAAGCAGCCTGTTAATTACTGGCTAGACTTGCGTCTAGACGGGAGGACAGCATGTGCTTTCGCAATCGCTTGATCGAAATTGGGCTGGCAGCGATGCTGGCTGTGGCGCGCACCGTGGCGCTCGCCACCCAGTGGGGTCGCATCGACGACCTGTCGGCTGTGCGCTGGGTGCGCCGCCGACACGGAAAACGGTCATGAGCAAGACAGAGCCTGGCGGCGAACGGCGCACAAAGGCTAGGCGTAGGCGAACGGATCGCCGCCAGATGATACGGTGGGAAACGAAGAAGGAAGATCGGCGCACCGAGGTTGGTCAACGTAAGGAGGATAAAGCATTGGACTGCATTCGGTCCGTATATGAATTGTCTCCGCCCACGCGGAGAAGCCCGTTAGTACGGGAGGTAGATCTGACCAGTAAACCGCTGCGAGTCGAACGTCGCGCCGGTGCGCGTCGCGTGACCGATGTAAAGGTGTTCGCCTATGACGGTGTGGACATAAGGAAGTGCAGACTCCTCGATATCGGCCTTGACGGTGCATATATCGAAACTGAAACTTTCACTCTGCTCAAAGGCACCCAGGTTGAGTTAGTGCTTAAGATTCGGCCCGGGGGAAAGCCCAGACACTGCCGTTTGCCAGCCAAAGTTGTACGAGTTGAGATAGGCGGAGCGGCGCTTAAGTTCGATCATCTCGATAAACAGGTCTACACTATCTTGCGCGGCGTTGTAAGGCCGTCTAAGACAAAGCCCCACCTCAGGGTTATTTCTCGCTCGTAAATTGCTGTGCCCCGGCTCAGCAAACGGCGCGACATTCCTATAAGTTTTGCTGCAAGTTAGTCGGACCCGTGGCCGCTGGACGCGTTACCGCCTACTTAATTTCCAGAAAATTCACCCAATGGTCCCGCATCAGATAGTCGCAGGAATTTCGGTGAAGCGACAGGCCTTCTCCTAAAAGGGTCCGTTCCCGAAACGATTACGGCCCTGAAATGGCCGTTTGCTCCATAGCGACAAGGATTGTGGCGGTGAGGTTGTCCGTGAATTGTTCTCTGACACTTCCGACCCTTATTGCGGTCGTTCGAAATAATTGACTAGGCTCGTAAGTTGGTGCACCGTTATCACTACCCGCATGGCGCAGGCTGGACAGCGAACAGACTGCACGAGGAAGGCGTCGCCTCTGCGAACTCAAGAGCGGTGCCGACGTCAATGTTTATCTAAAGGACTTATCTCTATATGCGGCAACTCCTGCTAGGTCTTGTGTTGTTTTTCGGTATGCATTCTGTGTCCATCGTGGCGTTGCCGCTGCGCGATAAGCTTGCGGCAACGAGCGAACTCGGCTGGAAATCACTCTACGGCATTATTTCACTCATCGGCATTGTTCTCATGGTGAGGGGCTACGCGGACCTTAGGCAGGCGCCCACGCTACTTTATGTATCGCCTAGTTGGTTACACCATGTGGCTGCCGTTCTGTTGTTGCCAACGTTCGTTCTTTTTCTTGCGCCCTATTTCCCTGGGCGAATCAAAAGCGCTGTAAAGCATCCGCAGCTCTTGGCGGTCAAGGTTTGGGCCTTGGCTCACCTGTTGGTAAACGGCACCTTAGGCGATGTGTTGCTGTTTGGATCGTTCCTGCTGTGGGCCGTTGCAGATCGTATCTCGATGAAGAGTCGAATTGCTCGCCCAATACCCGGTGCGCCTGAATTTAGGGCTAACGATGTTGTCGTGGTTGTGGTTGGCCTAATTCTATATGCAGCGACCGTTTTTTGGCTTCATGAAATACTGTTCGGAGTAAGGCCGTTCGTGCAATTGCTTTGACAATTGGGGCATCGCGGCGCGCGTCGTATTTCCCTTTTGGCAAGGACACAAGACGGATCAAAATGATGCATTAGCGGTGGCCGAAGCAGCGCGTATGTTCTTCAGCGCGTCGATCCGGGGAATAGGCGTGACAACGATACAAACGGAAGCGAGGAGGCAAGTATGTCAGCACAGCGGTTCAAAAACCGTCACGGCGATGCGATCGCTTTAGAGACCGAGGAAATTGAGCGATTCAAGACGCTACTTCGCGGCGTATTAATCCAGCCACACGATGACGACTATGATGAGGCGCGAGAGGTCTACAATGCCATACACGATCGCCGCCCGTCGCTGATCGTTCGGCCCGCAGGCGTGGCCGATGTAATGGCAGCAGTGGAATTTTCCCGCAAGCATGATCTCTTGTTGGCGGTTCGCGGCGGCGGACATAGTGTGCCTGGTTTCGGGACTTGCGATGATGGTCTTGTTCTCGATCTTGGACGAATGAAGGGAATTCGGGTCCATCCAGAGCGGCGGACAGTGCGTGCCGAAGGAGGCTGCACATGGGGTGATTTAGATCACGCGACCCATGCCTTCAGCCTGGCGACAACAGGGGGTATTGTCTCGACCACGGGCATTGCCGGCCTCACTCTCGGCGGTGGCATTGGCCACCTGAGCCGTCGCTGCGGGCTGTCCTGCGATAATCTGGTCTCGGCTGATATCGTGACGGCCGAAGGTGCCTTTGTGACCTGCGATAAGGAACGGCATCCTGATCTCTTCTGGGCCATCCGAGGCGGCGGCGGCAACTTCGGTGTCATCACCTCCTTCGAATACCAGCTCCATCCCATCGGCGAGATCCTCGGCGGGTCGACCTTCTACCACCTTGATGGGGATGTGCTTCGTAACTACCAGAAATTTATCGCCGACGCGCCCGAAGAGCTGGGGGCGGTTTTCGCTTTGGTGCTCGCGCCACCGCTTCCGTTCGTGCCCGAAGACTGGCATGACAAACCTGTGGCGGCCGTGGTCGCCTGTTGGAGTGGATCAAGCGACGAAGATGAGAGGGTGATCGACACCTTAAAAGACTTGGGCCCTGTCGTCGGCCAGGCCCTCTGGCGTATGCCCTATCCGGTGATCAACACTCTTTTCGATGAACTTCTCCCGCGTGGCCTGCAGCATTACTGGAAAGCCAACTTCGCACGCGAGATTCCTGACGAAGCTGTGGCGGTGCATCTTGAGCATGGTGCAAGGGTGCCGACCCTTGAGTCCGGAGCGTTCCTGTTCCCGATCAACGGAGCGTGCCATCGCGTGACCGCCGATGAAACAGCTTTCGCGCACAGAGATACCGATTTTGCGGTCGTCATCGCAGGAACATGGCGCAATCCTGCCGACAATGAAAAGAACACTGGTTGGGTGCGTGGCTACTACGATGCCCTTCAGCCGTATTCTGAGGAGGGTGGTTATATCAACTTCATGTCAGGAGATGACCAGGCGCGCGTCCCCGACAATTACGGATCAAACTACGAACGGCTGAAAGAAATCAAGGCAAAGTTTGACCCGGACAACCTCTTTAGCATGAACCAAAATATCGCACCGGCAAGTTGAAGATCGAACCCGCAAAGTCCGTAACGGGGCAGGTCCTCATAGCAGACGTTCAGCTGCTGCATGCGCAACTGTAAGTGTGTATCGTCTCGTCGATCAGGTGGTCTTGCGACGGCGGTCCGAATGGCACCGCCGTCGCATTCAGGCTGCTAGAAGCAGGATGCAGGTCCGTTGTTGCAGTGACCCATCGCGTTGTACCACTCGGGCAAGAGCACGATGAGGTTGGCGTTGAAGCCCTGCTCCTTCAGCGTGTCGATGTTGCCGATTACCTGCTGCTTCTTGAGGTCAATGACCGTGACTGAGCCGTCGCTCATGCCAGGCAGGTTGAGCAGCGAGTTTTGCACAAAGGCGAGCTTCTCGTCTCGCGTGACGGACCTCGGGACAACGCTTAGTAGTTTTAATGATGTAGCTCCGCTCCACAATAAGTGACCTTGATTTGCGGGTTAGACGCCGTCTCTGGAGGGCGCGGAACGCGCCGACATCAACATCGCCATGGTTTGTAGAGCTAAGCGGTCGGTTTCAGCCGCTGAGCGGTCTGAGACTACTTGTTGCAAGGGGTGCCCGCCAACAGTTTGACATCGCATATTCCTCGACTAGAGTGTGTTTGTTGAATGTCGCGCCTGCGCGATAAGTGTATTAACTCAGTTTAATAGAGGTAGAGCAGAATGGATATCAAACGATTGATTACCGCGATTATCATCTGTCTAGGTGTTATCGCTATCCCGGTCGCATCGGCGGCCGAGAGCAACTGGTACGTCGGCGCCGGTACGGGCAGCACCGATGTCGATGCTAGCGCCTTGGACGATGATTCGGGTCAGAAGTTTTATGGGGGTTACCAGTTCACCGATCGCTACGCACTCGAGGGCGGTTATACTGATTTGGGTTCATTCGATATCGACGTGCCACTCGTCGCGGGCGATGTCGAAGTCGATGGGATCCAAGTTGCCGGTGTCGCCAGTTTTCCCCTGCGGGATCGGTTCTCGATTTTCGGCAAAGCCGGTATTTATATGTGGGACTCCGATGTGTCAGTGCCTGTTCTCGGTTCGAGTGATGACGGCACAGATATCATGTATGGGTTCGGCCTCAACTACGGCGCTGGCAATTGGGGCGTACGCGGCGAATGGGAACACTTCGACGCCGATGACGACGTCGATATGCTGTCCGTAGGTGTCATCTATCGTCGTTGATAGAAGTCAACCGCATCACAACCGAAAAGCCGGGCCCAACGCCCGGCTTTTTTGTTCGCGACGACGTGCCAGAAAGAAGAAGATCTTGCACAAAGAAAAGCAGGGGGGTTTCGATCTCAGGGGTGTGGTTCCACAGGATATAATGCCCATCACGACTCGTATTCGATGTGTGATCGACTATAAAAGTTAAATGGAAGTGTTTTCATAGGCCCTTTTTTGGGCCTATTTTCATGTCATAGAGGATCGCAGATGAACACGTACAGGATTCTATTGATCGCACTGGTTGCACGGCTCGCGCACGGCTGTGCCACCGACCTACTGACCTCCAGGCGCGTCGTAGTGAAAGATGACATGCCGGTGATCGATGTCAGCTTCAATGATCACGATCGTAGACTGATCCATCAGTATTATCGTCATCACAAGAAGCACAAGGGAAAGAAGATGCCGGCGGGCCTGGCCAAACGTGGGGGTAATTTCCCACCGGGCTTAGCAAAACGAGATACCTTACCGCCTGGGCTTGAAGGGCGTGCCTTGCCGGCCGATCTCGAAGCGCAGTTGACCCCCTTACCCAACAGCTACGTGCGTGTGCGAGTCGGTGATCTTGTTTTGCTAGGTCGCAACACACGAATTGTGTTTGACATAATCTATGGCGTCGCAAGCTAGTTGCTCAGGCAACTAGCGCGTGCGTTCGGTTTGCTACTGCGTCTCGACACCACGGTTTTGCGCCGACGATTTGGTTGAATAAGTTATCAATCGTTCAGACGACCCGATATGCGGTAGTTGGGACAAGACCACAGTGAAACTTAGACGGGTAATTGGGAAAGAGTGGCGGCTAAAATAGACTGCCATTACATCAAAGGAGACTAACAATGCAACAATTGCGGCGATTCGCCAGACCCATTAGTTCTTTTGTGGTGCTTTGCCTGCTTGGTCTAGGCACCTACCTACCCGTTGGTCATGCGGCGATCATCAGCACGGAGGCCGTGGTCAACGCGGAGCAGGCG
The DNA here is from genome assembly GCA_029861845.1 of Gammaproteobacteria bacterium. GTDB lineage: Bacteria > Pseudomonadota > Gammaproteobacteria > Acidiferrobacterales > SPGG2 > SPGG2. Next base: position 52,267 of record JAOTYM010000011.1, on the reverse strand, counting down.
CAGCAGCAACGTGATCACGTCCGGGATCTTCTGAACCGAAACGATATCAAGACCTACCTGAGCGCTCGCGGGGTGGATCCGGCCAATGTGCAAGCACGGGTAGACAGCCTCACAGATGCCGAGGTCGACGCCCTTGCGAGTCGACTCGATAAGCATCCTGCGGGTGGCGGCTTATTGGAGGTAGCGTTAATTGCATTTATAGTTTTGCTTATAACGGATATCCTGGGTTACACAGACATCTTCCCGTTCGTGAATAAAAAGGCCAAATAAAAGTCCTGCTGTTGCATCCGTCATGATGAGGGCAACGAAAGCTGTATGGTCGCTGCTGGGTGTTGGTTTAATTGTCTGCACACTGCTGATAGTGGGGTGCGCGAATACACCGCAGACGAACCGACTCTTGACCGCACCCGATGGACCGAAACAGCCAATAGAACTCACCAAAGTCCCGTTCTTTCCACAAACGGCCTACCAATGTGGCCCCGCCGCGCTTGCCACCGTGCTTACTTGGGCCGGCGCGGCCATCACACCTGAGGCGCTGGCCCCCCAGGTCTATATACCTGGACGCCAGGGCAGCCTGCAGCTCGAGTTACTAGCTGCCTCGCGCCGCCATGGTTTTATCCCGTATGTCCTCGAACCTCGACTAGACGACGTCCTAAACGAGGTGGCTACGGGAACGCCAGTGCTCGTGCTGCAAAACCTGGGGCTAAGCTGGTACCCGAAATGGCATTACGCGGTTGTCGTCGGCTTTGATCTACTTGCGGGCGAGATTATTCTGCGCTCCGGTGGCGAGGCGCGCCATATCGTCTCATTAGGGGTGTTCGAACGCACGTGGAAGCGCGGAGGGTTCTGGGCGATGGTAAGCCTGTCACCCGACCGCCTGCCGCACACCGCGGAGGCAATGCGCTATGTACAGGCAATCTTAGGGCTGGAACGCGTGCGCCGTTGGCATGACGTTAAGGTGGCCTACAAGACCACGCTCTCTCGCTGGCCGGGGAATCTGGCTGCGCAAATCGGCCTCGGCAATAGTCATTATGCGCTGGATGATCTCCCGCAGGCCGAAGCAGCGTACCGGCGAGCGACGCGGGATCATCCAACCGCTGCGCCCGCGTTCAACAATCTGGCACAGGTGTTGGCAGATCAGGGACGGTTGCAGGAGGCTGAAGAAGCGGTGCGACAAGCCGTGTACCTGGGCGGGCCCCTGCTTGAGCGTTACGAACAAACGCTGCAGCAGATTCTAGTGCGTCAGCGCAAGGCGGCGGGTGGGCACACCTAGGACTGGCGCGTATTATGCGCAGGGTCGAGAAGCGACCATGGTCATGATAAGGATTGAAGTGCCACAGTTCCTGTTAGGCATCACACCCGGACAGCCCATGCACTTTTAGGCCGGCCCGAAAACGTCATCCCAATCTGGAAAGGCGGTATTCAATATTCGCAAAATGTCGCGTTTGTCGGATGTTGGCCTTACTTTATCTGGCATCTCGTCGATCCACTTAGCGGCAAAATAAAGAGCTTCGGCGACAATGTAACCATCACGGCCGGTGATGCCCTTAGTTTCGAAGTTGATGGGGTAAGGAGTTACGTCATTCATTGTTTTCTCCTAGTGCATCCCCGCCCAGGCGCCGAGGTTACCACCATTTCACGCGCCTGAAGAGATCACTATGAAAAGCGTTAAAGAAAGAATTATAGAGTACCTTGAGAACAAGAAGCTTTCGTTTGAACGATTGAGCCATCGGCCACCTGCATGGTGTTTGACAAGTTCTTATCGCAAAAAAGGAACCCACCCAACTTTTCACGGGTGATCTAAACCAACAAATACTCCGCGAATTAGGCGTTGCCTTTGCTCAGCCTGCCGTGGATGCGGGGGCTACGCTTTCGTCCAGAACCAAATGGAACTTGGACAAGTCCATCTTAAGCAAGGGTCGGATCCTGTGGTCCAGGTGCAATGAGACGCGGTCCCCGTAGCGGGATAAACGCCGCAACAGTTGGTGCAAGTGGCGATCCAGCTGCCTTTCAGAAAACTCTTCAATCCGCAAAGTCAACGTACCCGCGGTTGTGCGCAGGAGCTTTTCGAAGCGGCGCGTGGCATGTCTGTAGAAACGTGGTTCTATAGCCCCGCGCAGAGTGACCATCAGGCGTGTCGCTGAATCCGCCAGCGAAACCTCCAGGTCACCCCTTTGCAGGTAAGTGGCATAGGTCCTGCGGAGGAGCTCTAGGGTAGTTTGGGTCACGCGTCGTTCGCGGGTAGCGTCAATCGCAAAGTAGCGCTTGATGTAGTCCTGCATGGCGAGCCCTGCGATCCAGTCCGAGACAACCTGTGGCCAGGCGCGCGGGGTGCAGGCGGCCAGGGTACACAGAAACCGCCAAACGCACATCGGTCCACCTGATAACAGCCCATGAGCGAAGAGCTTTGCCAGGATAGCCAGGCCTTGCCCGAGGGAGTACTTGCTTTGGTGCAAAGGGTCCCTAAGGTAGCGGATCTTATTACGGATGCGATCGGCAATATCGCGATCGCCTGACAGGCGCTGGTAGAGCTGCTTGTAGCCCTGCACCATGGCTTCGTAGCCCATGGACTTGGGCAAGAAGTTCGTGGCCGGCTTGGTGTTGTCGGCGTGGTCGACGTCTTCGAGCAAACGCCCCTCGCGTTTGAGGCGCTCGTACAATGGCGTGCGCGGCAAGGCGGTAAGCAGCCCGATCATCGCCACCTGGATGCCCGAGGCCATGATAAAGCGATACTGCCGGTCGAAGGCTGCCAGCGTATCGTTGTCGAAGCCGACGATAAAACCTGCTAGCACATCGATCCCGTAGCTGTAAATCCTGCGCACAGCCGCAAGGATGTCTTGACCGGTGTTCTGGGTTTTTTTGGTTTCCCTAAGACTCGCCTCATCGGGCGATTCGATGCCAATGAACACCCAGCCGAAATTCGCTTCCCGAAAAAGCCGCAGCAACTCGTCGTCCTGGGCCAGATTTAGGGAAGCTTGGGTCCCGAACTGAAACGCATAGTCATGTCGACGCTGATAGTCGGCCAAGTACCGGAGCAGTTCTTTGGCCTTCGGGCGGTTGCCGATCAAGTTATCGTCCACGAAGAATAAGTTGTGCACACCAAGCGACCGGAGTCGGTCCAGCTCCCTGCCGATCTGTGCCGGGCCCTTGGTACGCGGTCGGCGACCGAACATCACTATGATGTCGCAAAACTCGCAGCGGTAAGGACAACCCCTGGAAAACTGCAGACTCGCCGTGGTGTACCGATCAAGCTGCAGAAGGTCAAAGCGCGGTGTTGGGGAGTCGGCCAGGTCTACCACACCCGCTTCCTGATAAAGCCGGCGCGGCGTACCGCTCTCAAAGTCGCGGCAGAACTGGGGCCAGATGTGCTCGGCTTCACCCGCCACCACGGTATCGGCCAACTCGGGATAGCGCTCCGGGCATAGCGAGGCGAAGCTGCCGCCTGCCGTGACGTAGTAGCCACGACTGCGGTAGTAGCTCAATAACTCGCACTGGCGTTGGAATTGCACCGCCATCCCGCACACGCCAACGATATCGACCTCGGGGTCGAGCGGCACTGAGTCGACGTTCTCATCCACAATCACTACCTGCCAATCCGCGGGGCACAGGGCGGCCAGAGTAGCGAGGCCAAGAGGTGGGTTAATGGTGCGTTTATCCGGTAGCACCTTGTCAACCGCCCAGCGGAAGCTCCAGAAGCTTTCCGGGAAACGCGGATTGATGAGCAGTAGCCGGATCGGTCGTTTCGCTAGGGGCTGGGGTTCTCGGAACGTTGTTGTAGGTTGTTCGGTCATGTCCTTGGCGTTTGCCACCGGCATCTAACAAGCGAAATGCTACGCGGGAACCTTGATCGAGATCAAGGAAATCAAGTCGCTCAGATAGTAAAGACTTTGTGCGATAATCGATTTTTTTCACGTTTCGCCACACGCTATGAGCGTAGCCAAAAGGTCGCTCCGGCACAGATACGTAAAAGCTGTAGAACCATTCTAAATCAAACGAACAGCTTGCCGGCCTGGAACGAGCAGTGCCGAATCGGCCGACTCAGTGGGCAACGCTATCCAGGATTTGACGGTGCATGTCTCAGTTTGGCTGTGTCGAATCGACCTTCCAGGCGATCGAGCAATGATCAAATCGGATAAGATTGTGGAGCTTGTGTGCCCGGCCGGGAGCGTGCCGGCATTGAAGGCAGCGGCGGATAACGGCGCCGACGCGGTCTACATAGGCTTCCGTGACCGCACTAACGCACGTAACTTCCCAGGGCTTAATTTCGATGAGAACGAGGCACGCGCAGGCATTCGCTATGCTCGTGAACGAGGCGTTCGCGTGCTCCTCGCCATCAACACCTATCCGCGCCCACAGCTTTGGGCACAATGGACCGACGCCGTGCGCCGCGCTGCCGAACTTGACGTAGATGCACTTATCCTCGCGGATCCGGGCCTGATGCGTTATTGCGCACGCGACTATCCAGAGCTCCGCCTGCACCTATCCGTGCAAGCATCGGCCACGAATCACGAGGCCATCGCCTTTTACGCCAAGCACTTCGCTATCAAGCGCGTGGTGCTGCCACGGGTGCTGTCGCTGTCCCAGGTGCAGAACATCATTCAGCACGTGAACGTGGAGGTGGAGGTCTTTGGCTTTGGCAGCCTGTGCGTCATGGTGGAAGGGCGCTGTACGTTGTCATCTTATGTCACCGGTGAATCGCCCAACATGAGCGGTGTGTGTTCACCCGCCAAGGCGGTGCGTTGGGAAGAAAGCGCATTTGGCCGCAAGTCGCGGCTAAATGGGGTATTGATTGATGTCTATGCACCGCAGGCGCCCGCTGGCTATCCGACACTTTGCAAAGGAAGATTTGCGGTCGGCGGAAATGTATTCTACGCGCTTGAGGAACCCACCAGCCTCAATGTGCTCAAAATCCTGCCGCCGCTGATCAAGGCTGGGGTGGCTGCCATCAAGGTGGAGGGCCGCCAGCGGAGTCCGGCCTACGTGGCCCAGGTAACGCGCGTCCTGCGGGCGGCCCTCGATGCATGCCAGACCGACCCCGAGAGCTTCGCTTTAAGGGAGGAATGGTTGGCGCAACTCGATAACGTTGCTGAGGGGCGCTGCCACACGCTTGGCGCCTATCACCGGCCGTGGCAATAGTTGGCGTGAAGCGTGAGGCGTTAGAAATTAGTTCCGCTGTTCATATGAGGCGCTGCCGATGAGACTGGCGCTAGGACCGCTGCTGTACTTCTGGGACCGGAAAACGGTGCTGGATTTTTATGACCGTGTGTGCACGGCACCGGTCGACATTGTCTATCTCGGTGAAACTGTATGTTCCAAACGTCGCGCACTGAAATTGTCCGACTGGCTCAGGCTTGCGGACGGCCTGGCGAATGCGGGGAAGGAAGTGGTGCTATCCACGCTGGCGTTGGTAGAGGCAGAATCCGAATTGAGCACGATGCGCCGCATCGCTGAAAATGGCCGCTTTCTCGCCGAGGCCAACGACATGTCGGCAGTCAGCATGCTGGCGGGGCGCGGACCCTTCGTCGCCGGGCCACATATTAATACCTATAATAGTGAAACCTTGGCGCTTCTTGCCGAGGCCGGTGCCCGACGCTGGGTGGCACCGGTGGAGTTAGACAAGGGGTCGCTGTCGGCGCTGCAACAACAGCGGCCAGCGGGTATGGAAACTGAGTTGTTCGCCTTCGGCCGCCTGCCGCTGGCGTTTTCTGCCCGCTGCTTTACGGCCCGCGCCCATAACCTGGCCAAGGATGAATGCGACTTCTGTTGTGTTGATCATCCCGATGGCATGCCGCTGTTGACGCAAGAGCAAGCGCCGTTTCTCACCCTTAATGGCGTCCAGGTGCAGTCGGCTCGGACCTGTAGTCTGATCCAAGAGATGAATGCGTTCAGGGAACTCGAAGTAGATGTGATACGTCTTTCGCCCCAGTCGCAAGGGATGTTCGAGATTATCAACGTATTTCGCGAGGTGGTCGACGGATATTTAGATCTGCAAAAAGCTGAAAACGAGCTGATGCCATTCATGTCTGCCGGACCTTGTGATGGCTACTGGTACGGCCTGCCTGGCATGAGCCGGATGCAGTGCGAATAAACTGGCGCGATCGTCTGATTACAGAAGACGGTGACCAAACAGGCGGCCTAACACTGAGGCGACGGGCTCGCCGAGCACGGTCCTGAAATGCGCGTCCCAGTCGTACTCCAGCGAATCGAGCAGATTCTTGATGTGCAAACCGGTTTCGGTGTCACCCTCGAGGCACAAGCGGCGACTGAAGAACAGGGTGTCCGGGTCCTCGCGCCTGGTGGCGAGCAGCCAAAAATCATTGAGGCGCCCACGGATGAATACATTTGTCTGACTTCGTGGTGCCCGATGGAGGCGGCCGTCCTTGATAAGGAAATGTAACTTGCAGGATCCGTCCGTGATGTCGATACACACGGTTTTTCCATCGAGCTCCTGTAGCCGTGTGGTAAGCAATTGGCCGCGTAGCAGGTGGCTTAGCACCTGGGCCAGGATCTGCGTGTGTACGACGTCAGGAATAACGCGCAACGGTAAGGCCAGCAGATTGGGTAAGGTATGCATCGTCGTATCCGTAAGTCGAAGCCTGCTGTTACTTAAACAGATTCCGATCACGGGGATCATTGATTTGGGTCAAGCTCCGGTGACATTCTCCTGCAACGGTGTGAGTGCCGCGTGAAATACGAAAGTCTGAGGGATTTCATCACTCATCTAGAAGGCCTGGGTGAGCTCAAGCGCATCGCGCCCCCGGTTGACCCGAATCTTGAGATCACCGAGGTTTGCTACCGCACCCTACGCGCGGGAGGGCCAGCCCTGCTTTTTGAGAGTCCGAAGGGCTCCGACATTCCACTGCTTGGCAACCTCTTCGGCACGACGCGGCGAGTCGCCATGGCCATAAAACGGGACTCGATATCCGATCTGCGCGAAGTCGGGCGCATGTTGGCCCTGCTTAAGGAGCCGCGGTTACCAACAGGAATTGGTGAAGCACTTGAAAAGCTTCCTGCTGTCCGACAACTCCTGTCCATTCCACCGCGGGCGGTGAACAACGCGCCGTGTCAGGAGCGTATCTTACTGGGCACCGATGTAGACCTATCGATGCTTCCGATTCAGACTTGCTGGCCGCAAGATGCCGGACGCCTTATTACCTTCGGCCTTGTAATTACCCGGGGTCCGTATAAAGAGCGGCAGAACATCGGCATCTACCGTCAGCAGGTCATAGCGCCCAACAAGGTGATCATGCGCTGGCTCCCGCACCGCGGAGGCGCCATTGATTATCGCGAGTGGCAGGAGGCACATCAGAGAAAACGTTTTCCTGTGGCGGTGGCCATCGGCGCGGATCCGGCAACTTTGGTTTCCGCCGTGACGCCGATTCCTGACACGCTTTCCGAGCACCAGTTCGCGGGTCTGCTTCGTGGGGCCAGAAGCCAGGTGGTGCAATGTCGGACTAACACACTTCAGGTTCCGGCGACCGCTGAATTCGTGCTTGAAGGCCATATCAAGCCTGGTGAGGAGGCGCTTGAAGGACCGTTTGGCGACCACACGGGCTACTACAACGCCCAGCAGCATTTTCCGGTATTCATTATCGAGTGTATCACGCATCGACACGACCCCATCTATCACAGTACCTACATGGGCCGCTCGCCTTACGATGAGCCATCGATACTAGCGATGGCCTTGAACGAAGTGTTCATCCCGATCCTACAGCAGCAGTTTCCAGAGATCGTCGATTTTTACCTGCCCCCCGAGGCATGTTCCTACCGCGTCGCGGTAGTGAGCATCAAGAAGCGCTATATGGGCCATGCCCGGCGCATTATGTTCGGGATCTGGTCGTATCTCAGGCAGTTCAGCTATACCAAATTTGTGATTGTCACCGACGATGATATCAACGTCCGCGATTGGAAGGACGTCATCTGGGCTATCAGCACGCGCATGGATCCGGCGCGCGATACGGCCGTCATCGAAAATACCCCGATTGATTATCTGGATTTCGCAAGCCCGGTCTCAGGCCTTGGCTCCAAGCTCGGGTTCGACGCCACGAACAAGTGGCCGGGTGAGACCAACCGTCCGTGGGGCCAACCGATCAGCATGCGTGAGGACATCGTCAAGCGCGTGGACGCGCTGTGGAATGACTTGGGTATAGAGGCATCGTTCGGGAATTCTGCAACGCTGACGAACTGAACCGCAAGAGGGGTCAGGGCTTGCGATGTCGCATTCCCTTTAGATATCCCGCTCGGACAGCCCATGCACTGCCTTTGTTAACTTAAGCAACCCATCATTATTAGAATCAGGCCGTAGTTTGCGAGCTTCTTGAATGCCGATCTCTAACTACCCGTCACGGCACAGACCTGGTATTAGGTCTGCTTCCGCCCCCAAGCCGACGTGGGCGCCACTAGTAGACATGCCGAAATCTTCAATATGCTGTGTTGGATACCGAACTGTTTTTGTACATCGACCGGAAAACTACCGAAGCCTATAATTCGTTGCGAAATTGGTTGCAACCGCGTGAAGGCCTGCGTTGAGCCCGGTGACAGAAGCCAATGGTTGCATGCGTTTCGTGCCCGGTTCACACAAAGGCGAGCTGTTGCCGCATAAAGACACATTCACGGATGCGAATTTCCTGACGCGGAGCCAGGAAGCAGACATCGAGATCGACGACCAAGATACGATCCTCGTGCCGCTTGCTCCCGGCCAGGCGTTACTACACCACGGTAAGTTGCTACACGCTTCAGCTCCCAACCGCTCCAATGAACGCAGGATCGGTCTGGCCATCAACTATCTTGCACCACACGTACGCCAGGTGGTTGCGAAGCACGACTTTGCGGTGCTCGTGCGCGGTGAGGACAAATTCGGGCACTTCCAACACGTCCCCGCTCCAACTCGCGACATGGACGATGATGCCATCACCTGGCATCGACGGATTCTTTCGGCTCAAAACGAGGCGATTTACGAAGGTGCCAAACAACCGCCATTGTAGCGTTGCGATATTCTAGTCCCATGCATCGAGTTTTCATCTACGGCACCCTTAAGCAAGGTTTTCCCAATTACGAGGCTGGGACGACAGAGTTCTCTTGCGCCGGTCGCTTCCGGACGACCGATGCGTTTCCGTTGGTGGTTGGTGGAAGATGGTTCTCCCCATACCTGATCGCAGAGCCTGGTGTGGGACATCGTGTCTTTGGCGAAGTGTTCGAGGTAGACGATCGGGGGCTTGAGAAGTTGGATCGGATGGAAGGTACACACGTTCCGAACGGCTATCGTAGGGTATCCATTAAGGTCGAAGATGAGTATAGAAGCGGCACTTTTGATGCATGGACCTATGTCAAAGACCGCGACATGATCGAAGGCATTCACTCTGAGCCGATGGAGGAGTATGCGCCTGATCCGAGATACGTGATCCCGTCCAAGCGCACATCGAACTTCTAGCATGTGATGACATTTATGGTGGCGGGAAACGGAGTCAAATCTCGTATCATGTAGTTACTGCTCTCGGTAACCTGAGGCCGACGTGTCAGGGGCACGAATAAATGCGTATGTAGAAAAACCGTTTCGACTCACCTCGATTCGGTTTTCGCACTACGTCGAAAAGGTACGATGGACCATGGACCGCCTCGCGATACCCTATCTCGAACGGCCGTTGATGCCGCTGGTTCATTTTGCGGTCACACCGTTTGTAACCGGGCTTTCCGGACACGCCGATGATCAGTCGACCCGTTTTTCCACACCTGTCATCAAGACGGATCGAAACGAAGTCATCGTGAAATCATCGGCCATCATGCGCTACCTATCCGAGCGGTGCCTATCCAAGGGCGAAACCCTGTTTCCCACTGAAGAGGTGGTTCAACTGGACGACCACTACAATCGATATCTCGGACCGCACACCCGGCGATTGTTCTATATCAATGTCCTGGATCAACCGGATTTGATGTTTGAACTGACCGATAGAAATGTAGGCGTGGGTCAAGCATGGCTATTCAGGGTCCTTTTTCGATCCTTTCGTAAGTGGATTCTGTCGGGGCTCGGGATTACGCGTGAGCGCGTCGACAAGGGTATTGGTCACATCCATAAAGAATTCGACCGTGTTGCACAGAGATTGGGCGACGGTCGGCCCTATTTGTTCGGCGATCGACTCACGGCGGCGGACATTAGTTTTGCATGCTTAGGTGGCGCAGCGATGTTGCCCACGCCGGAGGAGGGCTACGGCGCGTATTTGCCGCCGGTTGATCGATGTAGCGACGAGTTAAGGCGTGTATCGACAGAACTACGAGACAGCGACGCCGGGAAATGGGCGCTAAGTTTGTACCGAGCCGAGCGCGGCAAGCGTGTCATCCCCGCCTTACCAGGTTTGTTGAGGCCATAGATCATAGATCAGACGTCGTTATCGCTCGCGCCTTGGAAAGGCCCAATTGGGTGGTTGCAACAAACAACACATATATAGTACGTTTTGGCGCAGCGATGGAATAATTTCCCGTCCCGTCTGAATCTGCTCCGGCCACGCTCAGTGGCCCCGTCACCACCACCGGAGAAAGCTCATGAAAAAGGACAAACACAATAACCAAAGGCCGGGCACCGGCACCGTTCGGCGCCGCACGATCCTCAAGGCGCCGCTCGCGGCGGCCGCAGCGTTCGCCGTTCCCGGATTGCTCATCGGCAAGGCCCAGGCCGCCGGCAAGTACATGAATCTCGACTCCTTCAGAGCCGCGAACATCGATTGGCGCATGGCGAAGGGCGCGAAGATCACCGTCGGCGTGATCCCCGCCGGTTACTTCCAGAACCTCGAGGCGGTGATGAGCGATTTCGAGGCGCTCACCGGCGTGCAGGCGCGGCTTGAGATGACGCCGCCCGGCCAGATCCGTCAGAAAGCCGTGCTCGACCTCTCCAGCAAGACCGGCACCTGGGCCTCCCACGCGGCCGATCCCATGTACTATATGCTCTACGTCGCCAACGGCTGGATCGATCCCCTGGACAACTACCTCGGCGACGCCAAGCTCACCGACGACCGCTGGTTCCAGTTCGAGGACATCCAGCCCGGGCACCGCGGCGCGACCTCCGTGGACAGACGCCCATACGCGGTCCCCTTCGACGGCGAAGCCACCATCCAGATCTACCGCAAGGACGTCTATGACGCGAAGGGAGTCGGACCGGCGGACACGCTCGACGAGTACGCCGCCAACGCGAAGACGGTGCACGATCCGGCCAACCGGCTTTGGGGCTGCGCGCTGCGCGGGTTCCGGGGCGCCGGCCAGAACATGTACATCTACCCGTCGCTCTTCCGCGCCTACGGCGGCGAGTGGTTCGACGGCAAGCGGGTGGTCGTGGACTCGCCCGAGGCGCTGGCTGCGCTCGAGTACTATGTCAGTCTGCTGAATTCCTACGCGCCGTCTGGCGTTGAGAACTGGAACTGGCCGGACATCGCCGATGCTTTCGGCCAGGGCACGCTTGGCTCCTACATCGACGCCCACGGCAGCGCGGCCGTAGTCGCCAACCCGGAGAAATCCAAGGTGGTCGGCAAGATCGGCTTCGCGCGCTGGCCCAAGGGTCCTTCGGGCAAGCGGGTAACCTCCATCTGGAACTGGAGCTTCCCCATCAACGGCGCGCTGAGCAAGAAGGACAAGCACGCTACCTGGCTATTCGCCCAGTGGGCGGGATCGCGCGAGGTGCAGATCGCCACCTCCTACGATTTCCCCGGCGCGTACAAGCGCACCGGCGCCAACCGCGGGTCGCTGTGGAAGGATCCGAAGTTCCTCGATCTCATGGGCAAGTTTGGCCACAACTACGTCAAGGCCGCGACCGAATCGTTCGCCAAGGACACCGATCCCGACTGGCGTCCGCGCCTGCCGCAGTGGCCTGCGGTCGGTGACACCATGGCGACCGCAATCCAGTCGGCCCTGGTCGGCCAGGCGAAGCCCAAAGAGGCTCTGAAGGAAGCACAGAAGAAGATCGACCAGATCCTCAAGGTCTAGGAGCTTGTCGCAAAGCTCTGACGCACCCGTGTCGTCGTCGAGGCGCAAGGGGGGCGGCATCCACGCGGGTGAGCGGCGTTTCGCCTTCGCCCTCACCATGCCGGGGCTGCTCGTCCTATTCCTCACGACGACCTTTCCTTTGCTCTATCTGATCTGGAGCTCGTTTCAGACTATCAACCTGGCGATGCCGTTCCTGGACGGCTTCGCCGGCGTGGACAACTACGTGCAGATGTGGGGGGACGCGCGCTTCTGGCACGCCATCAGGCTGACGGGGATCTACACCACCACCAGCGTCGTCCTGCAGGTGGTCATCGGCTTAGGTCTTGCGTTGCTGGTTATGCAGATCCCCGCCGGCCAGTGGGTCTTCCGCATCGTCGCCATTCTGCCCATCGTGCTCGCGCCGGTGGTGGTCGGGCTGTTCTGGCGCACGGTAATGCTGTCCCCAAACTTTGGGCTGGTGGACTACCTGATCCAGGCGCTCGGCTTCGAACAGGTGAACTGGCTGGGCGCGCCCACGCCGGCGCTGATCTCGGTGATCATCATTCACACCTGGCAGTGGACGCCGTTTGCTTTTCTGGTACTGCTGGCAAGCCTCGCCTCGCTGCCCGTTGACGTGTACGAGGCGGCGCGCATCGACCGCGCCAACGCCTTTCAGCGCTTCTGGCACATCACGCTTCCGCTGCTGCGCCCGGCCATCGTCATCGTGGTAATCATCCGGTCGATGATCGCGCTGTCGGCCTTCGCCGCCATCTTTGCCGCCACCGGTGGCGGCCCCGGCACCGCGAGCGAGATCCTGAACCTGTATGCTTTCAAGACTTCCTTCATAGAGCTCAACTTCGGCTACGGCTCCGCGCTTGCCGTCTCGCTGCTGGTGATCACCATGGTGGTCTCGGGTGTGTTGTTTTATCTCCGCACCGCCCGGCATCCGGGCACGAAGACATGAACGTGTACCGGCACGCAAGGCTTTTGCGCACGATCGTTCTCATGATCGTGACGGGCGCCTTGCTGCTGGTGTGGGTGCTGCCGCTGATCTGGGCGTTCGTCGTCTCGCTGAAGTCCGAGCGCGAGGTGCTGGCCTATCCGCCCAGCGTCGTGTTCGAGCCCACGTGGTCCAACTACGTCGACGCGCTGTTCGGCAGTTTTTCGATTGTCGATAGCTTATTGACCAGCACCATCGTCGCCACCGCCACCACGGTGCTCACCATCGCGTTGGCGGTGCCGGCGGCCTACGCCTTCGCTCGCCTGCGCCTGCCCGCGAAGCGCCCGCTGGGCTTTTACACCCTGGCGACGCAAATGGTGCCGCCGGTGGGACTGGTCATTCCGTATTTTCTGATCCTCAACCGGCTGAGCTGGCTCGACACCTACCACGGGATGGTCATCGTCTACCTGACCTTCTCGCTTCCCTTCGCCATCTGGCTGATGGTCTCTTATATGGAGGACATCCCCTGGGAGATGGAGGAGGCCGCGTTTCTGGACAGGGCGAGCCGCCTGCAGACACTATGGCACATCGTCATCCCGCAGGTGCGCGGCGGCATCGCGGTCACCGTCATCTTTGTGTTCTTAAACGCCTGGAACGAATTTCTTTTCGCCGTGCAGCTCGGCGGCAACACCGTGCGCCCGGTCACTGTCGCCATGTACAACTTCGTCTCCGTAGAGCAGACACTCTGGGCCAAGCTCTCCGCCGCGGCGCTGGTCGCGATGCTGCCCGTGGTCATCATCGGCATTGCGGCGCAAAGGCAGATCGTGAAAGGGCTTACGGTCGGCGCGGTCAAGGGAGGCGCGCGCAAATGAGCCCGAAGGGTCGCGTGTCACTGCGGGGGATACGCAAGGAGTTCGGTAGGTTCGTCGCCCTGGACGACATCGATCTGGACATCGAGCCTGTGGAGTTCTTCGCCCTGCTGGGGCCGTCCGGTTCCGGCAAGACGACTACGCTGCGCTTGGTTGCTGGTCTGGATACGCCGGACGAGGGGACGCTGACCGTCGACGGCGTGGACGTCACCTTCGCACCGCCCGGCGAACGCGACGTGGCGATGGTGTTCCAAAACTACGCCCTCTACCCGCACATGACCGTGCGAGACAATATCGCCTTCCCGCTGAAGATGGCGAAAGCGCCGGCGTCGTCCATCGATGAGCTCGTGCGCGAAGCGGCGGCGAAAGTGCGTATCGATCACCTCCTGCACCGACGGCCCGGGCAGCTGAGCGGCGGGCAGCAGCAGCGCTGCGCGCTGGCGCGCGCCATCGTGCGCAAGCCCAAGCTGTTTCTGCTGGACGAGCCGTTGTCGAATCTCGACGCCCAGCTTCGACTGGAGACGCGGGTGGAATTGAAGAAGCTCCAGCGCAACCTCAATGTGACCGCCATCTACGTGACTCACGACCAGGAGGAGGCCATGACGCTCGCCGACCGCATGGCCATCTTCCTGGAGGGCACCATCAAGCAGATCGGGACACCGGCGGAAGTGTTCGACCACCCGAACTGCGTCGAGGTGGCGGCCTTCATCGGCAGTCCGCCCATGAACATCATCCCCGCAGCGCTTAACGGACGCACGCTCACCATCGAGGGCCATAGCGTCGCGCTACATCGGGATCCCGGCCACCCGCCGGGGCCGGTGATCGTCGGTATCCGGCCCGGAAGTTTGCGGATCGATCCGGAGGGGATCCCGACACAGCTTTATTTACAGGAAAACATGGGCGAGACGTGGCTTCTCAACCTCAAGCTCGGCGAGATGATCGTGAAGATGCGGGTCGCACACTCCGAGCGCTCCGCCGAGGGTGAGACCGTGCCCATCTCTTTCGCTCCGGGCGCGATTCATCTCTTCGACGCCGAGACCGGATTGCGCGTGCAGGTCAATTAAAGCTGACGAACGAGGTCAAGGATGCAAGCAAAGCCCAATGTAGTGCTGATACTCAATGACGACATGGGGTTCTCCGATATCGGGTGTTACGGCGGCGAGATCGAAACGCCAAACCTGGACCGGCTCGCCTATGCCGGACTGCGCTTCACCCAGTTCTACAACTCGCCTCGATGCAGTCCATCCAGAGCCTCCCTGCTGACGGGCTTGCATCCGCACCAGACGGGCATCGGCATCCTCACCTATCCCACCGGCCCGGAAGGGTACGCCGGCAACTTGAACCGGCGCTGCGTGACCATCGCCGAGGCGCTCAAGCCCGCCGGGTACCGCTGCTACATGAGCGGCAAGTGGCACGTGGCGAGCAACCTGGTGCAGCCGACGGATGCGTGGCCAATGCAGCGGGGCTTCGACGACTTCTACGGCACCATCATCGGTGCCGGGAGTTTTTATTTTCCGAACACGCTCACCCGTGGGAACGACAACGTGGACCACGAAGCAGAGAAGAACAAAGAGTTTTTCTACACCGACACTATCAGTGACGAGGCGGTACGCCAGATCCGCGAGCATCAGTCCGAGCACTCCGACGCACCGTTCTTTCAGTACGTCGCCTACACTGCACCGCACTGGCCGCTACACGCCCACGAAGAGGACATTGCCAGGTATAAGGGCCGCTTCGACCCCGGCTGGGATAAGCTGCGCGAAGCGCGCGTGGAACGCCTCGTTGACATGGGAATCATCCACGCCGACTGGAAACTCACCGGACGCGATTCCTCTCAGCCGCCGTGGACAGACGCCGAGCGCAAGGAATGGCGGCTGCGCTGCATGGAGGTGTACGCAGCGCAGGTGGACCGCATGGATCAGGGGATCGGCCGGGTCCTCGATGCGCTCGAGGAGACCGGCCGCTTCGACGACACGCTGATCATCTTCCTGTCCGACAACGGCGCCTGCGCGGAAGACATCCCCGAGAACGTGGAAGTGGAGCAGATGGTCAACGAACTCATGCTTGCACGCTCGCATACGCGCGACGGCGAGGAGGTCATGTTCGGCAATACCCCGGAGGTGATGCCCGGCGCAGAGAATACCTACCAGAGCTACGGGGTCGCGTGGGCGAACATGTCCAACACGCCGTTCCGGCTGTACAAGCACTGGACCCACGAAGGCGGGGTTTCCACGCCGGTGATCTTCCACTGGCCGAACGGCATCCGCGATCGTGGCGGGATTCGCCACACGCCGTGCCAACTACCGGACGTGATGGCCACCTTACTGGAGCTTGTGGGCGCTGAGTATCCGAAGTTCCTAGAAGGCAACGAGGTCCTGCCTTTAGAGGGCTTGAGCCTGGTGCCAGTGATGGAGCGGGACGAATTGCCGGAGCGCCCGCTCTTCTGGGAGCACGAGGGGAACGCCGCGGTGCGGCTCGGCAAATGGAAACTGGTGAGAGAGTATCCGGGAGACTGGGAACTCTACGACATGCTCGAAGATCGCACCGAGACCCACAACATCGCCTCTGAGCACCCCGAGCTGGTAGAGCGCTTGAGCCGACAGTACGAAGAGTGGGCCGAGCGCTGCGGCGTGATCCCGCGCGAGAAGATCCTTGAGGTGATGCGCAATCTTCCGGGCAAGGCGTTCTGGGAGGAAGAGGATTAAACCGGTTTTCCGGCCGGAGGCGACGGATGAGACACGAAGGCGACTGCTGCACACCCCGCGTGGTACCGAACGGCGACGCGGTGTTACCCGGCGAACGTGTTCCGGTTTCAGCGAAGCCGCGTCGCCCGGATCTGATCGCCGTCGATGCGGGCGAGTTCCTCATGGGCAGCGACCGAGGCGAAGGCTACCGCGCTGACGGCGAGGGCCCGCAGCGCCGGGTGAAGCTCGGCGCATTCTCGATTGCCCCGTATACCGTCACCAACGCAGAGTTCGAGGCCTTCGCCAGCGAGACCGGTTACGTCACCGATGCCGAGCGCCGCGGATGGTCGTTCGTCTTCCATCAACTCCTCGGAGAAGAAGCAAAAGGACGCGTAAAGGGCGTCTCGTCCGAGGCGCGCTGGTGGCTGGCGGTGGAAGGCGCCTGCTGGTCGCGGCCGGAGGGACCGGGAAGCGACGTCGCCGGTCGCATGGATCATCCTGTCACCCACGCCTCCTGGCACGACGCAAAAGCGTATTGCCGCTGGTCCGGAACGCGGCTTCCCACCGAGGCCGAGTGGGAGTGTGCCGCGCGCGGCGGGCTCGAGGCCAAGACCTATCCTTGGGGAGATGACCTGCTGCCGGATGGCCGACACCGCTGCAACATCTGGCAGGGAGCGTTTCCGACGCAAGACCTCGGCCGCGATGGATTTATCGGCACCGCGCCGGTGAAAACTTATGAGCCGAACGGCTACGGTCTGTACAACCTCGTCGGCAACGTGTGGGAGTGGTGCGAGGACTGGTTCTCGCCCAATTACCATAGGGTCACGCGCTCAGAAGGTCCCCGATACGTGATCCCCAGCGGGAGGCGGTCGATGCGCGGCGGGTCGTTCTTATGCCATCACTCCTACTGCAACCGCTACCGCGTCGCCGCACGCGGCTCCAACACGCCCGACAGCACGACCAACCATTGCGGATTCCGGATCGCTGACTGACCAGCCAAGCCGTCGCGGGTTTGCAACCTGTCACCCTAATGGACGAAAAGAAGAAGAAACGAATAACAGCGAGCACCGAATGGTCTGATTAAATAATTCGCGCAGCTCAATCATGGGGAGATCGATTCTCGGTTTTCCATTTGTGTTTCGCTGCCGTGTACCAATTCAAACACCCGCATCTAAGGCGCATAATGGTCATCCATTCTTATTACTAGCGGTGTGGAATGGCTGACCGAGAGATCTCGAGGAAGCTGGCAACAGGATCGACGTGTCAGTCAAAGAGTGCGCGTAAGCGTGCGCGACTATCTTTGGGCCAGAGCTCGTTACGATCGTAATACTCTTCGAAGGCAGGGGTCCCTGGCGGAAGTATGACCCACGGTTGCTTCGACGCTGTGTAGATATGGACATCGGGGGTGAGGCGATCCGGCTCATCGAGGGTGCCGACACGAACGAAGCGCAGCGCATCACCTGCCCCGGCATAGTTACTCCACAGGGCGATATAGCAATCAGGGCAGCGAACGATCTTCTGTCCTTTTCCGCTTGCTGACGGTGTGTCCACCGCTTCGGGCGAACCCCTCAACAAGACGACACGATCGGCTTCGATCATTGCGTTAAGTGCGAAGGATGCCCCGGTTTCACGCTGACACCATCGGCAATGACAACAGTGAACAAACATCGGCTTGCTCGTCATTCGATAGCGCACAGCGCCACAAGTACAGCCGCCTTCCACCAGATAATCTCTTTCGATGGTCATGGCTAGTCAGAGCTGAAGGTATCAGCTATGCGGTTTGTTGATGATAGCCCGCATGGGTATTCAGCGCTATCATCCTTGAACCCATCCGTCTTGCAAGCAGTTGATAAAGGAGCCTAGGCCTGTGATTGTGAAAACCAAAGACGCCGTGATCGGGACGAGGGGCGATGTACACGGTGACCGGTGGTGGAGTGTGCGTTTGCTACACGAAGAGGATGGTATGGGCGTTATCTTAACGGATAGTGTCCTTGAGCCTGACTTCGAAATGGACCTGTGGCAGAAGAATCATCTTGAGGTCTGTTATTGCATCGAAGGCGAAGGAACGGTGCAGGAGTTAAATAATGGTACGACTCACGAGGGGAAGCCCGGCACTCTCTACGCCATGAACGATCATGACCAACATCGCATGCGGGCGAAGACACGCATGCGAATTATATGTACTTTCCATCCCACCCTCACCGGCGATGAGGTGCACGACGCCAACGGTTCGCTATGAGCGATCTAGCCGAACAGTCATGACAAGGATCGGCGTTTTGGGGTTCGGAGAGGCTGGCTCGATGCTTGCCAAGGTCCTCGCCGATGCGGGTGCCGTTGTCGACGCCTACGATCAGGCGTGGGATCGAAGCGACGCTGAGCGTTTACGGAAGCATTCTGCCGATCATAGCAACATAAAATGTTGCTTGCTGCCAGAATTGCTGGCGTCAGCGGAGATCATCCTATCGACGGTGACAACCGACGCCGCGCTGGATGTGGCAAACGCTTGTGTGCCCAGCTTGCGACCACAGCAGATCTACTGCGATCTCAATTCAACCGCGCCCGCCGTCAAGCTTCGGCTTCATGACCTACTCAGGCCCACCGGCGCTGAGTTTGTCGAGGGCGCAATTCTTGGGGCGATCGGCATAACTGGTGCCAACACGCAGATCTTGCTTGGCGGCACCCGAGCGGGGGCATTGTCCCAAACACTTAATAGATTTGGCTTGAATACATCGCCTTACAGTCGCGACATCGGCAAGGCGTCTACGTTTAAGATGCTTCGCAGCATTTTCTCGAAAGGTCTGGAAGCGCTTATCATCGAATTCTTGATGGCTGGCCACAAAGCGGGTTTACAGCACGATCTCTGGCAGGAGGTTGCAACGCTCATGACTGAGCGCGGCTTCGAGGATGTAGCGCGCAACTGGGTATGTTCGCATGGTGTGGCGCATGAAAGGCGGTACCATGAAATGGTCCAGGTGATCGATCTTCTAAAGCACATGCAGTTCGACCCAATCATGACCGAAGCAACGAACCGGTTCTTCGAGCGATCCACGGACCTGCAACTTTCTCGTGATTTCGTCGGCAAGCCTGACCTTATGGATGATGTCATCGAAGCGCTGTTGCGCCACACGTCGCAGAGGCATTCTCAATGAAAAAAAATCGAATGAAATCCAAACTACTGGCCGGTCAGGCGGCGTTAGGCTGCTCGATCATGGTGCCATCACCACAAATGGTCGAGATGGTAGGGCATACCGGTTTCGACTGGGTGTTGATCGACCTGGAGCATGGGACGATTGATTTGGAGACGGCCGAGCTGATGATTATGGCCGCAGAGGCGGCCGGTATTACGCCGATTGTTAGGCCCCAGACTAATCGAAAACAGGATATCTCCCGGGTCATGGATCGTGGGGCCATGGGCGTGCAGGTCCCTCATGTCAATAATGTGGAAGATGCGCGGCAAGCGGTCTCGGCCGTCAAATTCGGCCCGGGAGATAACCGGGGTGTCGCCGCCGGCACGCGCCCCGACAGTTATGGCCTATCCAAGTCCATGGATGAATTTATGAAACACAGCAACGAACAGACGCTTGTATGCGTGCAACTCGAGCATGCCGCCGCGATCGAGAACGTCGATGAGATCCTCAAGGTGGAGGGCGTGGACGTATTTTTCATAGGCCCGTCCGATCTGTCCCAATCGATGGGGCATCCGGGCAATCCCAAAGCAGAACCGGTGAAAAATGCAATCGCGCGTACACTGCTAAAGATAACGGCTGCCGGCAAGATACCGGGCATGCCGGCCTCGGTAGATAATGTCGACGCTATTCTTAGCGCGGGTGTCAGGTACACCTACACGCATCTGCCAAAGCTTGTTGGAGCCGCCGCATCTGAATTCTTCAAGAAGGCACGGAGCTAAGTTCACGGACCGCTCTGAAAAAGGGCGGGGCATCCCGACCGCGCCAAATCCAGTGACTGAGAGATTTGGTAGCATCAGATCTTACAAGGATGCAACGTATTCGCGCATAAGACGGCGCGTACGTGCATCCGGAAGCGTGCCCACCCCAGCCCCCATGTTATCGACCAAGTGATCGGGATCGCTCGTCGCCGGGATGACACAGGTGATGGCGGGATGGGCGAGGATGTATTTGAGCGAGAATTGGGCCCAGCTTTTGCAGTCGAATTCGACTGCCCATTCGGGCAGCGGTTTGCCTTTGACCCTCCTGAACATGGCGCCATTCTCGAAAGGCCGGTTAGCGAGGACCGCGATGCCTCTGTCGGCAGCGAGCGGCAGTAGTCGCTCCTCGGCGTTGGGCTCGGTAAAAGAGTAGTTAAGCTGCACGAAATCGAGTTTTGTGTTTCGCATCAGGCGTTCGAGCGCCTCGAAAGCCGATACCCGGGAATGGGTGATGCCGATGTAGCGCACGTGCCCTGCATCTTGCCAGCGGCGAAGGTTGTCGAGCTGGGTATCGACATCCACCAAGCTATGTACCTGTATCAAGTCGAGCGGGCGTTTCTTGAGCAGCCGCGTGGACCTTTTCAACTGTTCGACTCCGGCTTGCTTGCCGTGGGTGCGGATCTTGGTGGCCAAGAACAACTGTTTGGTTAGGGCGAGTTCACTGACCAGATTGCCGATGACCGTTTCGGCATTGCCGTAGATAGGTGCGGTATCGACGAGCGTTCCACCGCAGGCGACGAAGCGACGCAGCACCTCCCGCAGTGGCCCCAGGTTTTGCCCGTTGTCGGTCTCGAACTCATCAGAGGTGCCAAGACCCACCACCGGTATCTGCTCCCCGCTACCGGGGATTGGCCGTTTGAGAATCGAATCGCTTTGCACTGCTTTGGAAGTATCCCAGCGTGAAGCGAAGCCGGCCGCGAGCATTAATTTCAAAAAGGTGCGTCGGCCGAACCCGATGCCAATATTGTCATTCGTTCGATTATCCATCATCACAGCTTCCCTTTTAGAGTCTCGATCAAGCATATCTCCAGCCACGGCCGGTGTCTCGCTCCAGCAACCCCTGTTTAAGTGATCGGCAGCCAACAATCCTTGTACATTCATTCTTTCATGGAAGTGGCTAGAACTTCTGGTTGCGCTATGGTGAGGATGTGTCGGCCGAACGCATCGTCTTCACCTTCAAGTAACTCAGGTAACAATGTGCGAAAATCCTCTCTTCGGCACCATTCCCTCATGTCGTCTTCCCACGACAGCCAGCGGCGTTTCGCGTCCCGACCCATGTTCTCCGCGTAAAGTATGATGTAGGCCTTCTCGAAGAGAGACACCAACATCCTAAAGATGACCTCGCGCCGCTCCGCTTGTTCCTCTGAAAGGGTCGGCGGCTTTCTGGGTCGTCTCAAGAGCAAAAGATCGGCATTGTCCAGCACCAATCTCAAGAAGTTGTCATATTCTTCTGAAAGATGTCGATGTAGTTCATTTTCTTCGTTGGATCGCCGCCTTCTATGCTCGTACACGAACACGCAGATAGCCGCTGGAAAACCTAAGATCGTGACTACATAGCTTAACGCCTCTAGCCAAACCATTGTCGCCTCTCTTGTTTGTGGTGGTGCGTAGACAACTTAGCAGTTCTCGCGCGTCACCGAGATCTCTTTGACGACGGACGATGCTATTTGTAGAGCTCCTGCAGGCAGGTCGTGAGCGCCAAATACTCGGAATTGGGCATCGAGAACCAGCGCCGGAACTCTGCGATTGAGATATCACCGCCAACGTAGTTCTCGAGGAAGATTCGGCTCGCGGAATTCATTCGTCTCGGTAAGGCACAGTCCTCATCCGAGGTGTCTTCCGGCGGTGTGGGCAGGGGATTCGATGCAACCATCGCCGAACCCGCGTCAGTAGCGTCGAGCCGCGTGGCCAAATCTGCGTGGCCTCTCTCTCTCGCTCTCTGCGCCGGCGTCAGCAGATGCTCATCGAGCGCGTCCTTGTTTGCACCGTGTGCGATCAGCGTCTTGGCGGTGATCCATTGACCGCCGTCGGCGGCCCAGTGAAGCGGTGTGCCGTAGAGCTTGCTGTGAGCATTGACGTTGGCGCCACCAGCTAAAAGAACCACAATCGTTTCTACGTGTCCGTGTCTTGCAGCCAGGTGAAGCGGGGTGATGCGAAGACCGGGTGTGCCCACATTCACGCCAGCACCGTTTTCGACGAGGACGGTTGAAAGTCGAGAGTCGCCCTGGCGAGCGGCGTGGTGAAGCGCGGTGTTGCCTTTACGGTCTCGGGCATTGACGTCTGAACCGAGCACGATCAGAAACGCGGCCACGTCTGGCCGGCGGCTTCTCGCTGCCCAGTGCAATAGCGTACGCCCACTGGAATCCTTAGCGTTTACATCCGCGCCCCGTGACACCAAGTATTTGGCCACCGCTGGATGCCCGAGCAGCACGGCATGATGAAGCGGTGTGCGGCGCCGTTGGTCGGTGGCATCGACGGCTGCACCTGCGTCAAGCAACATACGCGATATGTCGACACGGCCGGCATACGATGCCCAATGCAGTGGCGATCCGTAGCGCTCGCTGTTGACGTTGGCATCAGCGCCGTTTTCGAGCAGCAGCTCGACTAGTGTTGCATCGCCACGGCTGGCTGCCTGGTGTATAGGTGCGATGCCATGGCGATCGACGGTATTGACGTCGATGCCTTCACGGATGAGCAACGCCGCAAGATCATGCTGGCCGAACTCTTGGGCCCAGTGAAGCAGGCTGGCGCCATCTCGATTCTGCACCGCCAGCGATGCACCACGCTCCAGCAGCTTGAGTACTTCAGCGCCATCACCGCGCTCAATCGCGTTAAACAGTTGGACACCTAGACGTGCACCGGACAGATACAGGTACAGCACCCAGGCCAAGACCACAATAATAGGCATAATGGCAAGTGCGAGGCGCGCACGCTTGCTAGCCGGGCGCTCGTTCCACCACTCACCATAATTAGGTCCGAGCATCGTCGAGATTATACACGCGTGCGCTGCCGGGATGCCGCGCAGAAGTATCTGCTTCGAAATCCACCTGTGCCGAGTAGTTCTATTGCTTTTGAGTGGAGATCGCGGTGAAGTGGAGTCACAAGCTTTCAGCGCGATGGGGAATCGTGTCAATTATCGAACGCAGACCGATGAAACGCACCCCAGAAGAACGGGCCCAGCGGGAACGATTTGACGCCCTCTATCTAAAAGCTCAATCACCCATTATGTTATCGATCGAGCGCAGTGTTTGCGGTTGCGACTACGGCGGCAATAGTTGGACCACCCGCGATGAAGCACAACAAATCAGTACACGCTTAGGATTGCGACCGGGCTTACGTCTCCTGGATGTGGGGGCGGGCTCCGGTTGGCCGGGGCTATATATGGCCGAGACCAGTGGTTGCGATATTACGCTCGTGGATCTTCCATTAACGGGTCTTCGCATCGCGGCTGAAAGAGCGGCTAAGGATTGTATCCCAGGCGCTTGTTGGGTTGCCCTGGCCGATGGGGCGTATCTGCCGTTCTGTGATGACAGCTTCGATGCGGTTAGCCACAGTGATCTCCTCTGCTGTCTCAGGCCAAAGCGTCTCGTTCTAGAAGCCTGCCAACGGGTAATACGTGCCGGCGGGCGCATGGTATTTACCGTAATCTCTGTGACACCGGGGCTGGCAGGTGAAGACTACCGTCGGGCGGTGGAAAATGGCCCCGAGTTCATCGAGTCGGACATCGATTATCCAAGCTTGCTCCATCGGACGGGTTGGATCGTTCTCGATTATCAGGACGTTACGTTGGACTATGCCGCGTCATGCGGCCGCCAACTTCGCGCGGATGAAGAACGAAAAGACGCATTAACAAAGCTTATCGGTGCCACCGAGTTTGATGAACGACTGGCCGACTGGCGATCGAAGCTTTCAGTTTTAAATGAGGGTCTCCTGCGGCGTGAGCTGTTTGTCGCCACGCCAGCTTAAGCGACAAACGGAACAGGCGCTGATAAGCATTTGGCTTGCTATGTGTCTTTGATCGCTCCTTCCATGTCGCCTACTAGGGCGGTGGCCTTGTCGCCGAACATATGCATGTGCTTTTCGTGATGATGTTCGGCCGAATGGGCAAACATGTTGCCGATGACAGTCTCGTTGGTGTCACCCGACGTTATGAAATCACAATCTACGCCGAGGTCCCTGCAGCGAAGACTTTTCATACGCATATCCTCGGTTCAATCATCGCATCTCTGATTACAACACAATACGCACCGCTAAACCAAAAGCGCCGTTGCTCGACCGTTCTCGATCCCAAAACACGTTTGCACTGATGAGGACGTTATACGTCGATTTTTTTCACGCGCAGGCAAACGGGAGGATGAGGCGGAAGGTGAGCGTTACGCAGAAGGCCGCCGTTTGGCGGCCTTCTATTTTTTAAATGCTGGTCGGGACTACTATTAACGCAGCTTTTCGTTAAGGAATTCGGTAAACAAAGCCCAGGCCTTGCGGTCGGCCTCTTCGCGGTAACGCTCGCTGCCGAACACTGTAAAGGCGTGCGGTGCACCACCGTAGGTTACCATCTGATGCTTAACCCCGGCGGTTTCCAGTTGATTTGTTAGGGCCGCGAACTGGTCCATGGTGACAACAGTATCGGCGCTGCCATGCATAACCAGGATGTCTCCCTTTGTTTGGGAATAGTTTTTTCCATCCGGTGTTTTGAGACCACCGTGGAAGGTGGCGAAGCCCTTTAGGTCAGCTCCGGCGCGGGCCAGTTCCAGAACGGCGGCGCCGCCAAAGCAATAACCCATGGCTACGGCGTTACCGGTATTGGCACCCTCGTTGGCGGCGGTCTCGAGTGCGCCAAACATCAGTGCACGCATCTTGTTGCGGTGTTTGTAAAGTTCACCGGTATGTTGGCGCTTATCCTCGACCTTTGTCGGCCGCACTCCAGCGCCGAACAGGTCAGCGGCGAACACTGCATAGCCCATTTCCGCCAGCATGCTAGCGCGTTTTACCTCATAATCCGTCAGTCCATCCCAGTCATGGATGAGCAAGACCAAGGGTGCGTTCTTAGCAGGTGATATGTAATAGCCTTCGTAGCTTGCCCCGGCTACGTTGTATTTGACGTGTTCACCCGCGGCGGCCCGCGCAATGAGCGGTTGCAGCGACATGGCAACAATGATGGCAGAGATCCAAATACGCATGACATTTATCCTCCTAAGTTATTCGATTCTCCGGGTCGTTGCCCGCAAGCCCAGGGGCAGCGAGCAAGTATACGCGATGTTTCGTACATACAAACCTGCTCCGTGTCCCCGCATTTGGCGACCAAGTTCAACCGCGGGCAGCGACACTTACGCCACACGCAAGAAAATGGTCAAATCTAGTAGCATGTCGTTGCTACACCTTGTGTTTTGAGCTAGGAAACGCTGCCATGACACGCCCAGCACTAACTGGAATCCGCGAGGCCCTGGAGCGATTGCGACCACATCTGCCAGCCACGCCTTTGCTGCACTCGGATCTCGTATCGCGCGCACTCGCCGCCGACGTGTGGCTCAAGAACGAGACGATCACGCCTATTGCTTCGTTTAAGTTTCGCGGTGCGCTTAACGCCATGATCAAGGCTAAGGCCGAAGGCGCTCGTGGAGCCGTAACCTCGTCGACCGGCAACCACGGGCAGGGCGTCGCCTATGCGGCGCGGGTGCTGGGCGTGAGTGCCGACATCTTTCTTCCCGATCCTGCCAACCCGATAAAGGCCGCCATGATTCGAATGTTTGGCGGTACGGTTCACGTGACCGGCGATGATATCGATGAGGCCAAAGATGCCGCCCTTCAGTTTGCTGATGATCACGGCGGCTTGTTTCTTGATGATGGTGAAGATGTAGACATTATGGAAGGAGCGGGCACGGTGGGACTAGAAGTCGCAGAAGCGCTATCCGACATCGATTTGCTCGTTGTGCCCCTGGGGGGTGGCAACCTTACTGCCGGTTGCGCAACAGCGCTTAAGGCGATTCAACCCCAGGCACGAGTCGTCTCTGTGCAGGCAAAAGGTTCGCCAGCCGTAACAAAAAGTTTTCACGCCCGTAAAATCGTTGAGCACCCCATCGACACGCTAGCCGATGGGTTGGTCACGCGTGTACCGCCGACGCTGGCGCTGAACGTGCTCTGGGATCTATTGGACGACGCCTGGCTTGCTAGCGATGAGCAACTGCTTGCCGGGGTGCATACGCTGGCCGAGTGCGCCCATATCCTGGTGGAGCCAGCCGGCGCCGCGGCGCTAGCGGGTGTCTTTGCCAACCGCGAAGGTATTAGAGGCAAGCGAATCGTGCTCATCCTCACTGGTGCCAATATTGCAATGGCCCAGCTCGAGCAGGCGATGGCGACTCGTCCGTTTTTCTCTATCGACACATAGTTCCAGCGGATGTGGGTCGTCACGCGCCTGGGGCAAACATGTAACATGTAAGGTGAAATTAACCCGGGTCGGTGTCATCTCGAATCAGACGTCGTATGTTTGGTTGCGCTGAGAACTGCGGCCAAACGCTCGGGCTGATCTGAACCGAGGAGGTAGGTCTTTCCTTGCGCTGTGGTCAACCGCACACCGGAATTGCCTTGGAGAAAGAATGCCATCATCTCGCGATTGCGTCGGATACCATAGCCGCCAAAATCCGCCAGCGGTGAAAAACTGTGTACGCCGACTTCGGTGAGATCTTCGACCTTGAGTTTCAACAAAGGAATTCCGATCAAGCCTCCGCGCACCGTGAGACGACTGGGTGTGACAGTGGTGCGAAATCCCCCCGAGCATGTCAGAAGCACGGTTGCGCCCATCAGTATTGCGAGCGGGGGCGCCCACGGGTTGTCGCCCCACGAGCTGATACCTAGCACAAGAAGTCCGGCGCCAAACAGGGGAAAGAGCCAGCGGGTGTATCGCGGATTTTGCGACTCCCAGTAGGCCCATTTCTTGCCCGCCATCGGCGGAATCCGAATTTGTCCGACGGGCTTGTTCGTGTCTTTGGGATCTGGTACGGATGCGGCTAACCGATGAGGTCGGGCGATCTCGAGTACGGTGGCTGCAATCGCGCCCACCATCACAAACCCGAACATCTGCCACCAGTCAACACGGACGATGTGAGGCTGGTCCTCGAGTGTCGCTATGTACTGAAGGCTAGTTACAGTCAAGAAAGCTACGAGGAGTTCGTCGGCGAGGGAAAACCAGTTAAAGCGTTTGTGCTGCTCGCTCCGTGCCCAGGTTTCATCGACCGCGAGCGAAATGCCAATCGCAGCCAGTGAAACGAACGAGATAATGATAGGCATTTCCCACGACGATCCCCATCGATCGGGTAGGCCGTTGCCGCCAAAGTGCACGGGGGCCGGGTCCGGCAACGGCCAGGCCCGCCAGAAGGCGGTCACCGTGATTGCAACGAGGAGGACGGCTGGCACGTGCGTCCAGAGCGGGTGATGAAGTCTCATTTTTCATTCCTCGTCAGTTTTTTCCTAGAGTTCAAAAGCTGGCCGACTAAAGTCTTGAAGTCAGTCGACGTTAGTCCCAGATGCGTCGCCTCGGTGATGAGTTCCTCGAGCCGACCGGTCAATTTCGCTTCGACCTCCTCGCGATTAGCGGGCTTGCGTCGCGGCCTCGCGACCCTGGCGCGCCGACCCAGTCTGAGGCGGATCACATCCTCATCCCGGAGCTTCTGGTAGGCGCGGTGGACAGTGTGCAGATTGATGCCGAGGCTGTCGGCTAACTCCCGTACTGACGGTAGCTCGGCATCTGGAAGCAGGGCTCCGGTGGCGATCTGCTCTTTTATCTGTGCGACGAGCTGGGCATAGATCGGCCGGGGGTCCCGTTCGTCGAGGGAGATCAGCACCGCCGTCTCCATTGCCCAGAGCAAGTTGCCGTGGAGATCGCTAGATTCATTTACGCCCGTTCGGTCTGGCCTATACCGCTAAATTGTCTCATGTTCTTCTGTTATAGAACAGTTATAACAGATTGCAAGCCCCCAACTCAGAAAAGATGATAAGTCACTGATTTAGTGAAGATATAAATTGTCTGCGGTTGGCCGGAGTCTGGGTGTCCCATGCCGTCATTGGAGCAGATGGCTCGCGGCTATCCGAAAGACCCATCGCTCACCCAACCCCGGCTTGCTATTGGCGGCAAGCTCGACGCCATGGCCTTCATGTTTCGTATGATGCTGAGCCGTGTCTCCGACCTGGATCAGTGTGAGCGCGACCACCCGGTGCGCAAGCAACCTCTGCTTGCACATGACAGCAAACACTGGCGTGCGACTGCTGAATGACAACAAGCTAATCTGCTGCTACTTAATTCCGATTTGAAACCAGTGTTCGCAGCCGTCAATCGCAATGCGGTCAATACTTAGGACAGGTTTGGCGGGACGTTGAGCACTTCACCACTCAGGAGCGGGCAGCCCTTCTCTAGGTCGCTGCGTGTAGCTATCGCCGGAAAGCGAACGGCTTGCTGATCACTTCGTGAGGGGACATTATCCTGTCCTGATCGTAGGTGGCTTGGCGCCTACCCTTAGGTAGGTGAGGGTTGAAAAAATGGACGTTGGCAATATCGTACCGCGCGCGGATTTTCTCGATCTGGCGGAGATCAAACGTCTCCAACAGGCGCGCTGGGCACATCAGGCAGAGTACGTCCAATCATCATCGGCGTTCTATCGCGAGTATCTCAATGGGCGGCAGCTAGCCAGTAGTTTGGATGGGCTGGTAGATATTCCGTTTACGGACAAGGAAATGATCCGTAAAGACCAGCAAATGAATCCACCCTTCGGTTCCTACCTGGCAAGCGCTGCCGAGGAAATTTCGCGCATCCATCGCACATCTGGCACAACCGGCGTGGCCATGAATCTCGCTTTGAGCCAGACGGATGCGATCATGACGGCAAAGGTAGGTGCGCGGGCGCAGGCAGCGGCCGGGCTTGGCCGTGGACATCGTGTCGTCCATTGCCTCAACTACCAACTCTGGATCGGTGGTTACAGTGATCATGCGACCCTAGAAGAAACCGGTGCCACAGTCGTTCCGTATGGGGTGGGGAGTAGCGAGGGTCTTATTCGTGCAATTCGTGAACTCGGTATCACTGCTATTTCGTGCACACCTTCTTATCCCGCTGTGCTAGAAAAAGTGATTGCAGACCGATTTCCCGACATTAGTCCCAAGGATCTCGGATTGAAGCTCGGTCTATTCGGCGGTGAGCCCGGGCTCGACGAACCGGCCTTCCGACAGCGGCTTGAAGGTACCTGGGGATTTGCTGCCCGTAATGCCAACTACGGCGTTTCCGATGTGTTATGTAATTTTGCCGCTCAAACCGACATGTGCAACGATTTACATTTCGTTGGATTGGACGTGTTGTTCGCCGAGTTGATCGACCCGGAAGACGGTAGCCGCAAGCCATGGAAGGAAGGCGAGACAGGTGAGCTGGTGCTGACCCACTTGGCTAAGCAGTGCCAGCCGCTCATCCGTTTTAGGACGGGCGATATCATTCGCCTGACCGGGACCGGAAAGGCGCCATGCGGACGCAATGCCCCGCGTTTCCGCGTCATCGGCCGCAGCGATGATATGATCGTGGTGCGCGGCTTAAATATGTTTCCAACCATGATTGCCGGTGTGATCAATCAGTTTTCGGAGTTGTCAGGCGAATATCGCATCGTGCTTGATCGCAAGCCACCCTACGATGTACTACCGGTCGAGATCGAGCTAGCGACAGGGCACGCATCCGCTCAATCATTGGCTGATGCGGTTGAGCGTGAAATAAAAAGCCAGCTCGGTGCAACGGCGCGGGTAAGCCTTCTTCAGCCACAGACTGTGCCGCGAACCGAGGGGAAAACGAAACGTGTCATAAGGACATACACATGACCGAGCAGTACCAAACAGTTCTAAGCACGATTGATGGAAATGGCGTACGGACCATTTCGCTTAATCGCCCCAAGAGCCTTAATGCCATGAACCGCCAACTTATTCATGATGTGGCACGTGCCTTTGACGATGCCAATGCGGACGACATGACGCGGGCGATCATCTTCACCGGCGCAGGCAGGGCGTTTTGTGCCGGTGATGACCGGCACGAACATGTGCATCCCGAAACCGAGGTCGAGGCCCGCGATCTCGTCGATGCTATCCAACGCGCAACACATGCAATCGTCTTCGGCAGCAAACCAGTCGTCGGCGCGATCAACGGGTGGGCGGTTGGCGGCGGGTTTGAGTGGGCAATCAATTGCGATTTCCCCATCTGGGCCGAAAGCGCCAAGGGTTTCTTTCCCGAGTTATCGCTTAACCTATTTGTCACCGGGGCGGTGACATCGCTTCTGCCGGCATTGGTCGGGCTTAACACGGCGCGAGAAATGCTGTTTCTCGGCGAACGCTATGATGCCGCCAAACTGCATGAGCTTGGAGTCGCCTGGCGGGTAGTGAGCGATGACCGGCTAATGGATGAGGCGCATGCTGTCGCCGCCAAACTGAGCGATCTGCCACCATTGTCGGTGCGAGCGATGAAGCGCGTGCTCAACCAGTGTGCCGCCAGCGACCTAAAGATCGCGTTGCGGCTGGAAACGGAGGCGACGATTGCTGGTTTTCTCGACCCGGAAACAACTAAAAGGCTGAAAGATTTCTGAGACCTCGGGCCACGTCGTGGGGAATTGGATCGGCCGAGGGTCTTTTCGTATACTGTGATCGCACCTCTCGCGGGCAGTTTGAGAGGCGCGACACCATGTCAATGCGTCATGTGTCGACCTTCGTTGG
Organism: Gammaproteobacteria bacterium; assembly: GCA_029861845.1. Taxonomy (GTDB): domain Bacteria; phylum Pseudomonadota; class Gammaproteobacteria; order Acidiferrobacterales; family SPGG2; genus SPGG2. The sequence continues at coordinate 21,157 of JAOTYM010000011.1, read as the reverse complement.
AGGAGGAACTGAATGAAAAAAACAAGCTTGAATTTTGCATTCCGTGCGACGGCTACGTTATTTGTCGCAGTGGCAATGTTTGGTCTCATTGTTACGGACGCTATGGCTGGGAAAAAGCTGCGTGTGGCGGCTGTGTTTGAAACGCCTATCGAGGAGCCATGGGTGAATCAGATTCACGTAGCATTGAAACAGGCGGAGAAAGAGCTCGGCATCGAATACACCTGGTCGGAGAGTGTGAAGTCAGCCGACTTCGCGCGGGTCATGCGTGAGTACGCCGAGGGTGGTTATGATCTCATCATGGGTGATGCATTCGGCGCCGAGCGTATCGCACGGCGCGTTGCCAAGTCTTACCCCAAGACCGCGTTCACTTTCGGTTCGGGGATTGGGCCGGCTGAGCCCAACTTTGCGGTGTTCGATAACTGGATCCATGAACCTGCCTATCTCGCGGGTATGATCGCGGGCAAGATGACCAAGAAGAACAAGGTCGGCGCGGTAGCGGCGATGACTATTCCCGAGGTGAACCGGCTGTGCAATGCGTTTTGCACTGGTGCTAAGGAAGTAAACCCGGCCGTGAAGTGTAAGTTCTCTTTCATCGGATCGTTCTTTGATCCACCGAAGGCCAAGGAGGCGGCGCTCGCACAGATCGAGCAAGGGGTAGATGTTATTTATGCTGAGCGTTTTGGTGTCATCGAAGCAGCTACCGAAAAGGGAATCCCTGCCATCGGCAATATGTCGGATCAATATGAGCTCGGCCCTGGCACTGTGGTGACGAGTGTGGTTTGGGATATGTACCCGACCGTCAAGCAAGTCGTGAATCAGGTAAAGGCCGGTGTCTTCACATCCCAGGACTTCGGGCAATTCTCCTTTATGGGTAAGAGTGGGTCTTTTCTCGCGCCCTATCATAAGTGGGATAGCAAACTCCCGAGCGAGGTAAAGGATTTGGTTGCCAAGCGCAAAGAAGAGATATTGGACGGAACTTTCCGCGTTCCGATCGATGAAAGCGCGCCCAAGTCCGAGTAGTCAGCAAACGCGCATCTAATTCAGGGCGCCCCGCACGAGGCGCCTCGATCCTATGTGGAACAGTCTAGCGTATCGGGATCAGACTCGAGACCGGGTCGCGCCAACATGAACATGACAGATTCTCCGCTCCCGCTACTCGAGATGCGTGGCATCGACAAGCACTTCGGTGGCGTGCACGCAAACAAATCCGTAGACCTGCAATTGTTCCGTGGCGAGGTGCTGGGTCTGTTGGGCGAAAACGGTGCCGGCAAAACTACGCTGATGAACATCTTGTTCGGCATGTACCAAGCCGATGCTGGCACCATCGCTATAGAAGGGCGGTCCGTGTCCAATCACACGCCGGCGGATGCGTTGGCTTTGGGGATCGGAATGGTCCACCAACACTTCCACCTCGTACCGCGACACAGTGTGCTAGAAAACCTCATGGTGGGGGAACCGGGGCGACGAGGCATATTGGATGAAGCCACGGCAAGAAAGCGGTTACATCGAATTGGTAGTCACTACGGACTCGAGCTGGATCCGGCGCGCGAGGTCTCAGAGCTTACGGTCGGAGAGCAACAACGCCTCGAGATCGTTAAGGCGCTCTTTCGCGGCGCCAAGATTCTGATATTGGATGAGCCAACGTCAGTATTGACGCCGCAACAAACGGAAGGGCTGTTCCAAGCCGTGCGTGCCATGGTCGCCGACGGTGTTGGCGTTATCTTCATAAGCCATAAGCTACATGAAGTATTGAGCATCGTGCACCACGTAGCAGTTATGCGGCGTGGCGAAATGGTGGCGACAGTGACCAACGACGATTCCGTCACGCACCGGCGACTGGCCGAGCTAATGTGTGGTCGCGAATTGCAGCCGTTGACGAAGCCCGCGGTCGAGCGTGGGCGAGCACTGCTGCGCCTCGCGAATATAATCGTCGATGGCGGACGTGGTCATCTACCGAAGCTGCATGATGTCAGCCTTAATGTGCACGCGGCGGAGATTGTCGGGGTGGCCGGTGTTTCCGGAAACGGACAGCGTGAGTTGGCGGAGGTAATCGCGGGCGTATTGATGCCGTCAAGCGGACGCATCGAAGTCGATAGCGTGCTAGTGGATCGAGCGAGCCCCAGGATTATGCAACAACACGGCGTCGCCTACGTCCCGGAAGACCGCATAGGCGATGGGTTGCTCACCACCTTACCGCTTTCTGACAGCATGGTGTTGCCACGCGTGCATCAGTCACCCTTTAGCCGTTTAGGCTGGTTGAATGGTCAAGCGATTCGACAGTTCGTCAAGCAGCAGATAGAAAGGTTCGATATTCGTGGCGCCGGCATAAGCGTGCGTACCGGCATGCTCTCAGGTGGCAACCTACAAAAGGCATTGCTAGCACGTGAGCTTGCTTTTAACCCGTTGGTACTAGTGGCGTCACAACCTACACGCGGACTCGACGTGGCGGCAGTGGAGTTTGTGCATAATCGTTTCTTGGAGTTGCGTGCAAACGGGTGCGGCGTCCTTCTTATTAGCGAAGATTTGGAAGAACTATTCGCGCTCAGTGATCGCATTCTAGTGATGTATGAAGGCCGTATCGTTGGTGACCTAGAAACCAAAGAGACCACGCCGACAGCGATCGGATTGCTTATGGCGGGTTCCACGGAGGCGGCATAAAAGGCCTGGCGGTATCGTGAAACTAGTCCTCGAACCTCGGGCTCATACCCCGACCTGGCTCAATATCAGCCTGCCGGTGTTGGCGTTGCTGGCGACATTAGTGCTTTGCAGCGGACTTATCATCGCGGCCGGTGCCGGCGTACTGCCGGCCTATGGCGCGCTATTTAAAGGCGCCTTCGGTGGTAAATTCAACTTCGTTGAAACGCTGGTCAAAGCGGCGCCGTTGGTTTTCACGGGACTGGCGGTGGCAGTAGCGTTCCGCGCTAAGTTCTGGAACATCGGTGCCGAGGGGCAGTTGCTAGCAGGGGCTATGGCCGCCGCCTTTATCGGCGCGCGCGAAGCCTTACCAGTTTGGTCGCTGGTGCCACTGATGATTATCGCCGGCTTTGTCGCCGGCGGTCTTTGGGCGACCTTGCCCGCCGTTTTGAAACTGCGCTATCGGGTCGACGATGTGGTTGCCACCCTGATGCTTAATTTCGTCATGCTCTACTTGATGTTGGCGCTGGTCGATGGCCCGTGGAAGGACCCACTCAGCGGCTATCCGGATTCGCCCGACATTCGCATGGATGCTGAGTTTCCTATCTTGCTGCAACCTACGCGTTTGCATCTCGGCGTGTTGTTAGCCGGCATCACCGCCATCTTGGTTTGGCTGTTGATGACGCGCACTACTCTCGGTTTCGCGATTAGGGCGGTCGGTGAAAACGTACGTGCCGCCATGCATGGCGGTTTGCCGGTTAAGCGAGTTGTGTTCTTAACGGCAGCCATCTCCGGCGGCTTGGCGGGACTTGCCGGGGTTGGCGAGGTGGCGGGGCTTCACTTTCAGGTCATGGCTTCGCTGTCGCCGGGATACGGCTATACGGGAATCGTTATTGCCATGCTCGCCAGACTCAACCCGCTCGGAGTAATCCCGGCCGCGATATTCTTCGCCGCGATCGCAACTGGTGCGGAAACGATGTCTCGAACAACCGGCGTGCCAGTCTTCTTGGCCGATGTGATCCAAGGCGCGTCGTTGATCTGTATGCTGGTGGCACTGCTCTTTACTACTTACCGATTGCGCGTGCGCGGCGGTGCAACAACCGAAATAGGTAATGTGGAGTCCTAACCATTAGCGAAATTTTGCAACAAGTGTTTCAAGTCGGCTTCTTTGCCGCCATGATCCGCATCGCTGCGCCCTTACTGCTCGCCACTTTGGGTGAAATGTTTAGTGAGCGTGCCGGTGTTCTCAATCTCGGTATCGAAGGCATCATGTTGTTGGGGGCGATGACAGGTTTTTGTGCTGCCTACTTTAGCGGCAACCTGTGGATCGGTATCGCCGCTGCTGCCGCGACTGGCATCGTTTTTGGGGCACTCATGGGTTTCTTAACGGTGACGCTTGGCTTGAGCCAACACGTTTCCGGCTTGAGTGTCACGTTAGTCTGCAGCGGCCTTGCCTTCTATGGTTATCGGTTGATATTCGGTCAACCTTCACAACCGCCCAACGTCGAAGCATTCGAGGCCTTAAGCGTGCCGCTGTTATCGGATATTCCGTTCTTCGGTCCAGTGCTATTCGATCATTTGGCGTTGGTCTACATCGGATTTCTATTGGTGCCATTCGCCGCGTTCTTGCTGTATCGCACACCGTGGGGATTGAGCCTGCGCACGGTTGGCGAAAATCCCCATGCTGCGGCGTCGGCCGGCGTGCGTGTCGCCTGGGTCCGTTATCAAGCGTTGATGATATCTGGCGCACTTTTCGGTGTCGGCGGGGCTTACTTTTCCCTAGCGCAGTTCAACGCCTTCACTTTCGGGGTGATCTCCGGTCGCGGCTGGGTATGTATTGCATTGGTGGTACTGGGCCGCTGGCATCCATGGCGGTGCGCCGTGGCGGCACTACTTTTCGGGGCGGTGGATGCATTGCAGTTGCGCCTACAGTCTAGCGGCGTCATTGATCTGCCGTATCAGATTTTCCTCATGCTGCCGTTTGTGGTTACGGTTGCCGCCATGGCGGTGCTGGCGCGTAATGTACGGGCGCCAGCCGCGCTACTGATCCCCTACCGCAAGGAGGAGCGCTAAGGCGTGAGAAATCGCTGCACGTAGACTAATATTGGTGTATATTTTGCGATCTTTTCCGGGCCCTTCCAGTTTAACGTTCAAGGGATACAACGAGCTAGGCGATGCGAGCCATGCTGGTCTCAGCATCATCCGGAGACTTTTTCTGTGAGCGCTAAAAAGCAGTCCCCTAAGCACATTAAACTCACGTCTCATCCCACCACTACCCGAGAGGTGGTGCCGATAACGTGGGGCGCGAAGACAGCCGCCGAACGCGGGCCTATTATCGGCACGCTGACAGACGCGGCGAGACGAAATTCCATCGGCGCCCATTCCGGATCCTATGCGCTGTATCGAGCGCTGGCGGTGGCCGCCGGCACGCTGGACCCGGTGCACAAACCCGACCTCACCGACACCGCGCCAGCCGAGCACATAGGGCCGTTTCCGCAGTGGAGCGATGAAGACCGCATTGTATCGCTTGACCCCTACGGCCATTTGATTAGCGAGGTGTTTGCGCAGGAGTTGGCCGATGGTTGGGACATCCGTCCCACCATTGCGGTGACCAAGGCGCGGGTCAATATGCCCGAAATTAGGAACGCCGTTGCTACCGGACGTTTACAGCCCGATGGCAAGGTGCTCGCGGAAAATGGTGATGTGCGAGTGACGAAGGCAGCCATTGAGCCGGTATGGTATCTGCCCGGGATCGCAGAGCGTTTCGGCTTGTCCGAGAGTGTATTGCGTCACGCACTTTTCGAGCAATCCGGCGGCATGTACACCGAGCTCATCACGCGCAACGATCTCAAACTTTTCCTGCCGCCGATCGGTGGCATCAGTATTTACATGTTCGGGGACTTGGCGGCAATCACTGATCCGGAACGCACCGTAGCCTGCCGGGTTCATGATGAGTGCAATGGGTCCGATGTGTTCGGTTCGGACATCTGTACCTGTCGGCCCTATCTCGCTCACGGTATCGAGGTATGTATAGAGACCGCGCAACAAAATGGAGTGGGACTTATTGTATATAACCGTAAGGAAGGCCGAGCCCTGGGAGAAGTTACCAAGTTCCTAGTTTACAACGCGCGCAAACGCCAGGAAGGCGGCGATCGGGCGGAGACTTATTTCGAACGAACAGAATGTGTAGCCGGTGTTCAAGATGTGCGTTCTCAGGAACTGATGCCAGACGCACTTCATTGGCTGGGTGTCAGCCGCATCGACCGCTTCGTGTCTATGAGTAACTTGAAACACGAGGCCATCGTGCGCCAAGGTATCGAAATCGCCGAGCGAATCCCGATTCCAAAAGCACTTGTTCCCGATGACGCCAGCGTTGAAATGGAAGCCAAGAAGGCGGCCGGTTACTTTAGCGAGGAACCGCTGTCAAGCGACGAAGAGCTGAAGGTCGCCAAGGGACGCAATCTGCACGATTAGCGTTGAGGCTGCCATGAGCCACGCTGCTAAAGCAGTTGCCGCGCTGCGAACACCGAGGGCCGTGCGCGAGCGCTGCACGGAGCTACTCGGCCTGGCGGAAGACGGAAACCTTCCACACTTTTTGCTACAGCCGGAGCGCCTAAAGGATGCTACGCGTTTCGTTTGTGGCACGATTCGAGATAACTATCCCGACCTCGACATTCCCTTTCATAGCCGCTGGCGTCATTTCAGCGCTGGTGGATTGGATCGTTGGCAGACGTTGGCAAACACCGCCACTCCGATCGATGCAGACGAGCTTGCACGTATCCGCATAGATCTCGCGGTTACCAGCGTATTGCTAGACGCAGGGGCTGGCGATGCTTGGCGATACGTTGAACCCAGCACGACTAAAGTATTTAGTCGCTCAGAAGGACTAGCGATTGCAAGCCTCAATTTGTTCGCGAGTGGTGCGTTTTCGAGTCAATCGGAATCGCCACTGCGCGCAGACGCGGCGGTGCTGGAGGATTTCGAGCGGTCCAAGCTCGAGCGGGCGTTCCAAGTGTCAGCCGACAATCCCTTAGTTGGTGTCGATGGTCGTGCCACGCTTATTAAGTCCCTTGGCCGGTGCTTGCGGCAACACCCGGCGCTTTTTGGTTCACAATCACCGCGTGTCGGTAACCTGTATGACTATTTGAAGGGGCGAAGCGTTGCTGGCGTACTACCGGCGAGCCGCATACTGGATGCCGTGCTTGTCGGTCTCGGCCCGATATGGCCGGGGCGTGTCGCGCTCGGCGGCATCAATCTGGGGGATGTCTGGCGACACTCAATGGTGCACAGAGACGACGAGACGAACGGGTTAGTGCCGTTTCATAAGCTATCGCAGTGGCTCACCTATTCGCTGGTTGAGCCCCTCGAGGATGCTGGTATGCGGGTCAGTGGGTTGCAAGAACTCACGGGTCTGGCCGAGTATCGAAACGGCGGACTATTTATGGACCTCGATGTGTTGGTACTCAAAGATCCCCGTGTCCAAGGAGAATCCCACGATGTGGCCTCGGAACTGGTAGTGGAATGGCGTGCCCTTACCATTGGCTTGTTAGATCGACTCGCATCCCTGGTACGCAGCGAGTTTGGCACGGATGCAGATTCTCTACCGCTGGCGAAGGTACTCGAGGGTGGTACCTGGATCGCCGGGCGCCGACTCGCTTTCGAGCGCAGACCCGGTGGTACAACACCAATTCGGGTCACCAGCGACGGGACGGTGTTTTGAAGTGCATACACAATTGAATAATTAGAACGAACGAGTGCTACCATTAGCGCTCGTTACAATAAGAACCAGCACGTGTCAGCCGTGTTGACCCTGCAAACGTACGACTCAGGACCCAAGAGCCATGGCCCAAGTAACCGTTATCGATCATCCCCTGGTGCAACACAAACTTTCACTGATGCGTCGCAAGGAAACACCAACCGCCAGTTTTCGACAATTGTTGCGCGAAATTTCTTTATTGCTTGGCTACGAGGTTACGCGCGACCTGCCTACGGGGACGGAAAAAATAGACACACCACTTGCACCCATGGATGCGACGGTACTAACTGGCAAGAAGTTGGTGCTCATATCGGTGTTGCGGGCGGGCAATGGTTTGCTCGAAGGTATGCTCGACCTGATTCCTTCGGCTCGGGTAGGACATGTAGGACTGTACCGCGATCCGCACACACTGGTGGCAGTGGAGTACTACTTTAAGGTTCCCGAAGAACTTTCCGAAAGGCCAATCATTATCGTCGACCCCATGCTCGCTACCGGCAATTCGTCGATCGCCGCCGTACAGCGTATCAAAGAGGCCGGCGGAAAACATATCAAGTTTGTGTGTCTGTTGGCAGCGCCAGAAGGTGTCAAAGAGTTTCAGGAAGCACACCCTGATGTTCCTATCTTCACTGCTGCTATTGATGATCATCTAAACGACCACGGCTATATTCTGCCGGGGCTCGGCGATGCCGGCGATAGGCTATACGGGACGAAATAGCTCGCAGTTATTTACTCGTTACCGGAGATATCTTCGTACCAAAGCTCTGGTCGCTCGGCAATAAACCTGGACATGAGCTCGATACAGTCGCGGTCGTTGAGCAACACGACTTCTACGCCGCGTTCGCGCAAGAAATCGATGTTGCCCGAGAAATTTCGGTCCTCTCCGATTACCACGCGCCGGATGCCGAACTGGAGTATGGTGCCGGTGCACATCATGCACGGGCTCAGCGTTGTATACATGGTCACCCGTGAATAGTCCGAGCGCCGACCGGCGTTCTTCATGCAATCCGTTTCACCGTGAGATACCGGATTACCTTCTTGCACGCGGCGGTTGCGACCACGGCCGATGATCTCACCGTCTTGCACCATGATGGCGCCCACGGGGACGCCGCCTTCGTCGTACCCCGTTCTTGCCTCCGCCAGCGCTAGCGCCATGAGCTTTCGATCGTTGTCGGTTACCTTGCCAAGCGGCATCAGACTCCTCCGTTTTTGTGGGCCTCGACCCTTGTGTAGGCCCTAATTTGCGAAAGCCAGGCTAACTTTTCGGCGCGGCTGCGTCGCCAGCGCGACCCGGCAACACGAGATTGGCAATCACCCCTAGAATGCCGGCGAGCCCGATGCCCTTGAGCACCCAGTCGGCAGTGCCGATGCTCAAGCCACCGACACCCGTGACCAGGATGATAGCGATGATGGCCAGGTTGCGTGGCTGCATTAAGTCTTGTCCCGCCTTAACTAGGGTGTAAAGGCCGACGACCGTAATTGCGCCGAATAGCAGGATCAGCACGCCGCCCATGACGGGGGTTGGAATGGTTTGCAACAAGCCCCCCACCTTGCCTACAAACGCAAGCAGTATGGCTATGATTGCCGCCGAGGTCATGATGGCCGGATTGAAGGCACGGGTAATGGCCACCGCCCCCGTGACCTCGGAGTAGGTTGTGTTGGGCGGCCCGCCAAGCAAAGACGCCAGTGCGGTCGCCAGCCCATCGCCAAGTAGCGTGCGATGAACCCCGGGCTTTGCAACATAATCGCGGCCAGTGACAGAGCCAATGGCCAAGATGTCGCCGAAATGCTCGATAGCCGGTGCAATGGCCACGGGCACTATGAACAATACCGCCTGCCAATTCCACTCAGGCATAACAAATGCCGGCATCCGCAACCAGGGCGCCCCGACGACTGGTGTGAAGTTGACCAACCCGAGCACCAGCGACAGCACATAGCCGACGGCGACCCCACACAAGATCGAAAGCAGACGTAACATGCCGCGACCAAGGAGCGAAAACAGGATGGTGGCGAACAATGATACGGCAGCGACTAACATGGCGGTGCCGTATGGCACCAGCTCCGCTGCACCATCGCCGGTCTTGCCCATGGCCAAGTTGGCCGCGACCGGCGATAGAATGATGCCAATCACCATGATTACTGGTCCGATGACGACAGGTGGAAGTATGCGGTGAAGTATATCTACGCCACCCAACTTTACGACGCCGCTGAGGATGACGTAGACCACACCGGCGGCAGCCAACCCTGACAATGTCGCAGGAATCCCCCAGGTCTGGGCGCCATAGATGATAGGTGCAATAAACGCAAATGAAGACGCGAGAAACACCGGCACTTGCCCTCGCGTGAGTAACTGAAACAATAGGGTTCCAGCCCCGGCCGTAAAAAGTGCCACATTGGGATCTAGCCCGGTTAACAGAGGAACCAGGACTAGGGCGCCGAATGCGACAAACAACATCTGCGCACCTAACACGCTGGTCGACACGGTAAATCGATAGGTGGGTTCGAAAACGCTGCTTGAGTTGGACTCGTTCATTGTTTTCTCCTGCCAGATTTATTAAACGCACGATCGGGCGTATTCGCGGCCTAGTATGCCGCGACGGCGAGAGCAACGATAGACTGATGTTACTAAACGGGTGACAGGGCAATAAGTCGAGGTCTCTCCGTACGTCAGCGCTAGGTATCCCGGGAGCAGTTACCCAAAATTGGTGGAACACGCTGACTCTTTGAAACGCCGGGCAAATAAGTAATCTGGCGACATGAAGATCACGACTGACCGTTAACCGATTGCCTTACGATGTCGACAAAATTCTCGATGACTTGATCGCCTGCATCATCGTCATCATAAGCGTCGCACAGGGCTGGCTTCGAACGGGTCCAAGAAATACCCATCGTTGCTGCGCTTCCTTCTGGATGAAACTGGGTGGAATACCAATGATTATCGTACGCCAGTGCTACCACCGAGACCCTATCCGAAGTCACCAGTAGCGACGCTGCGTGCGGCACGCTAGCGACTTGCTCTTCATTGCCAAAATGAAAACGCGGCTCTAGTGCGACTGATTTGAATAGCGGAGATTCCATTCCGGCCGCGGTCAGCGAGACCGGCAGGGTTCCAGCACAAGGTGCGTTAGCTACACGAGTGACTGATGCGCCGTAATACTTACCTAACAACTGATGCGCGCCGCAGATAGCAAGCAAAGGCAGGCACTGCTCGCGCACTGCTGGCAACCACGACAAAACGGCGCGTTGCCATGGGTAGTTGTCGTGTACCGAGTTGTAGCTTCCACCGAGAATAAACCCATCCGCCGCCGATGGATCGGGCAAGCTGTCCCCACGGGGCAGGCTGCGGATTTCAAATTGAACATCACCCAAGTAATCGTAACGACGTTTGAACCACAGGCCCTCCTGATCCTTATTTACCAGACTATCGTACACAGACGCGTCATAAGTACCTGGCTCGCCCAACATCTCGATAAAAAAGACACGCAGCGTGGTATCGGGCTGACTCATAGTCTACGAACTCGGGGTGAAAACGAACGCGCATGCATCACTGAAGGCGGCAGAAGCTTTAATTTCCTTTATTTTATTCGTGTGTGGCGGGCTAAACAAATTCCTCCGGCGAGCCGCATTCAAACGACTCCGGCGTTCGGGGCCCGCCGTGATCCACGACGTGGCAGATCACGTCAAGGTAAAGGCAGCGGCGACTGAAGTTCGGGCTAGGCGCCGAAGTGAAGAATCGTCTCGCCCTCGGATACGGTCGGCGGGGCGACCTTCATGGATATATTCTCCTTAATCCAGCTGGCGGCTACCTGGATAGACGCGTCAGTACCAGTCTTATCCTGACAAACCGTCACGCTGACGCCGCCGTCACCGGTTCGAGCGAGCGTATAACTTACAAAACCAGACACACCGCGGATGAGCTCCTCCACCTCGGCACGCCTGTTCACGAGCTCATCGAAGAGCTCGGAAGCACCCTCGCCCGAATACTGTCGCACGACTACGTACATAGTTATTCTCCTCGCAAGTGGCAGGTATGTTGCGTAGCAGCGAAGCACAGGCTGCGAGACAAGTATCTGCCGCTGTTAACGAGGGTGTCAAGAGATCGAGGGAACCGTTCTCACATTGCAACATTCGTTGCAACCGTGGGGCGCGTCGTACTACTGGTTGTCGCGAAACGCCTTGTGGGCTTCGTATGCCATTTTGACGCGCTGGTAAAACATGCCGATTTCATGCTCCATACCCAGTTTGAACTTGATGTTGCAAAATTTGAGTAACGGCATAAATCGCAACACCAGCGTAAGGGCGTGCGGCGCAACGACGGTGCTGTTCAGACGCATCAGCATCTTCATACCCGCATCAATGTAGGCGATGGCGCTATCCAGGCTGGCAGCATCTGCGTTTGGCAAAACCGTCTCGCCATCGTCAGCGGCGGCGGGAAGCGTCTCTTCTTCCACTTGCGCGGTGGCATCGTCGTGATCCGCTAACTGCGATCTAATACAACCCAGCAGCTGCTTGGTGTTGAATGGCTTTAATACGAAATCGTTGGCGCCGCAGGCGTAGGCTCGTTGGCGGGTGATATCGTCTTCCGAGCTGGTGATTACTACGACTGGGATGTCGCGAAGCCCGGGATCGTCAGCCGCGCGAACCTTACATATAAATGTGTAGCCGTCCATCTCCGGCATCTGAATGTCGCTGATGACGAGTTCAATGCGGCTGTTTTGATTGACGACCCGCCACCCGGCTACCCCGTTTTCTGCCTCAATCGTGCGGAAATAGGGGGACAAACATTTGACAAGTGTGTGACGCACCACGCGCGAGTCGTCCACTACCAGGATATGGGGTTTCCGGTCAGTTGCCGCTGCCTCGGCGGGTTTTTCGCTTGAAATCTGCACAACACTGGCCCTGTTTGCTGATCCGAGTGGAATATCAAGCAATGTTTGGGCCAATTAGCGAATAACTTGGCGGATGGGGGGCAAGTACGGAGCCGGAGGGGGCCCCATTTGACGCTATTTCAAGGTGCGGCAACACCGTGCGCCGGCTGTGGCATCGGATCGAGCGCCGGCAGATCGGTGATAGAAAGCACCCTCGTCGAGGGCGGCCGGATGAAATTCTATTTCGCTCCCATCCAAGGCTCAGCATGCCAAGATGCCGCTGAGTGCGCCTCAACGCTAGGGAAAGACATCATCCAAACAAGAACGAGGCCGAGACAAACGAGACAGACAGGTAAGCCGAATTTGGCACGCGTGGTCGTGCTAACGAAAGATAATTGGCTGATAGATTCAGGATGATTATCGATTACGGCAGACTTAGTACACACCAATCCTTATGGTTTAGTCATACTTTTCTTCTATAACGATGTGCACCTGTGGCACATCAAGGCTATCCTGAAGAAGGACACGGGGACGGACAATGAGTCGATTCTGGGATAGATGGGCAACAAACTACCGCAACTGGAGAGTCGTATTGGTAGGCTTGTTGCTGTTGCCAGTTCTTATATGGGCGCTGGTGACAAATCAACGACTTGGGACCAATAGGCTGCTCACAGTTGGACATGAAACGGCAATTGTTACAAGAATTAATGAGATCGATACTAGCGAGTTGCACAGCAAACTCGGCAGTGACGTTAATATCTATCAGGGTTTTGTAGAGCTCGCGGATGGCAGTGAGATCGAGCTAGGCTTTATCCCGCCAATTCCAAAAGTAGGGGATGGCGTGCCAATCCTTGTTGAACAGTACGATGATGGAAAGATCTACTATCGCATCGATCGCCAAGAGTGGCAGATGTCTGGGCCGAAATGAGTTATTGGGTGGTTGGATATGGATCCTTCTCCGCGGGCGCGTTTAATCTTTTACGCTTAGATCGCACCGCCGCTAAGCTGATAGCCGTATCCCGATACCATTGAACCCGCAAGCCCGAGAAACACATAGATGAAAAACACTGGTTTTCGTACGAGTGCATAGACCGCAATCGCGGCCGGGATAGACGACACTGCGCCCGAGGTAACGAACGCCATCGCGGCGCCTGGCGACATGCCCATGTCCAAGAGCCCTGCCACGAGTGGAATGGCAGCATAACCATTGAGGTAAGAAGGAATGCCGACAACAGTCGCCAATGGAATGGCAAACCACTTATCTCCACCGACAATCTGCGCAATCCAGTCCGTCGGCACGTAGGCAATCATTAGGCTCTCCAGAAAAAACGCAAGCGTTAGCCACTTGAAGAGGAACCAGCCGATCGTGCGAACTTCGTCGCGGAAGGTCTTGATGCGTGATGGCTCGGCCCAAAAGCGCCAAGCCACATAGACCGGTGATGAAGGGTCGAATGACGGGCGACACCCGGAGGCCTGGGCCTGAGATAGTACGTTTCCCAGCAGACCGAGGCGCTGCAGTCCAATCACCGCGAACCCAGCCATTAATCCCATGGCGACGGTGGCCGCGGTCTTTGCGATAGCGAAGTTGAGTCCGATGCCGGCCGCCGTCAGGATGAACATCTCCGGGTCCATGATGGGCGATGCGACCCAGAACGCCATCACCGGCGCGAGTGGTACCCCCGCCCCAAGCATGGCAGCAATCAACGGGATAACCCCGCAGGAACAGAAGGGCGACAATGCCCCGACCAAGGCAGCACTTACCACCGCCATGACCAGGTTGCCGGAAAACGCTCGCGTGATCAGCTTGTCAGCACCCGTTGCTTTGGCGTATCCGGCTACGGCAACTGCCAGCAGAAAGAAAGGCGCCATACCAACGAGAGCGTTGATGCTGAAGCCAACGCTGCGCAAGGCCTGCGATGCGTCGATAATACTTAGGGCGAAAAGTCCGATCAGGAGCGCCCACACGACGCGATCGGTAGCGATGCCGCCAAATCTGAATTGCCACGAGCGAGACCCAAACACTTTGCTGAGCGCCGTCATCGTTTTTCGATCCTCATCGCAAATTGTTTAAGTCTTAAAACTTTCACAGAAACGATATTACCAGTAATATCGAAACTACTTCACCAAAAAAAGATTACGCCACCTTTTTTGCGCGATCCTGAACCATGTCGATACAACACTGTTTGGTCAAGAATTTCCATAGAGTGTCCAATTGTCGGTATTCCATCTTGCAATATAGACTCGTGCCTTGTCGATCTTGTCGGATGAGGCCAGCACCACGCAGATGGCTCAAGTGGTGCGTCAAGGTCGACGACGGAATCTTCAGCTCTTTCTGAATGCGTCCGACTGGTAGACCTTGATCGCCAGTCCGAACAAGCAGACGCACAACCTGTAACCGTGTGCGGTTACCCATCGCACCTAAGGTTGATGCTGCTTTATCTAGGTTCATGATCGCAGCATAACTCAAGGAGACCGCACAGTCAACCATATTACTAGAATTACCGTAACATGAGCTCACTGTTCGCTAAGCACTAGCGAGCGTCCTTACGCTAACGCGGACTGCGATGCCGGGTAGGGATCTTTCCAAGCCGGTAGCCGCATGAGACCGTCGTGCCAACGCTGGATTTGTGTGAACCCACCGAGCGGTAGTTTGGCTTCTTGTGCTGTCGGCAGCATGCAGGCAACGCCGAAATCCGCGATGGTGAGATTGTCGCCGACGAGGTAGGTGCGTCCCTTGAGGTGATTGTCGAGGACGTCCGCGAACCGCTTGAAGAACCCGGTCGCCTCCTCAACCGCAGCCGCGTCGGGTTCACCCATTCCGAATGCGGCCTTGATGTAGTGTTGGAAAAATAGCGTGCCGGCGTGACGCGAGAAGTGCGCCGTGTCCCAATTGAGCCAACGAAGGATGTCTATCTGCTTTGCGCTATCCTTGGGCCATAGGTCAGAGCCGGCTTTAGCGGCCAGGTAGGCCATGATCGCATGGCCTTCCCAAAGTCTGGCGTCGCCATCGCGCAGCGCCGGCACCTTGCCATTGGGATTAATAGCTAGGTATTCCGGTGTCTGGTGCTCGCCCTTGGAAAGATCGATCCGCACGAACTCGACGGGTGAGTTTAGGTGTTTGGCCACCGCGCACGGCTTGCGCGCATTAGGCGTCTCGAAGTAATAGAGTTTCATTCTGTCCTCCCCAGTCGGCGGATCGTGGGTACAGTACCACGGAACATGGAATTAGCCAGGCGCGTCTATCAGATACCCAGTCGATCGCGTCGGCCCGTGACACTCAATTTCTTCCCTGGTTACGAAAGCCGAGGCAGTTGTATAAACTCGCCCCTTGGCCGGGAAGTCCAGGGTGTAAATACAGTCCATGAAATCGCACGTGCAAGTGGCGGTCATCGGCGGCGGCGTGGTCGGCTGCAGTGTTCTTTACCATCTCACCAAGTTCGGTTGGAAGGATGTGGTGCTGATTGAGCGCTCGGAGCTCACCTCGGGTTCCACTTGGCACGCGGCCGGTGGTTTTCACACCCTCAACGCCGATACCAACATGGCCGCCTTGCAGGGCTACACGATACGTCTATATAAGGAGCTCGAGGAGATTTCCGGACAGTCCTGCAGCCTGCATCATGTAGGCGGGCTTACCCTCGCGGGGACCCCGGACCGCATGGATTTTCTCAAGGCCCAACGTGCCAAGCACCGCCATATGGGGCTGCAAACCGAGCTCATCGGTCCGAGCGAAATCCCGCAGTATTCCTCCATCACCAACACCGACGGTGTGCTCGGCGCACTGTACGATCCGCTCGATGGTCACCTCGACCCTTCGGGCACGACGCATGCCTACGCCAAAGCGGCACGCCTACAAGGGGCCGAGATCTATCTCCGCAACCGGGTGACTGCGCTCGATCCGCGAGCCAATGGTGAGTGGGAAGTCGTCACCGAGCAGGGCACGTTGATCGCCGAACATGTGGTCAATGCGGCCGGACTGTGGGCGCGCGAAGTAGGCGCCATGGCCGGCGTCTACTTGCCATTGCATCCCATGGAGCATCAGTATCTGGCAACCGACGACATCGCCGAAGTGTACGAAGCGGATAAAGAGTTACCGCATATAATGGACCCAGAAGGGGAGAGCTATCTTCGCCAGGAGGGCCGGGGTTTGGTGATCGGTTTTTATGAACAGGCCTGTGAACCGTGGGGGGTGGACGGCACGCGTTGGGATTTCGGCAACGAGTTGTTGCCCGACAAGTTGGATCGCATCGGTGAATCTCTGGAAGTCGCCTACCGGCGTTATCCAGTTCTTGAAAGGGCCGGTGTCAAGCGTGTCATCAACGGCCCGTTTACGTTTGCCGCCGATGGTAACCCGCTCGTAGGTCCGGTTCCGGGTCTACGAAACTTTTGGTCCGCGTGCGCGGTCATGGCCGGATTCAGTCAGGGCGGTGGTGTCGGGCTTACCATGGCCGAGTGGATGGTGGAGGGCGAACCCTCACGCGATGTCTTTGCTATGGACGTCTCACGTTTTGGGGATTATTGCACGCGTGGCTTCACGCGAACCAAGGTGCGTGAGAATTACCAACGTCGTTTCGCCGTGTCTTATCCCAACGAGGAGTTACCGGCCGGTCGCCCGTTACACACGACGCCGGCCTATGGTCTGTGGAAGCAGCAGAATGCGGTATTCGGCGCCGGTTACGGTATGGAACACGTCAATTATTTTGCACCACAAGGGGAGGTGCCGTACGAAACTCCAACTTTCCGTCGCTCCAATGCATTCAAAACGGTAGGCGAAGAGTGCCGCGCCGTGCGCACCGCAGTAGGCATCAACGAAGTACACAACTTCAGTAAATTCCTGGTGACAGGCGAGGGGGCCGAAGCGTTCTTGGATCGCATCATGGCTGGGCGCATTCGTAAGATTGGTCGCCTCAGCTTAAGCCCGATGTTGAGTCCCAAGGGTCGGCTTATCGGTGACTTTACCATCTCTCACTTGGGCCCGAACTGTTTCCAACTTACCGCCTCCTATGCGGCGCAGGCCTACCATCTACGTTGGTTTCAACAGCATTTGCCTGATGAAGGCGTACAAATCCGCAACATTTCAACCGAACGAATCGGTTTTCAGATTGCCGGCCCCAAGTCGCGCGAGCTGCTGCAGCGTGTTACCCGGGCCGATGTGTCCCACGAGGCAATACCTTTCATGTCAGTACATGAGATGGATGTCGGGCCGTGCGAGGCACTGGTACAACGCGTCACCTACACTGGTGATTTAGGCTACGAGATCTATGTGCCGGTGTCTCAACAAGTGGCGCTTTATGAGACGCTCACGCAAGCGGGTGAAGACTTAGGCCTTAGGCCATTCGGTATGCGCGCGATGTTGAGCCTGCGCCTGGAGAAATCCTTTGGCTCTTGGCTGCGAGAATTTAAGCCCGACTACACACCTTTAGAAACAGGTCTCGATCGGTTTGTCTGTTACAACAAACCCGCAGATTTCATCGGCAAGGCCGCTGCCCTGGCAGAAAAGGCACAAGGCGTTAAGCGAAAGTTGTGTACCTTTGTCGTCGATACCGATGATGTTGATGTGTGGGCCGATGAGCCGATTTGGAAAGACGGTCAAGTAGTCGGCTTCGTTACCTCAGGGGGCTATGCGCATTTCGTCGAGAAGAGTGTGGCCATCGGTTTCTTGCCGGTAGAAATGATCGAAGAGGGCGTACAAGTTGAAATAGAAATACTAGGCGAAATGTACAAGGCGACGCGGATTACCGAGACATTGTTTGATCCCAAGAATGAACGCATGAGAACGTAGCAGCAGGAGACTTATCTATGGTTACCGAAGCTACTAATGCTGTGCATGGTGGCAACACGCCGCGCCAGCATGGTGCGATGGAGTATAGTGAAGCACCGGTCGATCTCGACAAAGTACGACTCTATCGCCTCGGCCGCATCCGCGAGGAGCTGAAAAAACGTGACTACGCTGGGGCCTTGTTTTTCAATCAAATTAATACGCGGTACGCAACAGATGCGACCAATATGCAGATCTGGTGTTCACACTACGAGACCCGCTGTGTGTTTGTTGCCACCGACGGTCCGACCGTCCTGTTCGACTACGCTTACCATCCGCATCTCGCCGAGGGATTACCGACCGTCGACGAATATCGCGCAATACTACCGTTCTACTATTTCTCCGCTGGCTCGCGCGCCTACGAATGCGCGAAACAGTTTGGCGATCAGATCGCTGATTTGGTTACGAGGCACGGTGGTGGAAACAAAAGATTGGCGATAGATGAGTTATCGCATCTCGGCGTTGATGCCATCCGTTCGCATGGCATCGAGGTTATGGAAGGTCTGGAGGTAGTCGAGCAGGCGCGCGCCATCAAATCATCCGAAGAGCTGATACTCATGCGCAAATCGATCGAGGTCTGCGAAATCGCAATGGCGGCCATGCGTGATGCCTTACGGCCGGGCATCACCGAGAACGCGCTATGGGCAAAGTTGCACGAGACTAATATCAGGCTTGGTGGCGAGTGGATCGAGACCAGGCTATTGTCTTCGGGGCCGCGCACGAATCCCTGGTTTAGGGAATGCTCGATGCGAACCATTGAAAAGGGTGAAATGGTGAGCTTTGATACCGACCTCATCGGCCCTTACGGATACTGTGCAGATATCTCACGTTCCTGGTTGTGCGGAGATGGTAAACCCAGCGATGAACAGCGCCGACTCTACGCAGCGGCGGTAGAGCAAATCGAGAAGAACAAATCGATCCTTAGGCCTGGCATGTCTTTTTGCGAGGTATCGGAGCAGGCCTGGCCCATTCCGGAGGAGTTCTTGTCTAACCGCTACACTAGTTTAATTCATGGGGTAGGCCTTGCCGACGAATATCCTTCATTTAAGCATTGGTTAGACTACCCAGCGAAGGGATACGATGGCGTACTGGAAGAGGGCATGACGCTGTGCGTTGAGTCGTTCATTGGGGTCGAAGGGGGTAAGGAAGGCGTTAAACTCGAAGAGCAAGTACTGATCACCAAGGACGGGATAGAGCAGTTATCTTTGTATCCGTTGGAGATGGATTGGTTGTAGCGAGACCCTATCGCGAACGATTACGAGTAGGGGTTGGTACATGAGCATCGCCATCGATTATTTGCGGCTGATCGAAACAATTGGCAAGCGTCTAACTGTTCCTTCCGTGCAGTCCATACACATAGCAGCGCCGCAGGAGAATCCGGAAAAGACCAGTAATTACGGGGCCTTAGTGTTAAGCGATGGCACCGTCGGACTCACCTACACCGATTTGAACGGTGCGCTGTCGGCATTGCAAGATCGCGCTAAAACTGACCCCCTAATCCAGGCGTCGCCGGTACAAATAGCCGAACTGTACGCAGGACAAAGCGGCTGGCAGCGATCGCTAGGTATGGCGGCAATCAACGCGATTAGCCAGGTGGTATTCAAACGTTCCGGTTATATCCCGCCAATCGCAGACAAAACAATTAGCCACTTAACGCTCGAAGACGGCGACCATGTTGGCATGGTCGGTTTTTTCCCACCGTTAGTCGAACAGGTTCGCGCTCTTGGGTTGCCGTTGACAGTTGTGGAGCTCGACGAGCGATGGTTGCAAAGCGCGGATGGTGTTGACGTGACCTTGGACCCAGCGCATCTGAGACACTGCAACAAGATCGTGTGCACCGGAACCGTGCTGATCAATCAAACCATCGATACCCTCATGCAGCACTGTGGTCACGCCGAGCAGATGTTCATTGTCGGTCCCACGACCGGCTGCCTACCAGACCCGCTATTCGATCGTGGCGTTACGTTGTTGGGCGGTTGTAGTGTGGTGGACTCTGAAAGGTTTATCGAGCTATGGAGCCATCAGGAGAAGTGGCGAGGCACAACCAGGCGATACGTACTGAGCAAGGAAAAAGATTATCCTGGATACCAATCCTTGCTGGCAAAGATAGTCTAGTACTTACGAGTGCACTAGCGGATAGGTTCGTACGCCAGTGGCTCGGTCTACTGTTTTGCCGCCTCTAAGTCGATGGGTTTTCCGTGTGGCGTGTTCAGGTAGGCGCGTCGCCACTCGTCCTTGCGTTTCGATAGCGCCGTCTTGTCGACAATACCTTTCTGCTCGACCAACTTTTCTAGCGCCTTCAGCCAGTGGTGATAGTAGGTGTCGCCGAGATCGGGATTACCCGTTTGTCGCGCCACCTCGATCTCAGCGCTAAGCGCGTCGGTCCACTCCGACCAGGTAAAAACGCCTTGTTCGGAGAGCTTCACCGCCATGGCGAACGCGTGCGCCTCCCAGGGTGCTGCAAAAACCGGGCCTTCGTCATCGCGTGGAATGGCAGGTAGCGCCTCGATGGTTGTACGCGCATCCGCCATCACGCCGGCTCCAGATGATCGTCCCAGAGATCGATGTGCACGACGTCTCGCTTGGAAGCTTCCCCACCCCAGAGCTCGCGCGCGGTAAAACGAACACCATAAAGGTGTTGCCCTTCTCTAGTGCCGTGCGCGCTCTTGTCGGCGAAGACGTGCACGCCATGATCCGTCTCGACCACGCCGAGTTTGCCGCGCGCGTAACGAGGCGCGCGCGTGTGACCGGCGGGGTTGAGGTTGCGCACACGAACGCGGTCGCCGGCGGCAAACTTGGGCTCGAGCGGTATGTCCATGGTCACCGGTCCGCCCTTGGCCAACGTGGCCGCCACTGCTTCGGCCTTGAGCATTCGGATGTAATCCTGTTCCCGCAAGCGACGCGTGATCTGTCCACTGCGTAATTCGTGTTCGTCGATTAATCCGGTTTCGACGAGCAGTGTCTCGAGTCCAGCCAGCCAGTTCTCGTAATAGCTGTGCCTAAGGTAATCGGCCGGGTGCTGGCGCTCGCGAGCGTGGCGTGACTGGTCAATGGTCCACTTATCGAGGAAACCGGCGGCGACCGTCA
>JAOTYM010000088.1 GCA_029861845.1 Gammaproteobacteria bacterium | reverse complement strand
TCGCCGACTTCCTGCATGGGTGCGCTTTGGCCGATCATGCCGGAGGCCCCATAGAGCCTATCTACGAAGGCGTCGACCTGCCGACGTAGCGCGCTATTTTCTCGGGCGAGACGGCGCCGCTCGAAACAGCGTTCAACCGCGGTGAGAATTTGTTCAACCCGGAAGGGCTTAAGCACAAAATCTACGGCGCCCGTGCGTAGCGCGCCGATAGTGGTATCGATATCGGCATAGGCGGTGATGAATATCACATCCATGTCGTTGCCGGCGGCGCGTAATGCGGTCACCCAGTCTAAGCCGGACCGCGCCGGCAAACGAATATCAACGATCAGTAGATCGAAATAGTAACGCTGGCAGAGTTCGTCGGCGCTATCGACGTCTTCGGCCACTTCAACTAAACCATGGCGTTTCGCTAGCGCCCGTTGTAGGAAGTCGCGCATACCCGGTTCATCGTCGACGACAAGGATGGACGCAGGGCGATCCTGCTCCGTCATCGGTCGGTCGGCACGAGACTTAGCGGGTGATGAGTTCATCGCAGCTAGCGTGCAGCGAAAGCGATGGCGGCTGGAAAAAAACCGCTAAAGAGTCGCTGAAAAGCTGAAGGGCTGGGTCAATCTGACGCATAGTCTTGCTACGATGCGTCAAATTGACACGCCTGTCAAACCGGTAGCGCCGCGAAGTATAGATTTAACACATGTGGTGGTGGTGTTTTTGTAATACGCACGGTTGGCACCAGAATTGCTATAGCGTTTCAGCAAAACCAGACTAGGAGGAGAGCCCGATGCGCCGTTTTGGCACCATTTTGCTCCTGAGCGTCGTTGTAGTCCTTGCCCAAGCGGGGCTTGCCAACGCGGAACAGCACCCGATTCGTCTCGCCACGACCACGAGCACGGAAAACTCGGGGCTGCTGCGGGCGCTGCTGCCCCCATTCGAACAGCAAACCGGCTATACGGTACACGTGATCGCAGTCGGCACCGGCAAGGCCTTGCGCATGGCCAGGGACGGTAATGTCGATGTGGTCATGGTGCATGCACCTAAAGCCGAGCGTGCCTTCGTCGAAGTCGGTCACGGCGTCAACCGCCGTGACCTGATGTACAACGACTTCATAATCGTCGGTCCGGCGGACGATCCCGCCCACATTCACGGCGTCGCTGACGCGGCGGCGGCGCTGTCGCGCGTTGCCACCGCACGCAGTCTGTTCGTCTCGAGAGGTGACGATTCGGGCACCCATAAGAAAGAGTCGGCGCTGTGGGCGGCGGCCAACGTCACGCCGGCCGCGCCCTGGTATCGCGAAGTCGGGCAGGGGATGGGCAGAACACTGCAGATTGCAAGCGAGTTAGCAGGGTACACGCTTGCCGACCGTGGCACTTGGCTGGCGATGAGGGACAAGCTGTCATTGCAGGTGTTGGTAGAAGGAGACACGCGACTGTTCAATCCCTATGGCATCATCGCGGTGAACCCGGCGCGTTATCCAGACATCAATTACCCAGGTGCGATGGCGTTGATTGCCTGGCTTACGTCGGTCGACGGGCAAGCCATAGTACGCAACTTTGAAATTGACGGCCAACCGCTATTCAAACCGCTCGCCGTGAAGGTGGAAACCTCCATCGCCATTGACTGAACGTCATCGATAGCCCAAGCACCCCCAGTCCTGACGACCCAACGCAGCCGGCGCTATGCTTGACCTTCCCACCACGGACACGACTGTAATACAGTCGAGGCTTCTGTCGGCAGAGCGCGCCCTCAATCCATGGTCACACACGGCAATCGGCTTGGTTTGCTTCTACTGGCACTCATCCTCCTGGCGCCGTCATCGATCAAGGGCGATGAAACGACGGTCCGTTTGGCAACTGCTACCAGTACCGAAAACGCCGGGTTGCTACAACGCTTGCTGCCACCGTTTGAAAGGCGAACAGGTTACCGAGTACACGTGATTGCAACCGGCACCGGCAAAGCGCTGCGATTGGCGCGCGACGGCAATGTCGATGTCGTGCTGGTGCACGCTTACGAAGATGAGCTTAAGTTGGTTGCCGATGGTTACGGCGTAAATCGCCGCGATGTTATGTACAACGACTTTGTTATTGTTGGTCCACTTGACGATCCCGCGAGGATACGGGGTTTACAAGATGCGGCTGACGCGCTGCGGCGCATTGCCGCGAGTCAAACTAGTTTCCTTTCGCGTGGGGACGATTCCGGCACCCACAAGAAAGAACGTGCGCTGTGGCAAGCGGCAGGCGTTAGGCCTTCAGGCAGTTGGTATCGCGAGGTCGGGCAGGGGCAAGGAAGGACTTTACAAATGGCAAGGGAGCTGCAGGCTTATGTGCTTACCGACCGCGGTACCTGGATTGCCCATCAGCGCATAATGCCGATTTTGGTCGAGGGCGATGCGCGTCTCTACAATCGCTACGGTGTCATCTCGGTTAATCCTGCGAGGCATGTTGACGTCAACTATATGGGTGCGATGCGCCTCATTGGCTGGCTAACGGGGGTACGCGGCCAAGCCATCATTCGTGATTACCGCATAGCAGGCGAGCCGCTGTTTTTCCCGTTAGCGCTGGCACCCTAAGGCACTGTGGATAATCTACTCGACGCCAGTCGCGAGGCGCTGTTGTTACTGGTTTCAGGCGATCCAAGCCTTTGGACGGTTGTCGGGATCTCCTTTAGTGTGTCGCTCAAAGCGATCCTGCTTGCGGCGCCGATGGCACTGGTGATCGCCTTTCTGCTGGCCCACACCCGTTTCCCTGGCCGCCGGGCGTTGATTACGCTATTTCAAACCTTGTTGGCGTTCCCCGCCGTCGTTGTCGGGTTAACCCTGTATTTGTTGCTATCGCGTAGCGGCCCTTTTGGTGACTTGCGACTGCTGTTCACACAGACCGCGATGGTGATCGGGCAAATGGTCTTATGCTTCCCCATCCTAGTAGCGATGGGCCATGCCGCTATTCAGGCGGCCGATCGGCGCGCCTGGGAGACGGCGATCACCCTAGGGGCGCGACCGGCGCGGGCCATGTTGACGTTAATGCACGAAGTCCGCTTTGGCTTGATGGCAGCGGTGATCGCCGGCTTTGGGCGTATCATCGCCGAGGTGGGCTGTTCGCTGATGGTGGGCGGCAATATATTGAATCACACGCGCAACATCACGACTGCCATAGCATTGGAAACAACCAGGGGACAGTTTGCAGAAGGAATAGCCTTAGGACTAGTTCTTCTCGTGTTGGCGCTTTTGCTCAACTTCGCATTGATGTTGCTGCAAGGCAGGGGGGTTATGCACGCATGAAGCCCGAACCTATCTTGCAATTTCACGGGTTACGAAAGTTCTTGGCCAATCGATGGCTGTTGGATATCGTAGAGTTATCGATCGCGGCCGGCCAATGTATGATTTTGAGTGGCGATAATGGCGTCGGCAAAACCACCTTACTCAAGATTATGGCGGGGCTCGAGCCGCCCGATGCGGGTGAGGTGTCTTACGGCGGAAAAGTGTTGCCCCTGCGGACCGCACCGCAGGATTATCGGAACAACATCGTTTACCTGCATCAATCGCCGTATCTTTTTGATTGTAGCGTTATAGACAATGTGGCCTATGGACTACGTCGCTTGCGCATGCCGCGCGCGACGGTGCAAACCAAGGTGGCTGAGGTCTTGGCGTGGGCTGGCCTGGAACACCTCGGTAAACGTAATGCCAAGTATCTCTCGGGAGGCGAGAAACAGCGAGTAGCGCTGGCCCGAGCTCGGGTATTAGCCCCGAAAGTTTTGTTGTTGGACGAGCCGATCGCTAGTATGGACTATAAATCGCGCGAGCGTACCTATGTGTTGATCGAACGTCTGAAGAAAGAAGGCATGGGCGTGGTCATAACCAGTCACGAGCTATACGCGGTACTGCCGCTGGCAGATGTCCACATGTATCTCCATGATGGCAAGCTACACGACGACCACCAAGATAATATAGCGGCGCAAATGTCTTCGCTCATAACAACTGAAAAGCGACGCAATGTCTGACACCAGGCCTTACCCGCGACAGGATGTCACGGGTGTCGTGCTTGCCGGTGGACGCGGTAAACGTATGGGCGGTGTCGACAAGGGGTTAGTCGATTTGCATGGTCGACCAATGGTTATGCACGTTGTCGATGCGCTACGCCCACAAGTAGGCCGCATCATCATCAATGCCAACCGCAATGTTGACAAGTACGAGGCGCTTGGGTACGGAGTGATTTCCGATATCGTAGGCGACTACTTCGGGCCTCTTGCCGGCATGGCCAGTGCCATGCAGGCGGCGAGCACTGCGTATGTGCTTACCGTACCTTGTGACTCGCCGATGATCGAACACGATTTGGCAGCGCGCCTGTATCACGCTTTGCAGCATGAAAAGGCCGACGCGAGTATCGCCCATGATGGTGAACGCATGCACCCGGTTTTTGCGCTCCTAAAGCGAGATCTGTTACCGAGCCTTCAGAGTTATCTGGAGTCGGGTGAGCGCAAGATCGATCGTTGGCTTAACCAACACAGACTGGCCATCGCCTATTTCAGGGACAAACCCGAAGCCTTTCTAAATGTGAACGATCCCGATGACCGCCAGGCGCTGGAATCGAAATTGCGTGCGAAACAGTGATAATGATCCAGTGCGGCATCCCGATTCTAGGATTTGTCGCCGGCAGCAACACCGGCAAGACAACGCTGTTAGTGAGAATACTGCCCCTGCTCATCGATCGCGGATGGCGGGTGGCGGTGATAAAACATGCACCACATGGTTTTGATATCGATCGCCCGGGTAAAGACAGCTTTAAGCTCCGTGAAGCCGGCGCCACCCAGACCCTAATAGGCTCGCAGACACAATGGGTACTCATGACGGCGGCGAGCAGCCCACCTGGATTAAATGAGCTCCTAAAGTGCCTACACCAGGACCATATCGACTGTGTTCTGGTTGAGGGTTTCAAACACGAACCGTTTCCGAAGATCGAACTTTATCGTCCCGCCCTTGGCCAGCCGCTGTTGTGTACCGGCGATGCATCGATTGTCGCGGTCGCGAGTGACGGGCCATTACCGGTAGACCCTAAGCTACCCATACTTGATTTGAACAAGCCGGACGAGGTGGCTGACTTTGTTGCTGCGCGTCTGTTCGGTTCACGGCCAGAACCAGCACAGGATTCTAAATAGATGGTAAGCTGGTGCTATGAGTAAACGATCCACGAGTTCGGCGGCCGCATGCGGGGGCGGGCACGGTGCGGCTGCCCTATCTGTCGATGAGGCCTTGCAACACATCGCCAGCCAAGCGCAGCCGGTAACTGGGTTCGAGAAGGTTGCCCTTCGAAGCGCGCTCGGCCGCGTGCTGGCCAAAGACATCTATTCACCCATCGACGTACCCGCCCACACTAACTCTGCGATGGACGGTTATGCCGTTAAGCACGGGGACCTATCGGCGAGTGGTGTCACCGAACTAAAGGTGGTTGGCACCTCCTGGGCCGGCAGACCTTTCTCGGGGCCGGTGGCGCCTGGTCAGTGCGTGCGTGTCATGACCGGCGCCGTGATGCCTGATGGTACAGATACCGTCATCATGCAGGAACAGGTGGAGCTTGAAGCTGATACGGTGCGGATCGGCGGCGGCCATAAGGGCGGCCAGAATGTACGCGCGGCGGGCGAGGACTTATCTAAGGGACAGTTGGTGTTTGCAGCCGGCAAACAAGTGTCGCCGCCGGAGCTGGGGATGCTGGCATCGCTCGGTGTGGCTGAAGTCGTAGTGAAACGCCGACTACGCGTTGCATTCTTTTCGACCGGCGATGAGCTGCGTTCAATTGGCGAGGCCTTGTCGAAAGGAGAGATCTACGATAGTAATCGTTACACGTTGTTTGCCATGTTGTCTCGACTAGAGGTGGACATCATAGACATGGGAGTTGTGCGCGATGATCGCGAAGCCACCAAGGACGCATTCCTAGAGGCGGCGCGCAATGCCGATGTCATCGTCACCTCAGGCGGTGTATCGGTTGGTGAGGCTGACTATGTAAAAGAGACGCTCGACGCCCTTGGCCGGGTGAGTTTCTGGCAAATCGCGATGAAACCCGGGCGACCGCTGGCGTTTGGACACGTCAAGGACGCGGTATTCTTTGGCTTACCGGGCAACCCCGTTTCTGTGATGGTTACCTTCTATCAGTTCGTTGGACCCGCTTTAAGGCGCATGATGGGACAGAGTGATATCAGTCCCGTGCCAGCGTTTCGGGTGCGTTGCGAATCACGCCTAAAGAAAAGCCCTGGACGCATGGAGTTTCAGCGCGCCCTACTTGAACGAGATGAAAAGGGCGAACTCGTCGTACGAAGCACTGGTCAACAGGGCTCAGGCTTGCTTCATTCCATGAGCGGCGCCAATTGTTTTGTTATCCTGCCGAAAGATTGGGGGACCGTCGAACCAGGAACCTTGGTAGAGGTGCAGCCGTTCTACGGGATAATATAACCGTGAATCGTGAGCTGTGAGCCGTGAACTGTAAATCGTGGCCGCAGTAGCTAACTGAGGATGACCACTGACTACTTACCACTTACGACTTACGAAAATATGCCGGCCCAAGAAAGACAGTTTATTCCCCTCAATATCGCGCTGCTGACAATCTCGGACAGCCGCACTGACGAAACCGATACCTCAGGTCAAGTGCTCTTGCAGCGTTTAACGGACGCCGGCCACAGGTTGGCTGAAAAGGTCATCGTGCCTGACCATGTCTATCGCATTCGGGCTATCGTGGCGCGCTGGATTGCCGATGATGACATCCAAGTGGTAATCACGACCGGAGGGACCGGAGTCACTGGTCGAGACAGCACGCCAGAAGCGATCGGTCCGTTACTGGACAAAGAGATTGAAGGTTTTGGCGAGGTATTTCGCGCCGTTTCCTACGAGCAGATCAAGACGTCGACGTTACAGTCTCGGGCCCTCGCCGGTGTCAGTAATGGCACTTATATCTTTTGCGTGCCGGGTTCCTCCGGGGCATGCAAGACCGCCTGGGACAAAGTGATTGCTCACCAGCTTGATTATCGTACGCGCCCGTGCAACTTGGTGGAGCTCATGCCCCGCCTTTTGGAGTCCTGAGGTTTGTTGGATTGCGCCTGCTCGTCTAGCACAGATCCCGTCTTCCCATCTTTTAGCCCAGCATGCAGATATTGCTGAGTAACGATGATGGTTATTTGGCGGCTGGCTTGGCGGTGCTCGCCGATGCTTTGAAGCCGATCGCCAAAGTTGAGGTCGTCGCCCCTGAGCGCGATCGTAGCGGTGCCAGCAACTCGCTCACCCTTAACCGACCGTTACGGGCTAAGCGGGGCGAGAATGGCTTTTTGTATGTAGACGGTACCCCGACCGACTGTGTGCATCTGGCCATTACTGGTCTAATGGACCGCGAACCGGATATGGTGCTCGCCGGCATTAACCGCGGCGCCAACCTCGGTGATGATGTGCTGTACTCGGGCACGGTGGCGGCGGCGATGGAAGGGCGTTTTCTTGGCGCACCGGCGATGGCCATATCGCTGGCCGGCGACAATGCCCAACACTTCAGCACCGCGGCTGCGGTAACGCTACAACTGCTGCACAAATTGCGTAACGACCCGTTGCCGGCCGATACGATCCTTAACGTCAATGTCCCCGATGTGCCCTTGGATGAGATCGCCGGCTTCGAGAGCACGCGTCTTGGCCACCGGCACAAATCGGAACCGGCCGTGCCGGCTACCGACCCCGACGGCGAACCCATATACTGGGTCGGCTCGGCCGGGGCCGAAGCTGATGCTGGTCCTGGTACCGATTTCGATGCCATCAAACGGGGTTTCGTCTCGGTAACTCCATTACATGTCGATCTGACTCGTTATGCTGCCCTCGAACAGGTTTCCTCATGGTTAAGCCGAGGTTGACACAATGACCAGCTCATCGACCGGGATCGGCATGACTTCCCAACGGACACGGGACCGCCTAATCAAGCGACTACGCGATATGGGCATAGTCAATCAACGCGTACTTGAGGCAATTCGACAAACGCCACGTCATTTGTTTGTGGAAGAGGCGCTAGCGAGTCGTGCCTACGAAGATACCGCACTACCGATTGGCTATGGGCAAACGGTCTCGCAGCCTTATATCGTTGCACTTATGACGCAGGCGTTGTTGGCGGAGGGACCCATGAATACGGTGCTAGAAGTCGGCGGCGGCTCCGGCTATCAGACGGCGGTGCTGGCCGGCTTGGTCGATGAAGTCTATTCGGTGGAACGTATCGGCCCGCTGATGCACCTCGCGCGGCAGCGGCTGTTCAGTTCGGGGTATCGCAATATTCACTATAAGGTATCGGATGGTAGCTGGGGGTGGCCTGAACATGCACCCTACGATGGCATCATGGTCAGCGCCGCCCCGGTCGAGGTGCCACAAACGTTGCTGCAGCAACTTGCGACGGGCGGACGCATGGTCATTCCAGTGGGGGCTGGCGATCGCCAGGAGTTATTGTTGATAGCAGCCAACGAGGAAGGTATGACCAGAACCCACCTCGAACACGTGAATTTTGTTCCGCTAATTGGTGGGCAGGGCCGACCGTAGTAGTACTCGTCACGGTGTCATGTGCCCTGAGCTGTCGTCAAGACTATTATGCTTACTAGGCATCTTGTTATTGGCTGCGTGCGCTGGCAACAGACCGATTGTGCCAATCACGGACGAGAGTACGCCGCAACGCTACCCGGAATCGGAGTATCGCACCGTTGCGGCGGGGGACACGCTGTATAGCATTGCCTGGGAAGCGGGTCGTGATTATCGTGACCTCGCGAAGTGGAATTCGATTAGGCCCCCTTATATCGTCAGGCGCGGGCAAAAAATTCGACTATTTCCACCCTCTTACCAGAAGAAGTCAGTTGATGGTGGGTATCGGCTAGTCGTGGCCGGTGACACCCTGTATAGCATCGCCGCCGATGTGGGTGTCCACTACCGACAGCTCGCCGAGTGGAACAAGATTAGACAGCCTTACGTAATTAAGCCCGGCCAGCGCTTACGCATCACCAAGCCTGACGAGCTGGCGACAGCAACACGACAGCGCTCGACTAAGTCGCCATCGCAGCCGAAAACTAGAGCGAAAGCCCCACTCAGGACAACCGCAATCGGGCCGTGGGTGTGGCCGACAGATGGGCCGATTCTGGCACGTTTTACGCCTAACGGTGCCAACAAAGGTCTGGACATCGGCGGTAAGCGCGGCCAGCCAGTACGGGCGGCGGCCGCCGGTGAAGTGGTTTACCGGGGTAGTGGACTTCGTGGATATGGTCAGCTTATTATCGTGAAACACAATGGTGAGTTTCTCAGTGCGTATGCCCATTGCGACCGGATTTATGCTGAAGAAGGTGATGTGATTAAAGTAGGTCAGAAGATCGCCGCCATGGGCGGTAGCGATACTGATGGCGTAAAGTTGCACTTTGAGATTCGCTACCGCGGTTCTCCTGTCGATCCACTCAAGTACCTTCCTAGAAGGTAGGTCTATGCCTACTCGGAAAACAACTCGTAAGCGCGAAAAGAAAGGCGCCACGTCAGTAGTAGCGTCTCCGGTAGAAGAGAACGAAGGAGAAGATACTGATGTCGTGGAGTCGGAAGCTGACGACGACACCAAATCAAAAACTAAAGTCGTCGCCAAGGAAGACAGCCACCAGGCTGATGCCACGCGTCTTTATCTGAAGGAGATAGGATTCTCGCCACTGCTTTCCGCCGAGGAAGAGGTCTATTACGCGCGGCGTGCGCAAAAGGGTGACGACGATTCGCGCAAGCGCATGATAGAGAGCAATCTCCGGTTAGTCGTAAAAATCGCACGGCGCTATATGAATCGCGGGTTGGCGTTACTCGATTTGATCGAGGAAGGGAACCTGGGATTGATTCGCGCGGTTGAAAAATTCGACCCAGAGCGCGGATTTCGCTTCTCGACGTACGCAACCTGGTGGATTCGGCAGACAATTGAGCGCGGCATAATGAACCAGACGCGTACGATACGATTACCGGTACATGTGCTCAAGGAGATTAATATCTACCAACGTGCGGCAAGACACCTGTCGCAGAAGTTCGATCACGAACCGACGCCAGAAGAGGTAGCAGAGTTACTGGATAAGCCGATTGATGACGTCAAAAACATGCTTGGACTAACGGAGCGTGTTTCATCGGTGGATGCACCCCTAGATGATGATCCTGATCGATCGTTGCTTGATGCTGTCGCGGACGAGCAGACACAGGACCCCGAAAAAGTACTGCATCGGGAAGACCTGCAATTGCAGATAGAGGCATGGCTTGGTGAACTTAACGACAAGCAACGCGAGGTTGTGGAACGCCGCTTTGGTTTGAATGCAAGAGAAATCTCGACATTGGAGGAAGTCGGCGCGGATATTGGTGTCACTCGTGAACGTGTTCGGCAAATTCAGGTGGAGGCATTGCGGCGTTTGCGGGTGCTGCTTGAAAAGGCTGGCTACTCTATCGACTCTCTATTCTGATTCGTTAGTCGTGAAGCGCGAATCGTAACGCCACAAACGGTTAGAATTTGCGACTAACGGTTAACGACTCACGGTTCACGATTCAATCGGCAGTAACGCCGCCACCACTTTACGTCCCTCGCTCATCAAGATGTTATACGTACGGCAGGCGGCGCCGGTGTCCATGACCTCAAGACCGACCTGGGCGTGAATCAACGGACGGGTGTCTGCGGGGTTCGGAAACCGCAGGTGCCCGCCGGTACCAAGAATAACCACTTCCGGATCGAGCGCCACTATCTCGTCAAAGTGCGTGCGCTCGAGGTCAGCGAACACGCATGGCGACCAATCCGTGATAATCCTACTAGGGGTGACGATCACACTGGATTGGTAAACGCGTTCATTAATGGTTACCTGACCCGGCCCATATGCGCGGATCACGTTTGTGCCTGTGTCAGCAATGTCTAGGTGGAATTTCATCATGTCGTCGCTTTTGACGATCTTATTGTACATGGATTCGCAAGTTCCATTGACACTCGCGTTAGATGCCATTCATGTTTCATGGCTTTTTTTGCCAGGTGGAGATACCCTTTCTGCATGGACGAATTTCCCCGCATAACGAGGCTCCCGCCATACGTCTTCAGTATCGTCAATGAACTGAAGGCGGCGGCACGCAGGCGCGGCGAAGACATTATTGATTTCGGCATGGGGAACCCCGAACGCCCGCCGGCGAAGCATATTGTCGACAAGTTGTGCGAGGTGGCGCAGCGCGACGAAACGCATCGCTACTCAATGTCCCGTGGCATTCCGCGCCTCAGGGGCGCCATCTGCCAATGGTACAAGCGGCGCTACGACGTTGACCTCGACAGTGATAAGCACGCGATCGTCACCATCGGCTCCAAGGAGGGATTGGCCCATCTCGCCCTGGCCACGGTTGAGCCGGGCGACGCGGTGCTCGTACCTAACCCCGCCTATCCGATCCACCCTTGGGCGTTTGCGATCGCGGGCGCGGACATCCGTCATGTACCCCTAGTAACGGGCGGTGATTTTTTCGCTGAACTCGAGAAGGCAATTCGAGATTCCTGGCCCAAGCCGAAGATGCTGGTGCTCAATTTCCCAGCTAACCCCACGACTCAGTGTGTGGATTTGGATTTTTTTCAGCAGGTAGTGATGATCGCGCGCGAGCATGGCATCTGGGTTATCCACGACCTTGCCTACGCCGACATCGTGTTCGATGGTTACGCAGCACCGTCGATCCTGCAGGTTGAAGGTGCCATGGATGTTGCAGTGGAATTTTTCTCACTCTCTAAGAGCTACAATATGCCGGGCTGGCGCGTGGGCTTTATGTGCGGCAATGAACGTTTAGTGGCCGCACTATCACGCCTAAAATCCTATCTCGATTACGGCATCTTTACGCCCATTCAGGTCGCCGCCATCGCGGCCTTGGAAGGACCGCAAGACATGGTCGACGAGATCCGTACGATTTACCAAAGACGCCGAGACACGTTATGTAAAGGCCTAATGTCCGCGGGTTGGGTAGTAGACCGCCCTAAGGCAACGATGTTCGTGTGGGCGCGCATTCCTGAGCCGTACCGGGGTATGCAATCCCTGGAGTTTTCCAAGAAACTGCTGGGCGATGCCAAAGTGGCTGTTTCGCCTGGTATGGGTTTCGGTGCCTATGGCGATGACTACGTGCGTTTCAGCCTGATCGAGAATGAACACCGCACGCGACAGGCGATCCGGGGTATGCGCGACATGTTCAAGCGCGATCATGGGGCGAGCGGCCTAACCGGGAGAAAACAGGCTTGAAACCAGTAAAGGTTGGATTGCTCGGATTAGGCACGGTCGGTTGCGGTACTGTCAACGTGTTGCTGCGCAACGGGGAAGAGATCGCCAGGCGCGCCGGTCGTCAGATTCAGGTGTCACAGGCATCGGTCCGCGAGTTAGACAAAAGAAGGAACTGCCCGACTGATGGAATCGCCCTAACGCAAGACTCCACCGCCATTGTGAGCAGCCCCGAAATCGATGTCGTTGTCGAGCTTATCGGTGGCCATGATCCGGCACGTCAGCTCGTATTGCAGGCGATTGCTGCTGGCAAGCACATCGTAACGGCGAACAAAGCGCTGATAGCCGTCCACGGGAACGAAATATTCAGAGCCGCACGAGAGAAGGGTGTAATGGTGGCTTTTGAGGCGGCGGTCGGCGGCGGTATACCCATCATTAAGGCGATTCGCGAAGGGTTGTCTGGTAATCGCATTGAATGGGTAGCGGGAATTATTAATGGCACAGGAAACTTCATACTTACGGAGATGCGTGACCGCGGACGCAGCTTCGATGAAGTTTTAGCCGACGCTCAACGCCTCGGCTATGCAGAAGCCGATCCGTCTTTCGACGTTGCCGGAATCGATGCCGCCCACAAGCTGACGATCCTTGCCTCTATCGCGTTCGGCATTCCGCTACAGTTCGAAAAGACGTATACCGAAGGTATCGCTGACGTGACGCGTGCCGACGTGAAATATGCCGAGGAGCTTGGTTATCGGATTAAACATTTGGGAATTGCGCGACACGCTGAAAATGGTGTCGAATTGCGAGTGCACCCCACGCTTATTCCGGAGCGGCGACTGATCGCCAACGTCAATGGAATAATGAACGCTATCTTAATAAAAGGTGA
Source organism: Gammaproteobacteria bacterium (assembly GCA_029861845.1). GTDB lineage: Bacteria > Pseudomonadota > Gammaproteobacteria > Acidiferrobacterales > SPGG2 > SPGG2. The sequence continues at coordinate 3,754 of JAOTYM010000088.1, read as the reverse complement.
TGCCTTGGGGCCGACCATGTACTACGGGGCCGGCGCTGGTGCGGATCCCACTGCTTCTGCAATTGTTGCCGATTTGGTCGATGTGGTGCGCACGCTTACGGCAGACCCGAATAACCGGGTTCCACATTTAGCCTTTCATGCTGACGCGTTATCGGACTTGAAGATTTTATCAATGGAAGACGTGCAGACTTCGTACTACCTGCGAATGCGGGTACACGATCGCCCTGGGGTGCTGGCAGAGATTGCGCAGCTATTGGCGAGCCAACAAATAAGTATAGAAGCAGTGATTCAAAAGGAACCGGCCGAAGGCGAGAACGTAGTACCGCTAATAATGCTTACCCACCGGGTGCTAGAAAAGAATATGAACGCTGCGCTCACACAGATCGAAACCCTCGAAAGTATTCAGGGCAAGGTCGTGCGCCTGCGCATGGAGCACCTGGATAGCGACTGGAAGTAGGCTCGTGAGTCGTGACTCGTGACTGGTGATTGGTAACTAATTGTGACGTAGAAAGGTACGATTCCAGGGAAGGGGCAGATAGAGTCGCGCCGGGAGCAACGACCGAGAGCCATGCAGGGTGCAATTGCCGAGATACGTGCGAGCGGCGTTTACCACTAACGGCTGAAAGAATGTACACGGGCATCATAGATCATTATCGCAAGTACTTGCCTATCGACGATGACACGCCGGTTGTCAGCCTGAACGAAGGTAACACGCCACTCATTCGGCTAAAGAACATACCATGCGCGCTCAACAAGGAAGTTGAATTATGCGTCAAGTTCGAAGGCACGAATCCCACCGGGTCATTCAAGGATAGAGGAATGACCATGGCGGTCAGTAAAGCGGTGGAGAAGGGCAGTCGCGCGATTATTTGCGCATCGACCGGCAATACTTCGGCCGCCGCCGCCGCTTATGCAGCACGGGCGGGCATTCGCTGCTTCGTACTCATCCCCGATGGCAAGATCGCGCTTGGAAAACTCGCCCAGGCAATGATGCATGGAGCGGTCGTGATTCAGATCCAGGGTAACTTCGATGATGGCATGCGATTAGTTAAAGAAGTGGCCCAGCGCGCCCCGGTAACGATCGTAAATTCAATCAATCCGTTCCGCTTACAGGGTCAAAAAACGATCAGCTTTGAAATCATCGACGCGCTTGGGGCCGCACCCGATTATCACTGCCTGCCGGTTGGTAACGCCGGCAATATTAGCGCTCATTGGCTGGGGTATTGTGAGTACATGGAAGCTGGTCTAACTGATTCGCGGCCGGTGATCGCCGGTTATCAGGCCTTTGGGGCGGCGCCCTTTGTGCTGGGGCAGAGGGTTGATCATCCCGAGACCGTGGCCACCGCGATTCGTATCGGCGATCCCCAGTCTTGGGACAAGGCCTGGCAAGCGAGCCGCGAATCCAACGGTTGGTTTGATAGATTTAGAGACGAAGAGATTCTTGAGATGCAGCACGAGTTGGCACAGCGCGAAGGTATTTTTTGCGAGCCAGCGTCGGCGGTTTCGCTCTTGGGTGCGTTACAAGACATCAAGCAGGGAAAGATACCGGAAGGTAGACGCGTGGTGTGCACCCTGACCGGGCATGGCCTCAAAGATCCTGACGCGGCCATCAAACAGAGTTCGGCCGCGCCGTTGAAGGTTGCGGCGACGCTGGATTCGGTGCGAGCCGCGATTCTTGATCATATGGATTGACGTCGGTGTTAAAGAAGAATATAGATAGTTTTGATAAGCCTCTAAAATAAAAAGACAATTTATCTCGTCCCTTCGAGAAACAAGAATCCAGCTGACGATTGCCGCGCACAATGGCATACTCGCGGCCGGCTAGGACGCTGACATTGGCGTCCATGGAATCATGCACATTAACTCACTCGTCGTGTCCGTTTATTGAAGGAACCCAAGGATTACAGGCCGGGATGTCGTAGCTCGGCACCGCGTGGTTGGTCTAAGGGGGTAAGAGTGCTGATAATCGTTTCTAGGTCAATGCGCTTGGCTTTTGTGGCAATAGTCATGGCATTGGCGTCACATGTGAATGCATCTGTGACTTGGCCGACGATAGAACCGCCGCCGGAATCCAAGGTTGCATGGGTCGGAAAGAACATGAAGCTCAATGGTCTCCCCGTGCAGATCCAGCACTTTTCCAGCGATTTGAGTCAACGAGAAGTCTTAGACTTCTATCGTGCCCGTTGGGGTAGCACCAGCCGGCAATCCGAAGGCCTGTCTAACTGGAACGTTATCGGTACCGAGTTCGGAAATTTCTCATTAAAGGTACAGGTGCGGCCGGCCAATCCACAAGGATCACAAGGGTTTATAGCGGTCATCATGTTGTCGGCGAACAACGTGCCGGCCAAGCCGGGTGGTGATTTTCCGCGCTTAGGTGGGAGTAAGGTCTTGACCGATGTCGAATCGCTGGACGAGGGCAAGTTGGCCAAGCTTCTGATATTGAGCAACCGGTTTTCGGTCGCATCAAATGTGTCGTACTACGAAACCGCGATGTCAAAGCAAGGTTGGGCCCGAAACACGAACTACGGTGGGCCACAGCCGGGGGGGCGAGCCTACGAGATGTCTTTTCACCGCGCCGACAGGGAGCTCAATATCATCATCAATAAGACGTCGCAGGGAACAGCCATCACCGCCAACATCGTGACCCAATAACTTAGATAATCGATAATTGTGCCTCAAGCGTGCTCGTGCCGTTGACACGACCTGCCAAGTCCGACGCAAGTCTCGTTCTCCTTTTCAACCATGATGTCGCAAGCGAGCAGCGCCCGTTTGGGGTAAGCTACGACCAATACCCACGCCTATGCCTGCAATCCATCACCAGTCCGAAAGACATGTGAGCCTAGTGATTCCGGGCCTGCTCGGACCTAAGAGTTCAGCAAATGGTGACGGTTTATCACCGTCGCCACCGACACCAACCCTAGAGATGTTACTCGCACGCGCGGACAGACAGCGGGTTGACCGGTCGCCCGATTTCGAAGCCATGATGTTTGAACTATTTGATATCGATGTTGATACAGACCATGATCTGCCGGTGGCGCCGGTAACTCGGGCCTTGGATCTCGGCGTCATCGATAAGGGCTGGTGGCTACGGGCGGACCCGGTACATCTGCGCGCCGATCGCGACCGACTTATTCTCGCCGATAACAAGGTGCTAGGCATTACCCAAGACGAAGCAGATGGATTAGTTTCGGAAATCATGGAAGTCTACGCAGAAGACGGGTGGGTGCTGAAGGCAGCGCGGCCCGATCGCTGGTACCTGAAACCAACTCATGTCCCTAAGTTAAATACCATACCGCTACCGGCCGTAATCGGCCGCGATATCAACGATTGTTTGCCCCGGGGCGAAGACTATAGGACTTGGCATACGATCTTGAACGAAGTTCAAATCTTGCTGCATACGGCAAAGACGAATGCGGAGCGCGAACGTCGGGGGGCACCCTCTGTCAACAGTGTGTGGTTTTGGGGTGGCGGCCGGCTACCCGAACTTAAACATACCCAATGGAGCCATGTTTGGAGTGGCGAACCAGTGAGTCGTGCACTTGCGCGCTTGTCGCAAACACCGTCCGCGGACATACCCGATGGTGCAGAAGATTGGCTGGATTCAAACAGCACGCCGGGAGATCATCTGTTAGTGCTCGATCAGGGTCGAGAGGCGTTGGAATATGGTGCGCTCGACGAGTGGCATCGATTTGTCGATGCTATTGAACGGAATTGGCTGGCACCGCTTACGGCCGGGCTGCGTAACAAGCGGTTG